>NZ_JBIADZ010000007.1:248425-418529 GCF_042868035.1 Streptomyces sp. NPDC007875 | reverse complement strand
CCCCGCCATGTGGAGACCCAGTGCCTGGCCGACACCCACGGCAACGTCGTGGTCGTCTCCACCCGTGACTGCTCCCTCCAGCGCCGCCACCAGAAGCTGGTCGAAGAGGCCCCGGCCCCCTTCCTGACCCAGGAGCAGAACGACCAGCTCTACGCCGCATCCAAAGCCATCCTCAAGGAAGCCGGCTATGTGGGCGCCGGCACCGTCGAGTTCCTCGTCGGCAACGACGGCACCATCTCGTTCCTGGAGGTCAACACCCGGCTGCAGGTGGAGCACCCGGTCACCGAGGAGGTCACCGGCATCGACCTGGTCCGCGAGATGTTCCGCATCGCCGACGGCGAGGCCATCGGCTACGACGATCCTCCGATGCGGGGCCACTCGTTCGAGTTCCGCATCAACGGTGAGGACCCGGGCCGCAACTTCCTGCCCGCCCCGGGCACGGTGACCTCCTTCGTCCCGCCCGCCGGACCCGGTGTGCGGCTGGACGCGGGCGTGGAGTCCGGCAGCGTCATCGGCCCGGCGTGGGACTCGCTGCTGGCCAAGCTGATCGTCACCGGCGCCACCCGCACCCAGGCCCTGCAGCGCGCCGCCCGCGCCCTGGCCGAGTTCCAGGTCGAGGGCATGGCCACCGCGATCCCGTTCCACCAGGCGGTGGTGGTGGACCCGGCCTTCACCAGCGAGCCGTTCACGATCCACACCCGCTGGATCGAGACCGAGTTCAAGAACACCATCGCCCCATTCGCCCCCGTCAGCCCCGACGAGGACGAGGAGCCCACCGCCCGTGAGACCGTCGTGGTCGAGGTCGGCGGCAAGCGGCTGGAGGTCTCGCTGCCCGCCTCCCTGGGCGTGGCCACCGCCCCGGCGGGCGGCGGCTCGAAGAAGCCGAAGCGCAAGGCGGTCAAGAAGTCCGGCTCCGCCGCCTCCGGCGACGCCCTGGCCTCCCCGATGCAGGGCACCATCGTCAAGGTCGCCGTCAACGAGGGCGACACCGTGGCCGAGGGCGACCTCATCGTCGTCCTGGAGGCCATGAAGATGGAACAGCCCCTCAACGCCCACCGCGCGGGCACCGTCAAGGGCCTGGCCGCCGAGGTCGGCGCGTCCATCACCTCGGGCGCGGTCATCTGCGAGATCAAGGACTGACGCGCAGATCAAGGACTGAGGCGGGAATCAAGGGCTGACCCGCCCCCGCACATGACGGCGGGCCCCGACCGGAATCCTCCGGCCGGGGCCCGCCGTCTTCGTGCCGCGCCCGCTCAGCGGCCGTGCACCACGTCCTGGGGGAAGGTCAACTGGCCGTTCATCCAGCGCAGGGCCGTGGGCAGCTCGCGGCGCCAGGTGCGGAAGTTGTGGCTGCCCCGGTCGAGGATGATCGACTGCGCGCTCATCGGCGTGCGGACCGCGGCCAGGAAGTCGCGCGTGGCGGCGTAGTTGGGCTCGCCCCGGCGGCTGGAGGACACCAGCACCGACACCTGCGGCTGGGGCAGCCGGCGCAGCCGCCACAGCAGATCGTGCTCCCGCTTGCCGCGCTCGCCCTGCGGGCCCGGGCCGAAGAGGTCGCCGGTGGTGGGGTCGTTGACCACGCGGTAGTCGGGCGACAGAGCCGCGGCCGCGCTGTAGACGCGCGGATGACGCAGGGTCAGCTCAAGGGCGCAGGTGCCGCCCGAGGAGTAGCCCAGCACGCCCCAGGCGCTGGGGTCATGGCCGATCCGGTAGTGCCCCCGCAGCGCCTCGGGCAGGTCCTGGGCGAAGTAGGTCTCGGCCTGCGGGCCGCCGGGGACGTCCACGCATTCGGTGTCGCGGGGCGGGGCGATGGTGGGCCGCACCATCACGATGACCGCCGGCTGCATCGCCCCGGTGCGGATCAGCCCGCCCGCGGTCTGGGGCAGCCGCAGATGCTGGGCCAGCAGGAAGGATCCGCCCGGATAGCCGCTGATCGCCACGATCACCGGGAAGCGCTGCCGGGCGTACTGGCGCTGGAAGTACTGCGGCGGCAGATACACATACGCCGGGTTGGCCACCTGGCTGCGGCGGCCCAGGATCCGCACCGACTCGACCTTGCCCGCCTTGTCGGGGGGCCCGCTCGGCAGTCCGTGCACCGTGTCCAGCCCCTGCGGCGGGGCGGGCCGCACCAGCCCGCCCGACGCTCCGACCGGCTCCGCGGCGCCGCCCTGCACATGGGACAGGGCCGCCGGTGCCGCCTCGTCCCCGCCCAGCAGTTCGTCCCAGGACCCGTAGAACTGGAAGGTGGTGTTCACCGCGAGGGCCAGCGCGGCCACGATCGCGCACTGGGTCACCGCGAGGGCGGCCAGCCGGCCCAGCCAGGCCCGTACGCCCCGGCCCGCGAAGCGCGGCCACAGCCAGAGCGTCAGCCCCGCGCACCCCACGGCGAGGGCGATCATCACATACTCGAGTGAGCGGCTGGTCAGTCCCATCGTTCTTCCACTCCGGCGCACCGCAACGCACGATGCCGGCGCCCTGTTTGATGCCGTTCGCGATACCCGCATTGCCTGGCCCGGGCGTGCCTCCGGTCACGAAATGGCATGCTTGACTCACGGGCAGCCACGGCAGGGAGGACCGCGATGGCGATCGAGACAGCCACGGCGCAGATGCCACCGCGCCCCATGCGCGCCGACGCGCGCCGCAACTACGAGCGGCTGCTGGCCGAGGCGCGCACGGCCTTCACCCGGCACGGCACCGATGCCTCGCTGGAGGACATCGCACGCCGCGCGGGCGTCGGCATCGGCACGCTCTACCGCCACTTCCCCAACCGCACCGCGCTGATGGGCGCGGTCTTCCAGGGCGAGATATGCGCCCTGCTGGAGCGGTCGCGGGAGCTGGCCAAAGCGCCGCGGCCGTGTCAGGCGCTGATCGACTGGCTGCGCGCCATCGTCGACCACGCGAGCATCTACCGCGGGCTCTCCCGGGCCCTGATGGCGTGCTCGGGAGACGAGACCTCGGCACTGTCCCGCGGCTGCGGTCTGCCGCTGCGCGAGGCGGGCAGTGAACTGCTCGCCCGCGCCCAGCAGAGCGGTGCCGTACGGTCCGATGTGGTCATCGCCGATCTGATGCAGCTCACCAACGCGATCGGGCTGGCCGTGGAGGAGTCCCCGGACGACCCGGAGTTGGCCGACCGGCTGCTGGCGCTGGCCTTCACCGGTCTCAAGGCCCGCTGACACCCGCCGGCGCCCCTCGCTAGCGACGGCGCGGCGCCAGATCCGCCACCCGCCCCGGCTGCTCAGCCAGCGGCACCGCACTGCGCAGCTGCGCGGAGCCGGGGCCGCCCGGCGGATGGGGGTGGTTACGGCGCGGCCCCGGCAGCGGCAGGCCCTCCTCGCCGCCGCCACGGCCCTGGGACGCGCCCAGCCGCCCCGACTGCCGCCCCGCCGAACCGCCCCCCTCACCGCTCCCGGCCGGGCCGGACCCCGCGCCCGGCCCGGCCACGGCGATCTGAACCCCCTGGTCCGCGAGGGCCTGGAGCTCGGTCAGGGCACGGTCGTCATGGGCGGGTGGCTCATCGGTCACCAGCCGCGTGATCACATCGGTGGGCACCGTCTGGAACATGGTGTCGGTGCCCAGCTTCGTATGGTCGGCGAGCACGACCACCTCCGCCGCCGCCTGGACCAGCGCCCGGTCGACGCTGGCCGAAAGCATGTTGGAGGTGGACAGGCCGCGCTCGGCGGTCAGCCCGCTGCCGGACAGGAAGGCGCGCGAGACCCGCAGCCCCTGCAGGGACTGCTCGGCGCCGCTGCCGACCAGGGCGTAGTTGGAGCCGCGCAGGGTGCCGCCGGTCATCACGACCTCGACCCGGTTGGCATGCGCCAACGCCTGTGCGACCAGCAGGGAATTGGTGACCACGGTCAGCCCCGGAACCCGCGCGAGCCGGCGGGCCAGCTCCTGCGTGGTGGTTCCGGCGCCGACGACCACGGCCTCGCCCTCGTCGACGAGACCGGCCGCGAGATCGGCGATGGCCGTCTTCTCCGCGGTCGCTAGATGGGATTTCTGCGGGAAGCCGGACTCCCTGGTGAATCCGCCCGGCAGCACCGCACCGCCGTGCCGGCGGTCGAGCAGTCCTTCTGCCTCCAGCGCCCGCACATCACGCCGTACGGTCACTTCGGAGGTCTGGACGACGCGGGCGAGCTCCCGGAGCGACACCGCTCCGTTCGCACGCACCATTTCAAGGATCAATTGGCGACGTTCTGCAGCGAACACGAAACTGACAGTAACGCCAACGACCGTCTGTTTTCAGCAGCTTGCACCAATTAGCAGAAGTTGGACATCTCTGAAGGTACGAAGTGCTATAAGGACCGGATCTACGACTCTTCCTGAGTCTTCCGGGTGTGCAACTGCCGCGCCACCTCGGCGATCGAACCGGACAGCGAGGGGTAGACCGTGAACGCCTTGGCGATCTGCTCCACCGTCAGGTTGTTGTCGACCGCCAGCGCAATCGGGTGGATCAGCTCGCTCGCCCGCGGCGCGACCACCACACCGCCGACCACGATGCCGGTGCCCGGACGGCAGAAGATCTTGACGAAGCCGTCCCGGATGCCCTGCATCTTCGCCCGCGGATTGCGCAGCAGCGGCAGCTTCACCACCCGGGCGTCGATCTTCCCGCCGTCCACGTCCGCCTGCGAGTAGCCGACCGTGGCGATCTCGGGGTCGGTGAAGACGTTCGCGGACACCGTCTTCAGGTTCAGCGGCGCCACCGCGTCCCCCAGGAAGTGGTACATCGCGATCCGGCCCTGCATCGCCGCCACCGACGCCAGCGCCAGCACCCCGGTGCAGTCACCGGCCGCGTAGATGCCCGGCGCGCTGGTGCGGGACACCTTGTCGGTCAGGATGTGCCCCGACTCCGCGAGCTTGACCCCGGCCTCCTCCAGCCCCATGCCCGCCGTGTTCGGGATCGAGCCGACCGCCATCAGACAGTGGGTGCCGGAGATGACCCGCCCGTCCGAGAGCGTGACCTCCACCCGGTCCCCGACCCGCTTGGCGGCCTGCGCGCGCGAGCGGGACATCACGTTCATCCCCCGGCGCCGGAAGACGTCCTCCAGCACCGCCGCCGCGTCCGGGTCCTCGCCCGGCAGCACCCGGTCCCGGCTGGAGACCAGCGTGACCTTCGACCCCAGCGCCTGATACGCGCCCGCGAACTCCGCACCCGTGACACCGGAGCCGACCACGATCAGCTCCTTGGGGAGCTCGTCGAGGTCGTACACCTGCGTCCAGTTCAGGATCCGCTCGCCGTCCGGCTTCGCGTCCGGGATCTCCCTCGGATGGGCACCGGTCGCCACCAGCACCGCATCCGCCACCAGCGTCTGCTCGGTGCCGTCCACCGCCCGCACGATCACCCGCCGCGAGCCGTCCAGCGACTGCTGCGGCTCCACCCGCCCGTGCCCGCGCATGACCCGGCCGCCGGCCCGCGTGACCGACGCCGTGATGTCATGCGACTGGGCGAGCGCGAGCCGCTTCACCCGGCGGTTGACCTTGCCGAGATCCACGCCGACCACCCGGGCCGCCTGCTCCATCGGCGGGGTGTCGTCGGCGACGATGATCCCCAGCTCCTCATAGGAGGAGTCGAAGGTCGTCATCACCTCGGCGGTGGCGATCAACGTCTTCGACGGCACGCAGTCGGTGAGCACCGACGCGCCGCCCAGACCGTCGCAATCGACGACGGTCACCTCCGAGCCGAGCTGCGCGGCGACCAGCGCCGCCTCATAGCCGCCGGGTCCGCCACCAATGATCACGATCCGAGTCACATGCTCCATTGTCCCGCACCGGTTCGACTGACTTCAGCCCGGGGGGTTTCACGGGGGCGACTGACGTACGAACCTCCCACCCCGAGGGCCGTTCCGCCCCACTCCCGTACCCTCAGACCCATGTCGCTCTACGCCGCGTACGCCGGCAACCTCGACGCGCGGCTGATGTCCCGCCGCGCACCGCACTCCCCGCTGCGCGGAACGGGCTGGCTGAACGGCTGGCGTCTCACTTTCGGCGGAGAGCAGATGGGCTGGGAAGGCGCCCTGGCCACCATCGTGGAGGCGCCGCGCTCCCAGGTCTTCGTCGCCCTCTACGACATCGCGCCCATGGACGAGGACTCCATGGACCGCTGGGAGGGCGTCGGCCTCGACATCTACCGCCGGATGCGGATCCGCGTCCACACCCTGGACGGCGACGAACCCGCCTGGCTCTACGTCCTCAACGGCTACGAGGGCGGCCTGCCCTCGGCCCGCTACCTGGGCGAGATCGCCGACGCGGCGGAATCCGCGGGCGCGCCGCACGACTATGTGATGGAGCTGCGGAAGCGCCCCTGCTGAGTCCGGTGTTCCCGGTGGGTTCGTGTCTCCGGGCGAGCCGTGTGCCCGGGCGGCGCGGGGGCCCGGTCGGTCCAGGGGTTATGCAACGATCCGAATACCTCCACGGAGTCCGTCTACGCGCGTAGGCAGTTACCGGCTACCCTCGTGCGCGTGAACGCATCAGTTTCTTGGGACGACATCCAGGGCGACCCCCACGCCGCCGCCGACGACGCCGCCACCCGCCTGCGCGAGCTGACCGGCGCGGAGACCCACGACGTCGCACTGGTCCTGGGCTCCGGCTGGGTCCCCGCCACCGACGCCCTCGGGGCGCCCGAGCACGAGTTCCCCGTCACCGAGCTGCCCGGCTTCCCGCCGCCTGCCGTCGAGGGCCACGCGGGCCGGATCCGCTCGTACCGGATCAACGACAAGCGGGCGCTGGTCTTCCTCGGCCGTACGCATTACTACGAGGGTCGCGGTGTCGCCGCCGTCGCACACGGCGTACGCACCGCCGTCGCCGCCGGCTGCAAGACCATCATCCTCACCAACGGCTGCGGCGGCCTCCGCGAGGGCATGCGCCCCGGTCAGCCGGTACTGATCAGCGACCACATCAACCTCACGGCCACCTCCCCGATCGTGGGCGCGAACTTCGTCGACCTCACCGACCTCTACTCCCCGCGGCTGCGCGCCCTGTGTCAGCAGGTCGACCCGACCCTGGAGGAGGGCGTCTACGCCCAGTTCCCCGGGCCGCACTACGAGACCCCGGCGGAGATCACCATGGTCCGCACCCTGGGCGCCGACCTGGTGGGCATGTCCACCACCCTGGAGGCCATCGCGGCGCGCGAGGCGGGCGCGGAGGTCCTTGGCATCTCCCTGGTCACCAACCTGGCGGCCGGTATGACCGGCGAGCCCCTCAACCACGAGGAGGTCCTCCAGGCCGGCCGCGACTCCGCCTCCCGCATGGGCAGCCTGCTGTCGCAGGTCCTCGACCGCATCTGACCTCGCCGGTCGGGCGACCCTGTTCCGGCGCTGGCCGCGGTGGCGGCGGCGTCACGGCGTGCTGCGCGGGTACTCACCCCTCAGCCAACTGAACAGAGCGTCGCCTCGCGCCCTGTGTCGGGCCGGGGCGCGGCGCCGGGGCCCAGGGGCGTGGTGTGGGCCGGGGGTTGGCGCCACACATATGCGAAAGCGTCCAGGACACCACCCCTGCGACCCCGCCCCCTCCCGCCGTCTCGCGGCTCCCGGCCGGTGGCACCGGCCCCGGTTCCGGACCGCCTGGCGGCGGGCACTTCGTCGGCAACCGCGCCCAAGTCACACGGGTCCTGGCCCACCCCCGGATCACCGGATGGCGGTCCCTCCCCTGCCGCGAGGCTGGAGAGGGCCAAGGCCGAGCACCTCCGGGCACCCGAGCCACCACGACACGGACACCGACCAGCGAGCGGGAGACGGGCCGCACCCGGCACCCTGGCGGTCCGGAAACGGGCCGGGGCCCGTGCCACCGGGGTGCGGTCGCCGACGAGACGGGAGGGGGCGGGGTCGCAGGGGTGGTGTCCTGGACGCTTACGTGTATTTGTGGCGCCAATCCCCGATCAACTCAGCGCCCCCGGCCAATGGCGCCGTAAATATACGGTCCAGGGCGCCGCCCCGGAGGCCCCGCACCCGGCACCCACCACACACCCCGGCGCACCACCCACGCACCCGCACCCGGCACCGCACCCGCAAGCCGGACCCGTATAAGCCGGACCCGCACCGCACCCCGCACCCGCACCCGCACCCGCACCCGCACCCGCACCCGCACCCGCACCCACCAAACGACCACCCCCAGGAGGCCCCCATGGCCACGGAGCCCGACCTCATCGCACAGGCCCGCGCATGGCTCGCCGAGGATCCCGATCCCGAGACCCGCGACGAGCTCAGCACGCTGCTCCAGGCCAACACGGGCGGCGCGGAGGACGCGTTCGAAGAGATCGCCGACCGGTTCTCCGGGATGCTGCAGTTCGGTACCGCCGGTCTCCGTGGTGAGCTCGGCGCCGGTCCCACGCGGATGAACCGCGCCGTCGTCATCCGCGCCGCCGCAGGGCTCGCCGCGTACCTGCGCAAGCATCACGATCAAGGGCTCGTCGTCATCGGATACGACGCGCGCTACAAAAGCGCCGACTTCGCCCGCGACACCGCCGCCGTCATGACCGGCGCCGGATTCCGCGCGGCCGTGCTTCCGCGGCCCCTCCCCACGCCCGTCCTCGCCTTCGCCATCCGCCACCTCGGCGCCATCGCCGGCATCGAGGTCACCGCGAGCCACAACCCGCCCCGCGACAACGGCTACAAGGTCTACCTCGGCGACGGCTCCCAGATCGTGCCGCCCGCCGACGCCGAGATCGCCGCCGAGATCGCCGCCATCCGCAGCCTGAACGACGTGCCCCGCCCCGACAGCGGCTGGGAGACGCTGAACGACGACGTCCTCGACGCGTATCTCGCCCGTACGGACGCCGTCCTCACCCCGGGTTCGCCCCGCAACGCCCGCGTCGTCTACACCCCGCTGCACGGCGTCGGCCGCGAGACGCTCACCGCGGCCTTCGCGCGGGCCGGTTTCCCGGCGCCCGCGGTCGTCCCCGAGCAGGCCGAGCCCGATCCGGCGTTCCCCACCGTCGCGTTCCCCAACCCGGAGGAGCCGGGGGCGATGGACCTGGCCTTCGCGACGGCCCGCAAGGTCGCTCCGGACATCATCATCGCCAACGACCCGGACGCCGACCGCTGCGCCGTCGCCGTGCCCACGATCACGAATCCCACGGCCCCCACGGACGCCGCCGGCTGGCGGATGCTCCGCGGGGACGAGGTCGGCGCCCTGCTCGCCACCCACCTCGTCCACAAGCGCGCCCGTGGCTCCTTCGCGACCACCATCGTCTCCTCGTCGCTGCTGTCCCGGATCGCGGAGGACGCCGGGCTCCCGTACGCCGAGACGCTGACCGGCTTCAAGTGGCTGGCCCGGGTGGACGGGCTGCGCTACGCGTACGAGGAGGCGCTCGGCTACTGCGTGGACCCGGCGGGCGTACGCGACAAGGACGGCATCACGGCCGCGCTGCTCGTCGCCGAGCTGACGTCCGAGCTGAAGGAGCAGGGCCGTACCGTCACCGACCTGCTGGACGACATCGCGGTCGCCCACGGCCTGCACGCCACCGACCAGCTGTCCGTCCGCGTCACGGACCTCTCCCTGATCGGCACCGCGATGAAGCGGCTGCGCGAACAGCCGCCCACCGAGCTGGCGGGGCTCGCCGTGACCTCGGCGGAGGATCTGTCACGAGGTACGGAGACGCTGCCCCCGACGGACGGGCTGCGCTACCAGCTCGCCGGAAAGGACACCGTCCGGGCAGCCCGGGTGATCGTCCGGCCCAGCGGCACCGAGCCGAAGCTGAAGTGCTACCTGGAGGTGGTCGTCGACGTCCAGGCGGCGGTTGCCCTGGTCCCGGCCCGCGCCACGGCGGACAGCGTGCTGGCCGCGCTCAAGAAGGATCTTTCGGCGGCAGCGGGAATCTGATCGGTGGCGGTATCGATGACGGTGCCGGAGCCGGAGCCGCGTCGGATCCGGCTGAGGTAGCTGAACCCGGGAGCGGGTCCGACGCAGGGCTGAAGGGTGAGATCGCCCCAGTAGAGGCCGTGGGCGGGGGCGCCGCGCTCCGGGTTCAGGTAGTGGGCGTGGACGCGGAAGCGGAAGGTGCCGCGCGGTCCCGGTCACGGTGACGACCGGGCCGATGGGCAGGGTGGCGAACTGCTGGAACCCGCGGTAGTCATGGCCGACGACGGCGGCCGTACGCATCGCGGCACGGTTCTCCGTGCCGTAACCGAGAGTGGGCCCGGCCACTGGACGGCGACGCGACCGGCGTCCACGGCGTCCTGGCCGCCGCGGACGACCCGCGCGGACCAGAGCCGATGCGCAGCGTGGTGGCCGCCCCGCCCAAGCTCGTCCGCGCCTCGTCCGCGCTCCGGACGCGCGCCGCTCAGCACGTTCCGGACGCGCCCCGTCCGCGCCCCGTCCGCCCGGCGGTCAGCCGATCGCCAGCATGATGACCAACAGCACCGCACCCGCCAGCGTCGGCGCGATGACCTCGAAGGCCCACCGGACCTCGGGCGCCCCCTGGGCGCCTTCGCGCCCGGCGTTGAGTTCGGCCATTTCTCGCAGGTCGCCGATGGCCGCGTCGGAGGGGGCCCGCCGGTCCTCCCCGGCCTTGTTCGCCGACACATGGGCCGACGTGCGGCTGAAGGGGTCCTCGGAGGCCGCCCTGGCCTGCTGCCTCGCGGCCCGCTTGCGCTGCCGCAGCGAGACCGGGATCGCCCAGAGCTGGTAGGTCCCCCCGCCCGCCAGCACCTCGCTGGTGTATCCGGCGCGCAGCCCCTCGACCGAGGCCCAGGGCAGCGTGACCGTACGGAAGGGGTTGCGGACGAGCAGCCGGTCCTGCCCCGCGTACACCGCCGGGCGCACCGTGAAGGCGATCACCACCGGCACCGCGAACAGCAGACCGGCCAGCGCCAGCCACGGCGTGCGTCCCTCGCCCCGGATCATCGCGTCGATGCCCAGCCAGCCGCTGAGCGCGAGCAGCAGCACTCCGCCTCCGATCCCGCTCGGGGAGCGGTAGACCCGGTCCGAGAAGGTCTCGGGCACCGAGGAGGATGCGGCGGGGGCGGAGTCGTCGTCCGGGCTCGTCATGCGCCCGATTGTGCACCACACTCCCGGGACGGGGGACGCCCAGGGATCGCCCGCCCCGGTCCGCACGGAATCCGGGGCCGGGGGTGACATCCGACTACGCGCGTAGATATGCTCGTCTGGTGACCATGCCCACCACAGTTCCCGCATACGGCAAAGAGGCCGCGGAGCGACTCGCGTCGATGGCGGACGTGACCGCCGACGACCGCGCCCTGCGCCGCTTCCTGCACGGCCTGCCGGGCGTCGACGCGGTCGGCCTGCAGGCCCGTGCCGCGACCCTCGGCACCCGCTCGATCAAGACCACGGCGAAGGCGTACGCCATCGACCTGGCGATCTCGATGATCGACCTGACGACCCTGGAGGGTGCCGACACCCCGGGCAAGGTCCGGTCCCTGTGCGCCAAGGGGATCCACCCCGATCCCACCGACCGCACCGTCCCCCAGGTCGCGGCGATCTGCGTCTACGGCGACATGGTGGCCACCGCCAAGGAGGCCCTGAAGGGCAGCGGCATTCACGTGGCGGCCGTCGCCACCGCCTTCCCCTCCGGCCGGGCCGCGCTGCCGGTCAAGCTGGCCGACACCCGGGACGCGGTGGCCGCCGGGGCGGACGAGATCGACATGGTGATCGACCGCGGCGCCTTCCTCTCCGGCCGCTATCTTGAGGTCTTCGAGGAGATCCGGCAGGTGAAGGACGCCTGCGTCCGCGAGGACGGCACCGCCGCCCACCTCAAGGTCATCTTCGAGACCGGTGAGCTGCAGACGTACGACAACGTCCGCCGCGCCTCCTGGCTGGCCATGCTCGCCGGTGCGGACTTCATCAAGACCTCCACCGGCAAGGTGGCCGTCAACGCGACCCCGCCCGTCACCCTCGTCCTGCTGGAGGCGGTCCGCGACTTCCGCGCCGCGGTCGGCGTGCAGGTGGGCGTGAAGCCCGCGGGCGGCATCCGCACCTCCAAGGACGCGATCAAGTACCTGGTGATGGTCAACGAGACGCTGGGCGGCGAGTGGCTCTCCCCGGATTGGTTCCGCTTCGGCGCCTCCAGCCTCCTCAACGACCTGCTGATGCAGCGCCAGAAGCTGAGCACCGGCCGGTACTCCGGTCCCGACTACGTGACGGTGGACTGATACGCCATGCCCGTTTTCGAGTACGCACCGGCGCCGGAGTCCCGCGCGGTCGTCGACATCGCCCCGTCCTACGGCCTGTTCATCGACGGGGAGTTCGGCGAGGCGGGCGACGGCAAGGTCTTCAAGACCCTCTCCCCCTCCTCCGAGGAGGCTCTCTCCGAGGTCGCCCAGGCCGGCGCCGAGGACGTGGACCGCGCCGTCAAGGCCGCCCGTAAGGCGTTCACGACTTGGTCCGCGCTCCCCGGCACCGAGCGCGCCAAGTACCTCTTCCGCATCGCGCGCATCATCCAGGAGCGCTCCCGCGAACTGGCCGTCCTGGAGTCGCTGGACAACGGCAAGCCGATCCGCGAGTCGCGCGACGCCGATCTGCCCCTGGTCGCGGCCCACTTCTTCTACTACGCGGGCTGGGCCGACAAGCTCGCGTACGCGGGCTATGGGCAGGACCCGAAGCCCCTGGGCGTCGCCGGCCAGATCATCCCCTGGAACTTCCCGCTCCTGATGCTGGCCTGGAAGATCGCCCCGGCACTCGCCACCGGCAATACTGTCGTCCTCAAGCCCGCCGAGACGACGCCCCTGAGCGCCCTGTTCTTCGCGGACATCTGCCGCCAGGCCGGGCTCCCCAAGGGCGTGGTCAACATCATCACCGGCGACGGCTCGACCGGCGCCGAGCTGGTCGCCCACCCCGGGATCGACAAGGTGGCCTTCACCGGCTCCACCGAGGTCGGCAAGGCGATCGCCCGTACGGTGGCCGGCACGAAGAAGAAGGTCACCCTCGAACTCGGCGGCAAGGCCGCGAACATCGTCTTCGACGACGCCCCCATCGACCAGGCGGTCGAGGGCATCATCGGCGGCATCTTCTTCAACCAGGGCCATGTCTGCTGCGCCGGCTCCCGCCTCCTGGTCCAGGAGTCCGTCCAGGACGAGCTGCTCGACGCGCTCAAGCGCCGGATGGCCACCCTGCGGGTGGGCGATCCACTCGACAAGAACACCGACATCGGCGCCATCAACTCCGCCGAACAGCTGGCCCGGATCCGCGCGCTGGCCGACGCGGGCGAGGCCGAGGGCGCCGAGCGCTGGGCCCCGGAGTGCGAACTGCCCAGCTCCGGCTACTGGTTCGCGCCCACCCTCTTCACCGGCGTCACCCAGGCCCACCGGATCGCCCGTGAGGAGATCTTCGGCCCGGTGCTGTCGGTGCTCACCTTCCGCACCCCCGAAGAGGCCGTGGCCAAGGCCAACAACACGCCGTACGGACTCTCGGCGGGCATCTGGACGGAGAAGGGTTCGCGCATCCTGTGGATGGCGAACAAGCTCCGGGCGGGCGTCGTGTGGTCCAACACGTTCAACAAGTTCGACCCGGCCTCCCCGTTCGGCGGCTACAAGGAGTCGGGATACGGCCGCGAGGGCGGCCGTCACGGCCTGGAGGCATACCTCGATGTCTGACAACCGACTCTCCGTGCTCAAGACCTACAAGCTGTTCGTCGGGGGCAAGTTCCCCCGGTCCGAGAGCGGGCGGGTGTACGAGGTGACCACAGCAAAGGGCCAGTGGCTCGCCAACGCCCCCCTGGCCTCCCGCAAGGACGCCCGGGACGCGGTCGTCGCCGCGCGCAAGGCATTCGGCGGCTGGTCCGGGGCCACCGCGTACAACCGGGGCCAGATCCTCTACCGTGTCGCCGAGATGCTGGAGGGCCGCCGCGACCAGTTCGTCGCGGAGGTCGCCGACGGTGAGGGGCTGAGCAAGGCCAAGGCCACCGCCCAGGTCGACGCCGCGATCGACCGCTGGGTCTGGTACGCGGGCTGGTCGGACAAGACGGCCCAGATCGCCGGGTCCGCCAACCCCGTCGCCGGGCCGTACTTCAACCTCTCCTCCCCCGAGCCGACCGGCGTGGTCACGCTCCTCGCGCCCCAGGACTCGTCCTTCCTCGGCCTGGTCTCCGTGATCGCCCCCGCGATCGTCACCGGTAACACGGCCGTGGTGGTGGCGAGCGAGAAGTCCCCGCTGCCCGCCCTCTCCCTGGCCGAGGTGCTGGCCACCTCCGACCTCCCCGGCGGCGTGGTCAACATCCTCTCCGGCCGCACCGCCGAGATCGCCGCACCGCTCGCCGCGCACCAGGACGTCAACGCGATCGACCTCGCCGGCGCGGACCCGGAGCTCGCGGTCGAGCTGGAGAAGGCCAGTGCGGAGAACCTCAAGCGGGTCCTTCGTCCACAGCCTGTGGATTGGGCGGCCGACCCCGGCACCGGCCGTCTCCTCGGCTTCCTGGAGACCAAGACCGTCTGGCATCCGATGGGCGTGTAGCCCGGCACCACCGCGCCTTGGTCACCCCGCCCCCGCGGCGTCCGCATCCCGGACATCGCGGGGGTCTTTTTTCGTCGCACATATTGTCAACAATTTCATCGACAGTTAGGTTGCGAGGAACCGCACGCCGAGAAGGAACAGCGAATGATCATCGACTGCCATGGCCACTACACCACCGCGCCACCGGCGCTGGAGGCATGGCGCACCCAGCAGATCAACGGACTCACCGACCCCGCCCGCACCCCCTCCCGCGCCGATCTCCGCGTCGGCGACGACGAGCTGCGCCACAGCATCGAGCCGAACCAGCTCCGGCTGATGGACGAACGCGGCATCGACCTGACGGTCTTCTCGCCCCGGGCGTCCTTCATGGCCCACCACATCGGCGATCTCCACACCTCCGCCGAGTGGGCGGCCCTCTGCAACGAGCTCTGCTTCCGCGTCAGCGCGCTCTACCCGGAGCGCTTCGCCCCCGCCGCGATGCTTCCGCAGTCGCCGGGCGTCGACCCGGCCACCTGCGTGCCCGAACTCGTCCGCTGCGCGGAGCAGTACGGCGCCGTGGCGGTCAACCTCAACCCCGATCCCTCGGGCGGCCACTGGACGGCCCCACCGCTGACCGACCGCTCCTGGTACCCGATCTACGAAAAGCTGGTGGAGTACGACATCCCGGCGATGGTGCATGTGAGCACCAGCGTCAACCCCGCCTTCCACACCACCGGGGCGCACTACCTCAACGCCGATACGACGGTGTTCATGCAGCTGGTGCAGGGCGATCTGTTCGCCGACTTCCCCACCCTGCGCCTGATCATCCCGCATGGCGGCGGCGCCGTTCCGTATCACTGGGGCCGGTTCCGCGGCCTGGCGATGGCCCTCGGCAAGCCGCCCCTGGAGGAGCACGTCCTGGGCAATGTCTTCTTCGACACCTGCGTCTACCACCAGCCCGGCATCGATCTCCTCCTCGACGTCATCCCGGCCCGGAACATCCTCTTCGCCTCGGAGATGATCGGCGCCGTCCGCGATGTCGACCCCCGGACGGGCCGGCACTTCGACGACACCCGCCGCTACGCCGAGGCCGCCGGGCTCTCCGCGGCCGATCTGACCGGCATCTACGAACATAACGCCCGTACCGTCTACCCTCGCCTGGACGCCCTGCTGACAAAGCAGGGCCGCTGATGGCCACCACCTGGTCCGCCGATCGCGATCACAGGTCCCCTGATGACGACCTCCGGTCCGCGATGACGACCGTACGGCCCACGAGGACGACCGCAGGGCCGCTCACTCGCCCAGAGGAGCCCTCATGAGCACGCTCTCCCCCAAGACCCCGGGCTGGCTGGACTGGCACCCCGACCCGTCCCAGCCCGCCTTCGCCCTCCCGCCGGGCACCGTCGACACCCATTGCCACGTCTTCGGCCCGCAAGCCGCTTTCCCCTTCGCGCCCGAGCGCAAGTACACGCCCTGCGACGGCGGCAAGGACGACCTCTTCGCCCTCCGCGACCACCTCGGGGTCGGCCGCAATGTGATCGTCCAGGCGACCTGTCACGGCGCGGACAACAGCGCCATGGTCGACGCCGTCCAGGCGTCCGGCGGCCGGGCGCGCGGTATCGCGACCGTACGCCCGGATGTCACCGACGCCGAGCTGCGCCGGCTGGACGCGGCGGGGGTGCGCGGGGTGCGCTTCACCTTTCTGCGACGCCTGGCCGACGCCGCGCCCCAGCACGATCTGGCCACCCTCGCGAAGCGGATCGCCCCGCTCGGCTGGCATGTCGTCCTCTACTTCGAAAGCGCCGACCTGCCCGAGCTGGAACGTTTCTTCAGCTCCCTGCCCACCCCCCTCGTCGTGGACCACATGGGACGCCCCGATGTGACCGCACCGGCCGCGGGACCCGATTTCACCCGCTTCCTGAGGTTTGCCGAACGCGACGAGGTGTGGGTGAAGGTCACCTGCCCCGAGCGCCTCAGCGTCACCGGGCCCCCGGCCCTGAACGCGGAGCGGCACCCGTACACCGATGTCGTGCCCTTCGCCCGCCGCGTGATCGAGGAGTTCCCCGACCGGGTGCTGTGGGGCACGGACTGGCCGCATCCCAACCTCACCGGCCATATGCCCGACGACGGGCTGCTGGTCGACTACGTGCCCCAGGTGGCGGTCACCGCCGAGCAGCGGCGGAAGCTGCTGGTCGACAACCCCATGAGGCTCTACTGGCCCGGCGAAGGCGCCTGACCCCGATCCGCCCGCCGAGACCCGACCCCCTCCCCTTCCCGCCTCCTCCTCCCCGCCTCTTCGACAAGGGCCGCCCATGCAGCACTCCAATGCGGTGAACCGGCTGAACAGACTCCCCATCTCCCGGTTTCACAAGATCACTTTGCTGGCCGTCTCCTTCGCCTACTTCTTCGAGTTCGCGGACATCAACACCTTCGCCACCACCGCTCCCCAGCTCATCGACCTCTGGGGCATCACGGTCGACCAGATCGCCTACGTCACCTCGCTGTCGTTCGTCGGCATGTTCATCGGCTCCGTGGTCGCGAGCACCCTCGCCGACCGCTGGGGCCGCAAGAAGGCGCTGATCCACACCACGCTGTGTTTCGGGGTCTTCTCCCTGGCCTCGGCCTTCTCCTGGGACCTCGCCTCACTGAGCGTGTTCCGGGTGCTGACCTCGGCCGGGCTGTCGGCGATGACCGTCGTTGCGGTCATCTACGTCAACGAGATGTATCCGGCGGCCGTACGCGGCAAGTTCCAGGCGTACGCGATCGTCATCGGCATCTGCGGCACCCCGGCCACCAACCTCATCGCCAGCGCCGTCGTACCGCTCAGCGACTGGTCATGGCGGCTGGTCTATCTCTGGGGCGCCCTCGGCATCCTCTTCGTCCTCTTCACCCGGCACCTGGAGGAGTCCCCCCGCTGGCACGAGAGCAGAGGCGAGTACGACGCGGCGGAGGCGATCCTCACCGGGATCGAGGCCCGCGTCGCCACCGAGAAGGGCCCACTCCCCGAGCCCGCGCCGCCGATCGACGAGACCCGGCCCGCCAAGGCGTCGCCCCGCCTCCTCCTGCGGAAGCGCTACCTCGGGCCGACCCTGCTGCTCACGGTCCTGTGGGTGACCCAGACCATCGGCTTCTTCGGCTACTCGAGCTGGGCACCCACCCTGCTGGCCAAGGAGGGCTTCAGCGTCGAGAAGTCGGTCTTCTATGTGGCGCTCACCACTGTGGGCGCTCCGCTCGGCTCGTTCCTGGCCTCCCTGGTCACCGACCGGTTCGAGCGCAAATGGTGTCTGGTGGCCTTCGGCACGGTGATCGCCCTGTGCGGTCTGCTGTACGGACTGACCTTCAACCCGGTCCTGATCGTGGTCTTCGGCTTCCTGGTGAACCTCTTCGAGCGCGGCTACACGGCCCTGGGGTACGCCTACTCCCCCGAGCTGTTCGACACCCGCGGCCGCTCGCTGGGCACGGGCGTCTCCTACGGGCTCGGCCGTCTCTCCAACGCCGCCGGACCGCTGATCATCGCGGCCCTCTACCACCGCACCGGCTATCAGAGCGTCTTCTACTTCATCGCCGGCACCTGGCTCCTGGGCGCCCTCATCCTGGCGGTCTTCGGCCCCCGGACCCGCCCGGCCCGTACGGCGGCGGCGGAACGGCCACGCGCGGTCGTGTGACGGGGGCGGAGGCACGTGGGCGGTGACGTGGCGACGTGGTGACACGGCGACGCCGGGCATCACGTCGTCGGTCACGCGCGGGTCACATGGGCGAAAGGATGCGCCACACTGGTCTTCCGTGACCAGCCAACCGCCTTCCGCCCGCGTCGTCCTGCTCACCGGCCCCTCGGGCTCGGGAAAGTCCTCCCTCGCCGCCCGCACCGGGCTGCCCGTGCTCAACCTCGACGACTTCTACAAGGAGGGCGGCGACCCGACGCTCCCCCAACTCGCCGACGGCGGGGGCGCAGACTGGGACTCGCCACGCTCCTGGGACGCGGACGCGGCGATCGCGGCGATCGAGACGCTCTGCCGTACGTCACGGACGACCGTGCCGCTGTACGACATCGCCACCAGCTCCCGCGTCGGCGAGGAGACGCTGGACATCGGGCGGGCGCCGCTGTTCATCGCCGAGGGGATCTTCGCCGCCGACATCATCGGGCGCTGTGCCGATCTCGGGGTGCTCGCGGACGCGCTCTGTCTGCGCGGCCGTCCGTCCACCACCTTCCGGCGCAGGCTGCTGCGCGATCTGCGGGAGGGCCGTAAGCCCGCGGGCTATCTGCTGCGGCGTGGCTGGCGGCTGATGCGCGCGGAGCGCGGGATCGTGGCACGGCAGACGGCGCTGGGCGCCTACGCGTGCGGCAAGGGCACGGCGATGGGCCGGATAGCGGCCGCGACGGCGGGAGGGCGGGTCCCCGCCTCCGGCCAGAAGGCGTCCGTATAGCGAAAAAGGGCGTGAGAAAAGGCGCGAGGCCGGACAATCCCCCTCGGATGTCCGGCCTCGCGCCTGTTTCCCCCGTACTCCCCCGATTTCTTGTTCCCCTCCCGTTTCCCCCGTGTTCCCCCGATTTCCCCCCGCCTTCGGTCGTCCCGCCGCCGTCAGGCGACCAGTTCGCCGAAGGACTCCTCCTCGTCACGGCCGAAGCTGAGGGTCTCGTCCTCGCGCAGCCGGCGCAGCGAGCGCCAGATGCTGCTTTTGACCGTTCCGACACTGATGTTCAGGATGTCCGCGATTTCCGGATCCGTCCGGCCCTCGTAGTAGCGCAGCACCAGCATCGTGCGCTGCAGCTCGGGCAGCCGGGCCAGGGCCTGCCACAGCACGGCGCGCAGCTCGGTGCCGCGCATCGCGTCATGGTCGCCCACCGTCTCCGGCAGCTCCTCCGTCGGGTATTCGTTGAGCTTGCGCCGACGCCAGGCGCTGATGTGCAGATTGGTCATGGTGCGGCGCAGATAGCCGCCGACCGCCGCCTTGTCACTGATCCGGTCCCAGGCCCGGTAAGTCGAGAACAGCGCGCTCTGCAGCAGGTCCTCGGCCTCGAAGCGGTCACCGGTCAGGTGGTAGGCGGTTGCGTACAGGGAGGCGCGGCGCTCCTGGACATAGGCGGTGAACTCCGCCTCCGACGTGATGCGCCGCTCCCCCTCTGCCTCCCTGTACGAGCTTCCCCCGTGTCCCCCCGGTCCCCCGTTGTCCCCCCCGAGGCCGTGACCGGCCTCCTTCTCCCCCGTGATCGCGTCAATGGCCACCATGTAAGGAGGCCGCTGACGCCCGGCGCCGCGAGCGCACCCCCGCCCGCTCACGGCACCGGACTTCTCGTTGCCCCGGCCGGTGTCGTGGAGGCGCGTGCGAACTGCGCTGGTGTTCGTGAAGTGCAGTGTGCTCATTTCGCGCCCCCCGTCGGTGGAGCCTGATCGGTCTGCTGGCTGCCCCGGCCGGTGGCGTTCCGCCCGGTGCACAGAAGACTTTGCCGGGTCAGTTTCATGGGGCTGTCTGTCGACTGTCACAGGCTCGTCACAGGCGATCGGACCGATAAACCGTTCCTAAGGACTGAGCGGCAGTGAACCCTGTTGCCAGGGGTGTTGCTCGGCCGCGTGCGCCGAACGGTGTTGGGCACGCTGGTCATCCGCGTCGACTCCGCATCCGGGCGGCACGACTCGTGATCGCGGTCCAGGGATGCTGAGGCGGGTTCCCTCACGCCGCTGGGCCGCCGGTCGGGCCTGGACGGTCCGATGCCCCACACGATCTCTCTGGGCGTGGGGGGGCGATGCCGTCCGTCGCCGGATCGAATGCCCGAGGGCGCGCCTTTTGATCGCCACGGCTGCCGCATCGTGGCGAGTGGTCTTGCGGGCGGGAGTGGTCAGCGGCCGCTGCCAGTGCTGAGCTGCCCACCGGGAGGTACAGGCCGGATCCACCGTGACGAGGGCGATGCTCTGCTCGGCGGCCATCGACACCGGCCGTGCCTTCACCTTCGCGGTGGGGAACCGGGAGATCAGGCGCCGGAAACGCTTGTTGCGGCCGTACCGCTCACGGCTGCGTCCGTCAGCGAAGTCGAGGTCCTCGATGGCTATCGCGGCGGCTCCGCTCCGGCGGGTGTAGCGCAGCAGCCGCGTGAGTGCATGGCGGATCTGCGCGTCCCGATGCGCGGCCGAACCCAACAGGTCGTAGGAGAAGTGCCGGGGTCCGCCGACCGGATTGCCGTGCACATCGAGGTGCCAGGCGGCGAGGTGGTCGTCGTTCATCAGTCGGTCCCGGACCGCCACCCCAGCCGGGCCGGGCACCACGAACGGCGCCGTCATCTTGCGCTGCTCGCCCACGCGCCCCCCTTGTCGCGCCGCCGGAGATCCTGTCGCCGCACTCAACGAGCCACGCCCGCGAAGGTCGCCCATGCGACATACGAACTTCCCTTCCGACCGCGGCAGCCCCGTCGCGCTCAGACCCGGAAGCCAAGGGAGCCGATGCTCACTCGTACTCGCCCAGTCACGCTCGGGGACAGTCCAGCAGCAGCTCCCTTCCCCTGACGGTCGAACTACAGGCCCCTTGTAGGCCAGAATGACCAACGTGCCTTTCCTGTTGCTGATCGAGGACGACGACGCCATCCGCACGGCCCTCGAACTCTCTCTGTCCCGCCAGGGCCACCGTGTGGCGACCGCGGCGACGGGCGAGGACGGCCTGAAACTGCTGCGCGAGCAGCGGCCGGATCTGATCGTGCTCGATGTGATGCTGCCCGGGATCGACGGCTTCGAGGTGTGCCGCCGGATCCGCCGTACCGACCAGTTGCCGATCATCCTGCTGACCGCGCGCAGCGATGACATCGACGTCGTCGTGGGCCTGGAGTCCGGCGCCGACGACTATGTGGTCAAACCCGTCCAGGGCCGGGTGCTGGACGCCCGGATCCGCGCGGTGCTGCGGCGGGGCGAGCGGGAGGCCAATGATTCCGCGGCCTTCGGCAGTCTGCTGATCGACCGCGCGGCCATGACGGTCACCAAGAACGGCGAGGACCTGCAGCTCACCCCCACCGAGCTGCGGCTTCTGCTGGAGCTCAGCCGTCGGCCGGGGCAGGCGCTGTCCCGGCAGCAGCTGCTGCGGCTGGTGTGGGAGCACGACTACCTCGGGGACTCGCGGCTGGTCGACGCATGCGTACAGCGCCTGCGCGCGAAGGTGGAGGACGTCCCGTCGTCGCCGACGCTGATCCGTACGGTGCGCGGGGTCGGATACCGGCTGGACGCTCCATAGTGAGCGACGCACGTGCGGCCACCGGCCCGCAGCCGACGACGATGCCCGCACCCTCGCCGCACGGGCGGAGAAGCGAACAAACCGGCACAGCGGGAACGATGCGTGGTGCGCGCGGGGGCGGAGAAGTACGGAATTGAGCGCAGTGAGCGATGAGCCCGGTCGGGCCCGGGGCTGGGCCGCGGGGCTCTTGCGGTGGTTCAGCCTCCGGCTGCGGCTGATGCTGGTCTTCGGCCTGGTGGCGCTGACCGCCGCCGTGTCCGCGTCGGCCATCGCGTACTGGCTGAACCGTGACGCGGTGCTGACCCGTACCCAGGACGCGGCGCTGGACGAGTTCCGTAAATCGCTGAAGGACGACACCGACCCGCTGCCCTCCGTCCCGACCTGTTCCGAACTGCGGGACGCGGCGGGTCGTATGGCGGACAACACCCAGAAGTACGAGGTGCTGCTGATCACCCGGACCCGGGACGCCGAAAGCTGTCCGGCGGCCTCGGGCAAGGATCTGTTTACCCTCGACGCCGTGCCCGCGTCCCTGCGGCGCGCGGTGGACCAGAAGCGCCCGGTGGGCAAGGGGAACACTTCCCCGTACCACCTCTACTGGCAGCGGATCACGCTGGACGGCACCCCGTATCTGGTCGGCGGGGCCAAGGTGAACGGCGGCGGGCCGACCGGCTACATGCTCAAGTCCCTGGACACCGAGCGTCAGGATCTGAACTCGCTGGCCTGGTCGCTGGGGATCGCCACCGGCCTCGCGCTGATCGGCGCCGCGCTGCTGGCGCAGGCCGCCGCGGCCACGGTGCTGCGGCCGGTGCAGCGGCTAGGGGAGGCGGCGTACCGGCTGGGCGAGGGGCATCTGGACACTCGGCTGCAGGTCTCGGGCTCCGATGAGCTGGCCAATCTCTCCCACACCTTCAACCGGGCCGCGGAGCGGCTGCAGAAGCGGGTGGCGGAGCTGTCCGCGCGGGAGGCGTCCAGCCGGCGCTTCGTCGCGGACATGTCGCATGAGCTGCGGACCCCGCTCACCGCGATCACGGCCGTCTCGGAGGTGCTGGAGGAGGAGGCCGATTCGCTCGACCCGATGATCGCTCCGGCGGTGCAGCTGGTGGTGAGCGAGACCCGGCGGCTGAACGACCTGGTGGAGAACCTGATGGAGGTGACCCGCTTCGACGCGGGCACGGCCCGGCTGGTGCTCGACGATGTCGATGTCGCCGACCAGGTGACGGCGTGCATCGACGCCCGCGCCTGGCTGGACGCGGTGGAGCTGGACGCGGCGCGCGGGATCGTGGCCCGGCTGGATCCGCGGCGGCTGGATGTGATCCTGGCGAATCTGATCGGGAACGCGCTCAAGCACGGCGGCTCGCCGGTGCGGGTTTCGGTGCGTACCGACGGCGATGAGCTGCTGATCAAGGTCCGGGACCACGGTCCCGGCATCCCCGAGGATGTGCTGCCGCATGTCTTCGACCGCTTCTACAAGGCGAGCGCGTCCCGCCCGCGCTCGGAGGGCAGCGGGCTCGGGCTGTCGATCGCGATGGAGAACGCGCATATCCACGGCGGCGACATCAGCGCCGCGAACTCCCCGGAGGGCGGGGCCGTCTTCACGTTGCGGCTGCCGATGGACGCCTCCCGGATCGCCTCCGACGAGACCGAGGACGAGCTCGACGATCGCGACCGCGAGGGCGCCGCCGAGGGCGAGCGCGGCGACGGAGGCAAGGCCAGGGGCAAGGGCAGGACCTGGGGCAAGGGCAGGAATTCGGCCAAGGGCACGGGCCGGAACGAGGAGGGCAGGCCATGAGCGCGCGGTGGAGCCGGTCGGCCGCTCTTCTGCTGGCCGGCGCGGTCGCACTGCTGGCGTCCGGCTGCGGGATACGCGGCACCTCGGTGCCGGTGGACGCCGGGGCCGCGCCCTCGCGGGCGTCCTGCCGGGCGCCCGAGTCGGAGCGGGCCGCCGAGGGGATGAGCCGGGTCTCCGCACGGATCTATCTGCTGTGCTCCTCGCGGGTCCTGTCGGTGAGCCGGACCACCCGGCTGGGCGACGAGAAGACGTCCCAGGAGCCGGTGCGGGTGGCCCAGGCGCTGCTGGAGCAGCTGCGGCTGCCGCCGACGGCGGCCGAGGCGGCGGCCGGGTTCTCCACGGCGGTCGAGGACTGGGTGGAGATCTCCGGTCCGGCCAAGGACGACCCGGACAGCGCGCTGCGGCTGAGCCGGCCGCCGGAGGAGATCCAGTCCCTGGCGCTCGCACAGATCGTCTGCACTCTCGCGGACACCCCGGTGGCCGGGGATGACGGCAAGGTGGTGCTCGGCGGCCCGGACAGCCAGCGGGATCCGCTGAAGGCGTACCGGTGCACCGAGGAGATGCGCCGCAACCCCATGATCGCGGTCAACTCCGGGGTCCTGGTCTCCTGATTCGTTACCTGCCGGTACCGCCTCGTCCCAGGTCGGCGACTTGTCGGTAACAAGGTGCTGACCAGCGGGGTGCGGGCGGAACCACGACCCCCGCGGGCGGCGTCCTGATTTTCGTGCAGGGTCCCTTCGGCCGCAGGGCCGCCTTTCGCTACCGCGTCGCGGGCTTCGTCCTCCTCGTCGCACATCTCGCGCTCGTCTGCTGGCTGACCCTGCGACCGACGAACGTGCCCTGGGTGTCCGCCGCTACCCTCGAACCGCTGGCCACCATCCGCGCCGATCTGGCCCTCAGCCCCTGGGAGGCCGCCCGTTCCATCGGAGGCGGGCTGCTGCTGCTCGCGCCGCTGGGGGTGCTGCTGCCGCTGGCCGGGGGCCGGGTGGAGGCGTATCCGCTGGCCTCACTGGCCCGTACGGCCTTCAGCGGGGCGATGGCGGCCCTGGGGGTGGCGCTGCTGCGCAGCGAGGTGACCGGGCAGATCATGAACGTGGACGCGGTGCTGCTGAACACCGTCGGTGTCGCCCTCGCGCATGTACTGGTGGTCCCCGCCGTCCGGACGTGGCTCCGCCGTCGGGCTGACCGGGGCCGGGCCGCGCCCCTCCCCCGGGACGACGGCGCCCAGGCCCCGACCCCGACGATTCCCAGGGTCGGGATCGCACCGTGGAGCGACGTCTCCTCCAGCACGCGGACATAGCGTTGAGGACATCGGGAACTTGGCTCTTCCCGAGCCCACTCGACGAGGAGGAGTCCCATCATGAGCGCACCGCTGGTCCGCCCCCGCCACGAGAAGAAGATCGCCGGTGTCTGCGCGGGTCTCGCCCGGCGCTTCGGGACCACCCCGACGACGATGCGGGTGCTCTTCGTGGTCTCGTGTCTGCTGCCGGGGCCGCAGTTCCTGCTCTATCTCGCGCTGTGGTTCCTGCTTCCGGCGGAGGACGCCTACCGCGAGGCGTGGTGACCCGGCTCGGCCGGCGTCACGGCGTAGCGGCGTGACCCTGGCATACGGAACGGCCGGGCCGCACACCCCATCGGGATGTGCGGCCCGGCCGTGTGCCCAGGCGGAGATCAGCCCAGCTTGATGAGGTTGCCGGTCGGCAGACCTTGCAGCGGGAGCTGACTCAGCATGCCCTGGCCGGGCTTGGCCTGGGCGGCGGGCTTTCCGGCGGGCTGGGCGGCGGGCTGCCCCGGGGCGGCGACACGGCCCGCGGAGCCGCCCGGGACCGGCGCGCTGTTGGCCGCGGACGCGGCGCTGCCTCCGGTGATGACGGCGACGGCGCCGAGGGCAATGACACCGAGAGTCTTGAGCGTTCCCTGCTTCATCAGAAATCTGTCCTTGAGACGGGGGCTTGACCGATACGGAAACGTAGCCATGGATTTCGGCTGCCCGCAAACGCCGAAAACGGCCCCCGATACCTCGCCCAGGCCATGAGCCCAGTGTGCTCGGTCAGCTGCCCTCGGACACGGAATCCCTGGTCACGGCCGACGCGGAGGCCACATTTCGGAACAGCCATTCGGACTTCAGCTCGGCGTATCCGGGCTTGATCACGTCACTGATCATCGCCAGACGTTCGTCAAAAGGAATGAAGGCCGATTTCATGGCATTGACCGTGAACCATTGCATGTCGTCGAGCGTGTAATGGAACGTTGTTACAAGATGCTGGAATTCCGCGCTCATGCTCGTCCCGCTCATCAGACGATTATCCGTATTCACGGTCGCGCGGAAATGCAGTCGGCGGAGCAGCCCGATCGGGTGCTCGGCGTAGGAACTGGCCGCGCCCGTCTGGAGGTTGGAGGTCGGGCACAGCTCCAGCGGGATGCGCTTGTCGCGGACGTACGAGGCGAGGCGGCCGAGGGTGAGGGAGCCGTCGTCCGCGACCTTGATGTCGTCGATGATGCGGACGCCGTGGCCCAGCCGGTCGGCGCCGCACCACTGGAGCGCCTGCCAGATGGACGGCAGTCCGAACGCCTCGCCCGCGTGGATCGTGAAGTGGTTGTTCTCCCGCTTCAGATACTCGAAGGCGTCCAGGTGCCGGGTGGGCGGGAAACCGGCCTCGGCGCCCGCGATGTCGAAGCCGACCACGCCCAAGTCGCGGTAGCGGTTGGCGAGTTCGGCGATCTCCAGGGCGCGGGCCGCGTGGCGCATCGCGGTCAGCAGGGCGCCCACCCGGATGCGGTGGCCGTTCTCCCAGGCCCGCCGCTCCCCTTCGCGGAAGCCCTCGTTGACCGCCTCGACGACCTCTTCCAGGGTCAGCCCGCCCTCGAGGTGCTGTTCGGGGGCGTAGCGGATCTCGGCGTAGACGACGCCGTCCTCGGCGAGGTCCTCGGCGCATTCGGCGGCGACCCTGACGAGCGCGTCGCGGGTCTGCATCACGCCGACGGTGTGGGAGAACGTCTCCAGATAGCGCTCCAGCGATCCGGAGTCCGCCGCCTCGCGGAACCAGACGCCCAGCTTGTCGGGCTCGTTCTCCGGCAGCGCGTCGTACCCCGTCTCCCTCGCGAGGTCGACGATCGTGCCGGGGCGCAGCCCGCCGTCGAGATGGTCGTGGAGCAGCACCTTGGGGGCGCGGCGGATCTGTTCGGGGGTGGGCTCATGGCTGTGCTCGCTCGTCATCTGGGCACCATAGCCCCTACGCGCGTAGAACGTGAGGGATAGATACGGAACAGTGACCCGCACAGGTAGTGGAGTACACCAGTCCTTCTGCGATCGTGTCGCCATGGCTCAGCAAGCGTTGCCCGAGCGGGGCGCACGGCTGGGGCGGCCGATGGGCGCGGCCGCCGCGCAAAGGACCGTACACGGTGTGGTGTTGCTCCTCCCCGAGGGCGAACCCAACGGGACGAGACGGCCCTCCAGACTCTCGGCGGCCGCCGCCCTGCCGCTGGCCCGGCGGCTGGTCCGGGCGGGCCGGGAGGAGGGGCTGGCGGCCCATGTCGTCCACTACCGGCGCCGGGGCTGGAACGGGGCCGCCGCCGATGCCGCCGCCGATGCCGCGTGGGCCGTGGAGGAGGTGGTGCGGCGCTACGGCGATGTGCCGGTCTGCCTCGCGGGCCATGGCATGGGCGGGCGCGCCGCCCTCCGCGCCGCCGGCCACCCGGCCGTCACCTCGGTGGTGGCGCTGGCGCCATGGCTTCCGGCGCCGGACGAGGTGCTCGAACCCGAGCCGGTGAAACAGTTGGTGGGACGGCAGGTGCTGATCGCTCACGGCACGAACGACGAGCGGTCCGACCCCGAGCTGTCCTACCGGCTGGCGGAGCGGGCGAAGAAGGCCAACCGCGATGTGTGCCGCTTCGAGGTGCACACCGACGGGCACGGGCTGCATCAGCACCGCTCCGAGGTGCAGGCGCTGGCCGTGGACTTCCTCCTCGGCTCCCTCTTCCACTCCGGCTTCTCCCGCCCGGTCGCCGACGCGCTGGCGGCTCCGCCGCCGCTGGGACTGCGGATGCCGCTGGCGGCGGGCTTCGGGGCGAACCTGCGGCGCTGAGGGCGCTTGGGTGTGCGCTTGCGTCTCTGGTGGGCGCTTGTGGGTGTGCGCCTGCGCTTTGGGGTGCGTCATAGGCGAAGGGGCCGGCCCCGCCGGGACAGTGGCGGGCCGGCCCCTTCGGGCTTCAGAGGGCCGGGCTGATCCGCGAAGATCCACCGGACAGGGCCTAGGCCGGTGCGCCGACCAGTTCGCCGCGCGCGACCTCCGCGCGCCGTTCGGCCTGCGCCTTGCGCGTCGCGTACACCGTGATCGCCGCCGCGCCGCCGACCGCCACCAGGCCCATGGCGACCGTGCCGCCCCATCCGGCCGCGTGGAAGGCGAGCGCGCCCAGCGCACCGCCCACGCTGCTGCCGATGTAGTACGACGCCTGGTAGAGCGCCGCGGCCTGGGCGCGCCCGGTCTTGGCCGTACGGCTCACCGCCGAGGACGCCGCCGCGTGGCCCGCGAAGAAGCCCGCGGTGATCAGCACCAGACCGGCCAGCACCGCCGGGATCGAGTTCAGCAGGGACAGCAGCAGTCCGGCCGCCGTCGTGGACACCGCCACGTACAGCGCGCCGCGCCGCCCGAGCCGCCCGACCAGCTTGCCGGTCGCCGCCGAGGAGACCGTGCCGACCAGGTAGATCAGGAAGATCGAGCCGATCAGGCTCTGCGAGAGGCCGAAGGGCTCGGCCACCAGCCGGTAGCCGATGACCGTGTAGACCCCGCCGAAGACCGTCATGAACAGCGCGCCGATCGCGTACAGCCGGCACAACAGCGGATCGGAGAGATGCCCGGCGAGGGTGCGGGCCAGCGCCCGCGGGCTCACCGCGGCCGGGGTGAAGTTCCGGGCCTTGGGGAGCAGCAGCCGGAAGGCCACCGCGCACAGCAGCGCCATCGCGCCGACCGCGGCCAGTGCGGCCCGCCAGCCCCAGGCGTCCGCCACCCAGCCGGTGAGGATCCGGCCGCTCATACCGCCGACGCTGTTACCGGCCACGAACAGCCCGATCGCGCCGACCAACGCCTTCGGGTGAACTTCCTCCGAGAGATACGCCATCGCGGAGGCCGGGATCCCGGCCAGCGCCGCGCCCTGGACCGCGCGCAGTCCGATCAGCCAGCCCAGGTCCGGTGCGAACGGCACCAGCAGGGCGAGGACGACCGCGACCGTGAGCGAGCCGGTCATCATGGCGCGTCGGCCGAACCGCTCGGACAGCGCGCTCAGCGGCACGACCGCGAGCGCCAGGCCGAAGGTGGCCGCGGAGACGCTCCAACTGGCCTGGTCCGCCTGGACCCGCAGATCGTCGGAGATCGCGGGGAGCAGCGCCTGGGTCGAGTAGAGCAGGGCGAAGGTGGCGAGTCCGGAGGTGAAGAGGGCGAGCCGCATCCGGACGTAACCGGGGTGGCCCGGGCTCATCTGCCTGGACGCGGTACTCGCGGCGTCGTTCGTGGCAGCGGGTTGGGAGGAGTTCGGGTTCGTCGACATCGAAGCGGAGGCGTCCACACGGTGGGTTCCGGTGGACGCCCCGGTATCAGCAGGAGGCATGGTTCGACCGTACGTAAGCACGGTTGATGCGTCCAATGCACGGAATGGCGATAATCAATCCACCGCAGCATGAGTAAAGGTCAGGGTCGTAGGTGTCACGCATCAGTTACGAAAACGACATTCCGGTGACAGTCGACGTCGAGGCGGAGTCCTGGGCCGCCGCCCTCACACCGCGCCTCGCCCAGTTCGCCGCCGTCGCCCGCCATGAGCATGTGACGCGCGCCGCACAGGAGATGGGGGTGCCTCAGTCGACGCTCAGCCGGGCGATGGTCCGGCTGGAGGAGGACCTGGGCGTGGCGCTCTTCGCCCGCCGGGGCCGTACCGTGGCGCTCACTCCGGCGGGACGGACGTTCCTGCGCTCGGTCGAACGGGCCCTCGCCGAGGTCGACCGCGCCGCCGAGTCCGTACGGGCCGACGCGGATCCGGCGGCGGGCCTGGTCTCCTTCGGCTTCCTGCACACGCTGGGGACCGAGACCGTGCCCGGGCTGATCCGGAGCTTTCGGGTGGACCATCCGCGAGTGCGGTTCCAGCTGGTCCAGAACTACGGCGAGGCGATGCTCGAACGGATGCGCGCGGGCGGCCTCGACCTGTGCCTGACCTCCCCGGTGCCGGACGCCCCCGACCTGGTCGCCCGCCGCCTGGACGAACAGCGGCTGCGGCTGGTGGTCCCCGACGACCACCGGCTGGCCGGACGCCGCCGGGTCCGGCTCGCCGAGGCCGCCTCGGAGCTGTTCGTCACCCTGGAACCGGGCTACGGGCTGCGGCGCATCACCGATGCGCTGTGCGCGGAGGCGGGGTTCACGCCGCGGATCGCCTTCGAGGGCGAGGAGGCGGAGACGCTGCGCGGCCTGGTCGCGGCGGGCCTCGGCGTGGCCCTCCTCCCGCCGCCTGCCGTTCCCCGCCCCGGGGTGGCGGAGCTGACCGTCACCGCGCCGCGTGCCGTCCGCGAGATCGGTGTTGCCTGGCTGGACGGGCACCCGGACACGCCGCCGGTGGCGGCCTTCAAAAGGTTTCTGCTGAGTCGGCGGGGTCAGTTGCTGACGTAGTGGGTGCGGGGTCCGCTGGGTGCGGGTGCGTGGGTGCGCCTGCTGTTCGTGGTGGGTGCCGGGGGCGGGGCCTCCGGTGCGGCGCCTCACACTCCGTGTCGGGCCGGGGCGCGGTGGGGTGCGTGGTGGGTGCCGGGGGCGGGGCCTCCGGTGCGGCGCCCTGGACCGCACATTTACGGCGCCGGTGCCCAGGAGCGTGGAGTGGGCCGGGGATTGGCGCCACACATATGCGAAAGCGTCCAGGACACCACCCCTGCGACCCCGCCCCCTCCCGTCTCGTCGGCGGCCACCCGCCGGTGGCACAGAGCGCCTGCCCGTCCCGCGTTCAGCCCGGGGACCGTGGATTCAGCCCCTCCGGCGCTTGAGGTGCCGGGCCCGAGGCGGAGCCCGCTGTTCAGCCCTTCCGGTGTTTGAGGAACGGGGTCCGGGGGCGGAGCCCGTTCCTCAGCCTCTCCGGCGTTTGAGGAGCGGGGTCCGGGGCGGAGCCCCTCGTTTCGGGAAGGGGCGGGGTGGGGGACTTTCCGCCCCAGGCGCCCACGGTCCGCACCCGGTATTCGGCCCCGGGGCCGGGCGTTGGGTGGGTGCGGCCCCCGATCAGGCGATGCGTTCCAGCACGATCGGGGTGGGGGTGAAGTCCGTGTTCTGGGGGGCGTAGGTGACCGCGTCCTCCAGGGCCTCCAGGGCGTAGGCGAAGGTCGACGGGGTGTCGGTGTGGAGGGTGAGGAGGGGCTGGCCCGTTGTGACGCGGTCGCCCGGTTTGGCGTGGAGTTCGACGCCCGCGCCCGCCTGGACCGGGTCCTCCTTGCGGGCGCGGCCCGCGCCCAGGCGCCAGGCGGCCAGGCCGACCGCGTAGGCGTCGAGGCGGGTGAGGACGCCGTCGGCGGTGGCCGTGACGACGTGGTGTTCGCGGGCGGTGGGGAGCGGGGCGTCCGGGTCGCCGCCCTGGGCGGCGATCATGCGGCGCCAGTGGTCCATCGCCGTGCCGTCGGCCAGGGCCTTGGCGGGGTCGGCGTCCAGCAGGCCCGCCGCGTCCAGCATTTCGCGGGCCAGGGCCAGGGTGAGTTCGACGACGTCGGCGGGGCCGCCGCCCGCCAGGACCTCCACGGACTCGCGGACCTCGAGGGCGTTGCCGGCCGTGAGGCCGAGCGGGGTGGACATGTCGGTGAGGAGGGCGGTCGTCCGGACGCCGTGGTCCTTGCCGAGGCCGACCATCGTGGTGGCCAGTTCGCGCGCCGAGCCGATGTCCTTCATGAAGGCGCCTGAGCCCACCTTGACGTCCAGGACCAGGGAGCCGGTGCCCTCGGCGATCTTCTTGGACATGATCGAGGAGGCGATGAGCGGGATCGACTCGACCGTCCCGGTGACATCGCGCAGCGCGTACAGCTTCTTGTCGGCCGGGGCCAGGCCCTCGCCCGCCGCGCAGATGACCGGGCCCACGTCGCGCAGGACGGCCAGCATGTCCTCGTTGGACAGCTGTGCGCGCCAGCCGGGGATGGACTCCAGCTTGTCGAGGGTGCCGCCGGTGTGGCCGAGGCCCCGGCCGGAGAGCTGCGGTACGGCGGCTCCGCAGGCGGCCACGAGGGGGGCGAGCGGCAGGGTGATCTTGTCGCCGACGCCGCCGGTGGAGTGCTTGTCGGCGGTCGGGCGCGGCAGGGAGGAGAAGTCCATCCGTTCACCGGACGCGATCATCGCGGCGGTCCAGCGGGCGATTTCGGCCCGGTCCATGCCGTTGAGGAAGATCGCCATCGCGAGCGCGGACATCTGCTCGTCCGCCACCTCGCCGCGCGTGTAGGCGTCGATGACCCAGTCGATCTGGGCGTCGGTCAGGCGGGTGCCGTCGCGCTTGGCGCGGATGACGGAGATGGCGTCCATGGGGGCGGTACGGGGCCTTTCGTGTGCAGGGGCCGACCGGGTGGGCCGGGGCGGCGCGCGGGCGTCAGCCGTGGGCGGCGGCGCGGCGCAGATCGGCGGGGCCGAAGGCGTCCGGGAGGAGTTCGGCGAGCGGGCGGATGCCCGTGAGGGTGTCCATCTGGAGTTCGGGGCCGCCGTGCTCCCACAGCAGCTGACGGCAGCGCCCGCAGGGCATCAGCACGGCGCCCTCTCGGTCGCAGCAGGTGAAGGCGGTGAGGCGGCCGCCGCCGGAGGCGACGAGGGAGGAGATCAGACCGCATTCGGCGCACAGCGCGACGCCGTACGCCGCGTTCTCCACATTGCAGCCGCTGACCGTGCGGCCGTCGTCGACGAGCGCGGCGGCGCCCACCGGGAAGTCCGAGTAGGGGGCGTAGGCCCGGGACATGGCGTCCCGGGCCTGTGCGCGCAAGCCGTCCCAGTCGGGGGCCGCCGCGGCGGAAGTGCTCATGTGCCCTGTCCCTTTCGATAGGGCCTGTTGTTCGCCTTGGGCATCCGCAGCCGCTGTGAGGCGAGCCCCATGACCAGCAGGGTCACGATGTACGGCGTGGCGCTGACCAGGTCGTTGGGGACCGTGTCGGTCAGGGCGTACCACAGCAGCAGCGCGACGGCCGCGGCACCGGACACCGCGCCCGCGACATAACTCTTGCGGACAATCCGCCAGGCCGCCAGCGCGGCGAGGCCGAGTGCGACCAGAAGCAGCAGGGCGTGGACGGTCGCCCCGCCGTTGCGCAGCTGCAGGGCGTCGGAGTAGCCGAAGAGCCCGGCGCCCATCGCGAGCCCGCCCGGCCGCCAGTTGCCGAAGAGCATGGCGGCGAGGCCGATGTAGCCGCGGCCGCCGGTCTGGCCCTCGTTGTAGATGTGCGAGCGGACGAGGGCGAGGAAGACGCCGCCGAGCCCGGCGAGGGCGCCGGAGATCACCACGGCCGCGTACTTGTAGAGGTAGACGTTGACGCCGAGGGACTCGGCCGCCGTCGGGTTCTCACCGCAGGACCGCAGCCGCAGTCCGAACGAGGTCCGCCACAGGGCGAAGAAGCTGCCCACGACCAGGAGGATGGAGACGATGGTCAGCGCGGAGATGTCGGTGACCAGACCGCCGAGGATGCCGGCGATGTCCGAGACCAGGAACCAGTGGTGGTTCTCCAGGTCCGCGAGCCAGTCGGACAGTCCGGGGACGGTGAACGTCTGGATGGGGTCGACCTGCGGGGAGTTCTTCGGGGAGCCGCCGATGTCGGACAGCGGCTCGAACCAGCGCTTGGCCAGATAGGTGGTGGCGCCGAGGGCGAGGATGTTCATCGCCACACCGGAGATGATGTGGTCCACCCCGAAGGTGACGGTGGCCACCGCGTGGACCAGACCGCCGACCGCGCCGCCGAGGACGCCCGCGAGCACGCCCACCCAGGGGTTGGTCTGATAGCCCGCCCAGGCGCCGAAGAAGGTGCCGAGGATCATCATGCCCTCGAGGCCGATGTTGACCACGCCGGCCCGCTCGGACCACAGTCCGCCGAGGCCCGCGAGGCCGATGGGCACGGCCATGGAGAGCGCGGCGGCGATCTGCCCGGAGGAGGTGACGCGGTCGAAGTCCGCCTGCTGGGCGGCGTCGACGAAGGCCCGCAGCACCGACAGCGCGACCAGCGCCCCGGCGACGATCAGCAGCACCTTGCCCAGGGACATCCGGGAGGCGGGCCCGTTCCCCTTGCCCGGCGCGCTTGTGCTCTTGGTGGTGGTCACCGTGGCACTCATGCCGGCACCTCCGTCTCCGTCTTGTCGATGCCCTTGTCGGCCCTGGCCTGGGCGGCGAGCTCCGCGCCGACCCTCTGCTGCTGGCGCTTGAGCCCGTAGCGGCGCACCAGTTCGTACGCGATGACGACACACAGGACGATCACGCCCTGCATCACGCCGACGATCTCCTTGTCGTAGCCCTCGAACTCCAGACGGTTGGCGCCGCGCTCCAGGAAGCCCCACAGCACGGCGGCCAGCGCGATGCCGACCGGGTTGTTGCGGCCGAGCAGCGCGATGGCGATACCGGTGAAGCCGATGCCGGTGGGGAAGTCGGAGGTGAACTGGTGGGTGTCGTTGAGCAGCGTCGGCATGCCGATCAGACCGGCCATCGCGCCCGAGAGCACCATGCTGGTGAGCACCATGCGCTTGACGTTGACGCCGCTGGCCTGGGCGGCGGACTCGGAGCGGCCCACCGCGCGCAGGTCGAAGCCGAACCGGGTGCGCCCGAGCAGGAACCAGAAGCCGACGCCCGCGAGCGCCGCGACGACGATGAAGCCCCAGATGGGGTCGAGGTCGCCGCCCGCCGGGAAGGTGAAGAAGTGGCTGGAGGACGGCAGCGGGTCGGTGGCCACGATGTTGGTCTGCTTGTCGAGATCGGCCAGCCGCCCGTCCACCAGCAGATAGCTGATGAGGATGCCCGAGAGGGAGTTCAGCATGATGGTGCTGATCACCTCGCTGACGCCCCGGTAGACCTTCAGCAGACCGGCGATGGACGCCCACATGGCGCCGACGAGCATGGCGACCAGGATGATCAGCGGGATCTGCACCAGCCCCGGCAGCTCCAGCGCCCCGCCGACCACGGCGGCGAAGAACGCGGCGAGCCGGTACTGGCCGTCGACGCCGATGTTGAAGAGGTTCATCCGGAAGCCGATGGCCACCGCGAGCCCCGCCAGGTAGTACGTCGTCGCCTTGTTGAGGATGTAGACCTGGCTGTCGGCCTTCACCCCGTAGTCGAACATGATGCCGAAGGCGTTGAACGGCTCCTTGCCGGTCGCCAGCAGCACCAGCGCGGTCACCACGAACGCGGTGGCGAGCGCCAGCACCGGGGCGGCGACCGCGAGCAGCACCCGCTCCTTGTCCAGCTTCTTCATCGGGCCTCTCCCCCGGTCGCGGCCTCGGTCCCGTCGTCGGCCGGGTGATCCAGACGTCCGGAGGCGGCGCCGGTCATGGCCGAGCCCAGCTCCTCCGGGGTGATGGTGGCGGGGTCGGCGTCGGCGACCAGCCGGCCGCGGAACATCACCCGCAGGGTGTCGGACAGGCCGATCAGCTCGTCCAGGTCGGCCGAGATCAGCAGCACCGCAAGGCCCTCACGGCGCGCGGTGCGGATCTGGTCCCAGATCTGCGCCTGGGCGCCCACGTCCACGCCCCGGGTGGGGTGCGCGGCGATCAGCAGCTTGGGGTGGTGGCTCATCTCCCGGCCGACGATCAGCTTCTGCTGGTTGCCGCCGGACAGCGAGGCCGCGGTGACCTCGATCCCGGGGGTGCGGACGTCGTACTCGGCGACGATCCGCTCGGTGTCCCGCCGGGCGGCGGCCGGATTGAGCAGACCGCCCTTGCTGTTGGGCACCTCGGTGACATGGCCGAGGATGCGGTTCTCCCACAGCGGCGCCTCCAGCAGCAGTCCGTGCCGGTGGCGGTCCTCGGGGATGTAGCCGATGCCGTCCTCGCGCCGCTTGCGGGTGGGCGCGTGGGAGATGTCGGCGCCGTCGAGGGTGATGGTGCCGGCGTCGGGGTCGCGCATGCCCATGATGGCCTCGACCAGTTCGGCCTGGCCGTTGCCCTCCACACCGGCGATGCCGAGGACTTCGCCCTTGCGGATGGTGAAGGCGATGTCGTCGAGCACGGCCCGCTCCACCCCGTCCACATCGGTGGCGGTCAGCCGCAGCGCGTCCACGACGAGCATCTCGGTGTCGGTGACGGTGGATTCGCGGGTCTCGGGCGAGGGCAGCTCGCTGCCGACCATCAGCTCGGCCAGCTGCCGGGGGTCGGTCTCGGACGGTGCGACGGAGGCGACCGTGGTGCCGCGGCGGATGACGGTGATGTCATCGGCCACGGAGAGCACCTCGCCCAGCTTGTGCGAGATGAACAGCACCGTCAGGCCCTCGGACTTGAGCTCGCGGAGGTTGTCGAAGAGCGCGTCGACCTCCTGCGGGACGAGGACGGCGGTCGGCTCGTCGAGGATGAGCGTCCGGGCGCCCCGGTAGAGGACCTTGAGGATCTCCACGCGCTGACGGTCCGCCACCCCCAGGTCCTCGACGAGGACATCGGGGCGGACGCCCAGCCCGTAGGCGTCGGATATCTCCTTGATCCGGGCGCGCGCCTTGCCGCTGATGCCGTGCAGCTTCTCCGCGCCGAGGACCACGTTCTCCAGCACGGTGAGGTTGTCGGCGAGCATGAAGTGCTGGTGCACCATGCCCACTCCGCGGGATATCGCGTCCGCCGGGGAGTGCAGTTCCACCGTCTCGCCGTCGATCGCGATGGTGCCCTCGTCCGGGCGCTGCATCCCGTAGAGGATCTTCATCAGGGTCGACTTGCCCGCGCCGTTCTCGCCCACGAGGGCGTGCACGGTGCCGCGGCGCACAGTGATGTCGATGTCGTGGTTGGCGACGACTCCGGGGAACCGCTTGGTGATTCCGTGGAGTTCTACGGCGACGTCGGTGACGGCACCGGCGGGAGCGCCCTTGGGTGGGCTGGCGGCTTCGATGGCGCACTCCTGAGGGGCGGAGGGGGGTGGGGCTGGCCGGGGGCCGGACCGGCCTGGGTATGCCACGGACCCGGGCGGGCACCCGGGAGGTGCCGTACGGGTCCGTGACGCGAGAGTCAGTCCTTGTAGGTGTCGTTGACCTTGATCTGGCCGTCGACGATCTTCTTCTTGGCCGCCTCGATCTTCGGCTTGATGTCGTTGATGAATCCGCCGGAGTAGGAGAGGGAGACGCCGCCGCGCTTGAGGTCGTAGGACTGGACGCCGCTCTCGGGCTTCTTGTCCTTGACGACGCTCTTGATGAAGTCGTAGACCGAGCCGTCCACGGTCTTGACCATGGAGGTCATGATCGAGTTCTTGTACTGGGCCAGGCCCTTGTCGTAGTACTGGTCGCCGTCGACGCCGATCGACCAGGTGCCCTTCTTCCCGGCGGTCGCCTCGATGGCGCCCGCGCCGGAGCCGCCGGCCGCGGAGAAGATCACGTCGACCTTGTTGGAGAGCATGCCCTCGGCGATGTCCTTGCCGCGGTCCGGCATGCCGAAGCCCTTGGGCGAACCGACCTGCACCCACTGGACGTCCAGGGACGCCTTGGGGTTGGTGTCCTTCAGGCCCTGCTGGAAGCCGCCCGCGAACTTCTTGATCAGCGCGCTGTCGGTGCCGCCGATGAAGCCGACCTTGTTGGACTTGGTCTTCAGCCCCGCGGCCACGCCGGCGAGGTAGGAGCCCTCGTGCTCGGCGGAGACCAGGCTGGCCACGTTCTTGGCCTCGACGACCGAGTCGACGATGGCGAAGTCGGTGTCCTTGTACTTCTTGGCGGCCTTGGTGAGCGAGGGGGTCCACGCGTAGCCGACGCCGACGACGGGGTTGTAGCCCGCCTCGGCCAGGCTCGCCAGCTTGTCGTAGCGGTCGGCGTCGGTGTCGCCGTCCTTCGCCGTCAACTCCTTGCCCTTGACGTCGAAGTCCTTCAGGGCCTTGTCATAGCCCTTGGCGGCGGAGTCGTTGAAGGAGTGGTCGCCACGGCCGCCGACGTCGTAGGCCAGGCCGATGCCGGCGTCCTTGCTTCCCTCTTCGGAACTGCTGCCACACGCGGTGACGGAGAGTGCGAGAGCCGCGGTGGCGATGCCCGCGACAGCTATCGTGGATACCCGGCGCACGAGGGTCCCCTCTGATGTTCTCGAAGCGCCCCTTGCGGCGCTGGTTCCGCCGCATCGTAACGCGCGTAGATGCCAGATAAAGGCCCCCTCGGAAGCCGTTATCGGATCGTCGCGAACCACTCGTGTCCGCCAGGTCTACACAATGTTTCGGGCGGGCAAAACGGCCGCGATTGCGCCCGGTACGTCCCGGTATGAGATCCGCCGGACGAGGCTCCGGGTTCGAGAAGGAGGGCCGGGCCGCCCGGCCCTCCGCCCACACCACCGGCCCTAGTGCATGGGCACCACCGGACGTGCGGGCCCCGCCCGCGCACTACGGCGGTGGCGCACGGGCGGAGCCGGGGTGGGCTTCGTCCGTCAGTCGAGGGGTTCGTCAGGTGAGCGGAGCCAGAGTCGCTGTCCGCCGGGGGACACGGTCAGCCCGAAGTCGCCGGAGTCCGGGCTGCCGTCGTTCACGTATGCGGTGTGCACGGCGATGGCCTCCTCCCACAACTGACGTGGGCCGTACTGCCACACCTCCCCCTGGGTGACCGTGGCCGCCGACCCATCTCGATCATGGAGCCAGATCTGATACCTGCCGTCCGGTGCGCCGTCGGCCATGACCACGCCCGGCAGTTTCGCGCCCGCGTACAGGGCGAAGCCAAGGCCGGTCACGCTGTCGGCGGGAAGCGGGCCGGTGCTGCCGTGCCGCCCGGTTCCGCTGTCCACGGGACGTCCGGGCCAGGGCGCTCCGAGCGCATCGGCATGAACCGGGCACCGCCGACGAACCGGCCGGAGGCAACCCCATCGCCGCCTACGTCGAGCCGCACCAGAGCCCCGGACCAGAAGTCCCCCGCCAGCGGGGCGAGGACGCGCCCGCCCGGCTTGGTCTGCCGTACCCATGCGTAGGGAATGCGGCGCACCGAACAGGTCGCGATGATCCGGTCGTACGGCGCTCCGGACTCCCACCCCTGTGCGCCGTCGCCCCACACGACGTCAGGGCTGTATCCGGCCTCCTTGATGACCTTCGCGGCCTTCTCCGCCAGCACGGGATCGACCTCGACGGTGGTGACGTTCTGGCTCCCCAGGCGCGCCGCGAGCAGCGCGGCGTTCCAGCCGCTGCCGGTGCCGATCTCCAATACGCGCTGCCCGTCGGCGACCTCCAGCGCGGTGAGCATGCGCGCCACCATCGTGGGCATGGAGTTGGACGAGGTCGCGATTCCCGGGCCGTCACTCCGCCCGTCGTCCACCTGCGTCACGATCGGCACATCCCGGTAGACGAGGTCCCACCACGCCGCGTCCGTCGTGACGGGGACGCAGGTGGTCCGCTATCCCCACCTCGCCGTGCGCTCGGTGAAGGACGACCCCAAGCTGAAGGTGGCCGTGCCGGTTGATGAGCAGCCATGGCGCGTGATCGTCGACACCAACGCCCGGACCCCAGCCGATGCCCGGGTCCTCGACGATGCCGCACCCACCATGATCGCCGTCGCCGATGACGCCGACGCCTCCCACCTGGACGGCGTGGCCACCGTCGTACGGCTGCCCCGTGCGAAGGTCGGCCTGGACGTGGAGGCGCTCCTCCGTGAACTGCACCAGCGCGGCGTGCGTGGGATGTTCCTCGAGGGTGGCCCCACTCTCGCCGCGTCGTTCGTGTCGACCGGGCTGGTGGACCGCATCGTCGCCTACATCGCGCCCGCGCTCCTCGGTCGCGGAAAGAGCGGACGCGAAGGCGGCACCATCGAGACGATTGGCGACATCCTCCGATGCGAGCTGGTGGACGTGGCGCGGTCCGGCCCAGACGTCAGGCCGATCGCACGCCCGCTGCGCTGAGCGGTCCGAAGGTGGGCTGCCGGGGCCGTCGTCCGGTACGGGGACCCAGACACCAGCGACCCGCCCGGTCCATGGGTCCGGGGGGCCGTCACCGGAGCCAGACTGCGCGCACAACTGGCACAGCCGTACCCCTACACAGTGGGAGACGGCGCACCCCGGGCCGTGGCTGACGTGCGCGGTAGCATCCGGAGCCTGCTGACCGCATAACGAGGAAGCCGCAATGACGACGATCGCTGTGACGGGGCACATGGACATCACCGACGCGTCGGTGCCGCTGGTGCGAGGAGAGCTGGACAAGATCCTTGCCGCCTATGAGCCCTCCAGCCTGGTAGGAGTGTCGTGCATCGCGAAAGGCAGCGACAGCCTCTTCGCGGATGCGGTCCTGGCCGCGGGCGGGCGCCTGGCCGTGGTGATCCCTTCGGAGGACTATCGGCAGGCGAAGGTGAAGCCAGAGCATGCCGAAACCTTCGACCGGCTGGTGGAGGCAGCGGACGAAGTGCTGGTGATGCCTCATGTCACGGCAGACCGTCACGCGTACGAAGCGGCGAACGCCGTGCTGCTGGGACGTGCCGATCGGCTGGTGGCCGTGTGGAACGGCCGGCCGCCCACGGGCAAGGGCGGCGGGACGGCGGACGTGGTGCAGCAGGCGCGTGAGGCGGACATCCCCGTGGATGTCGTCTGGCCGGACGGGGCATCCCGCCGGGCATGACCCGCCCAAAGCCCCTCGTCCGGCCCGAAGGCTGGACGAGGGGGGGTATTGCAGAGGCGCTGGCGGTCCGGTACGAGCGCGGCCGGGTGCGGGGGCCGGGCGGCGCGCATGCCGCCCGACCGCCGCGGCTAGGCTCTTCCGCCCGCCAGGGCTACGCGTTCCGGTCCAGCAGCACGGCGGCCGTGAACAGCTCCACGCCCACCGCGATGGCGTCCTCGTCCACATCGAAGTCGCCCGCGTGGAGGTCGCGCCGGGTGGTGTCGCCGACCGGGCGGACGCCCAGCCGGGCCATCGCTCCCGGCACCCGCTCCAGGTACCAGGAGAAGTCCTCGCCGCCCAGCGACTGTTCGGTGTCCTCGACCGCGTGCGCGCCGCGGCGGGCGATCATGGCGTCCCGCAGCAGCTCGGCGGAGCTCGCCTCGTTGACCACCGGCGGGACCCCGCGGATGTAGTTGATCTCCGACTTGGCGCGGTGCAGGGTGGCGATCTCGTCCACCGCGGCATGCACCAGGTCGGGCGCCTCCCGCCAGGCGGGCAGGTCCAGGCAGCGGACCGTGGCGGACAGCTCGGCGTGCTGCGGGATCACATTGCAGGCATGGCCCGACTCCACCCGGCCCCAGGTGACGGCCAGGCCCGAGCGGGCGTCGACCCGGCGGGCCAGCAGCGCGGGCACCTCGGTGATCACCTTGGCGGTGGCGGTCACCAGGTCGGTGGTCAGATGGGGGCGCGCGGTGTGGCCGCCCGGCCCGTCCAGCGAGATCTCCAGCCGGTCGCAGGCCGAGGTGATCGGCCCGACGCGCAGCCCGATCCGGCCGACCTCGACCTTCGGGTCGCAGTGCAGCGCCAGGATCCGGCCGACGCCGTCCAGCACGCCCTGCTCGATCGCGTCGGCCGCGCCGCCGGGCAGCACCTCCTCGGCGGGCTGGAACAGCAGCCGCACCGGACGCGCCAGCCGCCCCTCGCGGGCCAGCTCGGCCAGGACCAGACCGGCGCCGAGCACCACGGTGGTGTGCACATCGTGGCCGCAGGCGTGGGCGCGGTCGGCGATGGTCGAGCGGTAGTCGACCGTCTTGGTGTCGGGGATGGGCAGTCCGTCGATGTCCGCGCGCAGGGCCAGCAGGGGCGCTACGCCATCGCGCGGGCCGATGTCACAGATGAGGCCGGTGCCGGACGGCAGCACCCGCGGCTCGAGTCCCGCCTGCTCCAGCCGCGCCTTGATCGCGGCGGTGGTGCGGAACTCGCAGTTGCCGAGCTCGGGGTGCATATGTACATCGCGCCGGAAGGCGATGAGTTCGGCACGCAGCTCGTCGGGGAGCGTGCCGGGCAGGGCCGGCGCTTCGGCGGGTGTGGCATCGGTCGCATCGAGGGACATCAATTGCTTCACCTGAAGAAGCGTAGAACGCCAGGTGGGCCCACCGAATGTCGATCAACAAAAATTCAATCTCTTCGGGTACGCAAAAGTACCCGGCGCGGTGCATGATCCCCCTAGTCAGGGGGTATAAAAGACCGTTTTGCGGCCGGTCGCGGGTGAGAAGCGCCACACGGCCGTACGGGCGACGAGCTCAGGAGCTCAGCGGCTCAGGACGCGGCGACCGGTGCCGCGGGCGAACCCGGGCTCCCCGGCGGGGCCGGGTCCCTCGGCGGGACCGAACCCTTCGGCGGAGCCGGGTCCGTCGGCGGCCCCGAGCTCAGCCGGCGCACATCGCGGGCCGTCCCGGTCACTCCGGACAGAAAGCCCTGGGCGCGCGGGGAGGCGTTGCTGGTCAGCCAGGCGGGGTCCACATCGCAGACCGCGACCTGCACGCCGGTGCCCACGAGCGCGAGTGGCAGGGTGTGCACCACGGTCGAGGGGAAGCTCACGATCGTGTGGCCGATGGGGCCTCGGCGGGCTATCAGCTCGAGCGGCAGATCGGGCCGTACGATCTCAAGACCCACCTCGGCCGAGACCCGGTGCAGCTTCTCGGCGCTCTCGCGGCGGTGGGCGAAGTAGCGGGTGGCGCCATGGGCGCGGGTCAGCGAGCCGACCGCTTCCAGATAGCGCTCCAGGTCCACCACGCCCGTCTCCACCAGGGAGGTGCCGACCAGGTCGGTGCCGCCGGTGAGCCGGGGCGGGCCGAACCGGGCCCGGGTCCAGGCGAAGTCGTTGGCGGTGACGGTGACCCCGGCGGGCGGCTCCACCGGCATCGAGCTGAAGACCTCGACCCGGCGCTTGGCGCCCGGGGTGAGCCGACGCCGCGCGGTGGCGGAGACCGGCGCGAACACCATGTCGCGCGGTCCTCGGTTGCCGCGCCGGTGCCAGCGCACCAGGGGCTCCCCCTTGGCGAGCTGGGAGATGAACTCCATGGTGGCCGTGCCGTCGTCCACCACGACCAGGTCCTTGGCGCGGGTGAGGGTCAGCAGCAGCTGGACATAGCGGGAGAACGGATCTCCTATCACGATCCGCGCGGCCCGGCGCAGCGGTCCGCGCAGCCCGCCGATGGTCTTGACCGGCGCACCGGCCCCACCCCGCGCGTCCTCCCAGCGCACGGCGAATCCCTCGTCCCGCGCCAGCTCGGCCATCCGGCGCAGCTGGCCGCGGGTCATCGGGTCGTGCGGGGAGAGCACCACCACGGTGAGGTCCTGGGGCGCCGTGGCCGCCGGGCCTCCGGCGCGCTGGGCGTCGGCGTACGCCCACTCCAGCACGTTCAGCAGCTGAACCGGGCTCTCGACGAAGGCAAGCGTGGCCAGAGGGGCAAGGGGGGCAGCGGAGACCATCGCACCGTCCAAAGGCAGGGCCCGGAAGCGGCGGGCAGCCCCTGACGCGTCAGAGGTGCCCGCCGCTTCCGGGCGGGGGCCGGGCTCACCGGCCGGAGGATTCACGGCAGAGTGCCTCAGACCGCGGCGGGCTCGCGGTCGGCGGAGTCGGACTCGGCGACGACGCCCGCGACACGGCGGAGCTTCTTCATCGGGCCGAGCTCGCTCTCGTAGACCTTCTTGACGCCGTCACCGAGGGACTCCTCGATGGTGCGGATGTCCCGGACCAGCCGCGTCAGGCCCTGCGGCTCGACGGAGGCGGCCTGGTCCGAGCCCCACATGGCGCGGTCGAGGGTGATGTGGCGCTCGACGAACGCGGCACCCAGGGCGACGGCGGCCAGCGTGGTCTGCAGACCGGTCTCGTGGCCGGAGTAGCCGATCGGCACGTTGGGGTACTCGGCCTGCAGCGTGTTGATCACGCGCAGGTTGAGCTCCTCGGCCTTGGCCGGGTACGTGGAGGTGGCGTGGCACAGCAAGATGTTGTCGCTGCCCAGCACCTCCACCGCGTGGCGGATCTGCTTGGGGGTGGACATGCCCGTCGACAGGATGACCGTACGGCCGGTCGCGCGCAGGGCGCGCAGCAGCTCGTCGTCGGTCAGCGAGGCCGAGGCCACCTTGTGGGCCGGGACGTCGAACTTCTCCAGGAAGGCGACGGCCTCGGTGTCCCACGGGGAGGCGAACCAGTCGATACCGCGCTTCTTGCAGTGCTCGGAGATGGCGGTGTACTCGGCCTCGCCGAACTCCACGCGGTGGCGGTAGTCGATGTAGGTCATCCGGCCCCAGGGGGTGTCACGCTCGATGTCCCACTGGTCACGGGGGGTGCAGATCTCCGGGGTTCGCTTCTGGAACTTGACCGCGTCACAGCCGGCCTCGGCGGCAGCGTCGATCAGCCGACACGCGTTCTCCAGGTCGCCGTTGTGGTTGATACCGATCTCACCGGTGACGTAGACCGGGTGACCGGGACCGGCGATCTTGTCGCCGAGGGTGCGGAGGCGAGAGTTGGAGCTCACTTAAGACAGTTCCTTTCCGAGAATCCACGAGGCGATCTCGCGGATCGCGCCGTCCCCTCCGGGGGTGGAGGTGACCGCACGTGCAGCGCCGCGCACGACGTCGTGCGCACCTGCGACCGCCACGGGCCAGCCGACAAGGCCGAAGCACGGGAGGTCGTTGACGTCGTTGCCGACGTAGAGCACGCGCTCCGGCGCGATGCCCTGCTCCTCGCACCACTGCTTCAGTGCGAGATCTTTTCGGTCGATGCCGTGGAGCACGGGGACCTGGAGTTTGCGGGCCCGTGCGGCGACGACCGGGTTCTTTTCCGTGGACAGGATCAACAGCGCCAGCTCCGCGCGGCGCAGGGCGGCGATCCCGAGCCCGTCGCCGCGGTGCACGGCCACGAGTTCGCGTCCTTCGGAGTCGACCAGCACCCTGTCGTCGGTCTGGGTGCCGTCGAAGTCGAGTACCACCGCGTCGATGTCGTCACGAGTGGGAAGGGCGCCCGGCCGCTCGGCGTCGAGCAGCGGGGCGAGCGCGCGGGCGCGGGCCAGATCGTGCGGATCGTCGATCTCCAGCACCCGGGCGGGATCGGTGCGCACCAGGTCGGTGCGGCCGAAGAAGCGGTGCCCGGCCTCGCGGAAGCCGCGGGCGTCCATCGCGTAGGCGGCGCCGGTCTCCAGGAAGTCCTGGGGGCGGTCCTGGCGGCGCGGGCGGTAGGACTTGTCGTGGTTGACCCCGTCGCCGCCGTCCGCCGCGTCTCCTTGGGCGTCTTCGCCCTCGCGCCAGACGAAGCCGTGGAAGGGGGCCACGGTCAGGGCGGTGTCGGCGCCCTTCTCGGCGACCGCCGCGGCCACTCCGTCGATGTCCTCGCGGATGATGAACGGGCTGGTGCACTGCACCAGCAGGACCACGTCCACGGTGGTGTCGTGCGACGCCTCGTACGCGTCCATGGCGTGGGTCACCGCGGCCTCGCTGGTGGCGGTGTCACCGGCGATGCCGGTGGGCCGCTGGATGACCACGGCGCCCGCACCACGGGCGGCGGCGGCGATCCCGGCGTCGTCGGTGGAGACGACCACGTCGGTCACCAGCCGGCTGGCCCGGCATTCCATGACGGCGCGAACGACCAGCGGCACGCCTCCCACGGCGGCGAGGTTCTTCGCGGGGACGCCCTTCGACCCGCCGCGGGCGGGGATCACGGCGAGCACGCACGGGCTCGGGGCGGTCATGGCGGCTCCTTCAGGGGTTGCAGAGGTGATCGAGGCCGTCCCGGCCTCCTCCTGGTTCGCGCGCACGTCGTCGCTCACAGCCGTCTTTTTGTTCGCTTCTCCGTCCGCGCGGCGCAGAGGTGCGGGCATCGTCGTCGGCCGCGACCCGGCGGCCGCGCGCACTCCCCCAGCTACCGCTGGGCGGTGCCCCCTGCTCACAGCTCCCCCATCCGCCGGATGACCGGGGCCACCCGCTGCACGCCGTGGCGGTAGGCACCGCGGGCCGCTTCGCGCATCGTGTTGCGCACCACCCGCCGCAACGCCGAGACCTGTGCCTCGTCCTCGGCGGAGGCCCCGGGGCGGGGCGAGCCGTCCGGCTCGAAGCCGTACCGGGCGAGCCGGCCCGGCAGATATCCGGGTGCGGTGGTGGGGGTGTAGAAGGGGGCGAGCGGCGGGAGGGTCGGTGCGGCGGCCAGCTCGGCGACCCGCTCCCGCGCGGCGTCGAACCAGGTCTCGTACGGCCCGTCGGCGGCGACGCCCTGGCGGCTGAGCCACTCGGCGTTCGGCTCCGGCAGGTGCCCGGCGTCCAGCTGGTCCCAGGAGGCGAGACAGCCGGAGCCGAGGAAGTGGTGGTTGCCGAGCGTCTCCCGCACCCCGAGGTCGGTGAGGACGGCGGTCGGTATGGAGCGGTGCAGCGACTCCAGGGCGGCCGTGGAACTGACCGTGACCAGCAGGTCCGCGGTGTCCAGGACCTCGCCCATGTTCCCGTAGGCGAGCCGGAAGTTGGCGGGCAGATCGTCGCCGAACTTGGCGATCAGCTTCTGGTAGGGAAGCTCTTCGATATGCGTGGTGTGCTCGCCGGGCTTGCTGCGCAGCTTGACCACGACCTCGCGGTCCGGATGACGGCGCGCGTGCTCCACCGCGCGGCGCAGCAGATAGGTGCGGTCGGCGCGGTTGTCCGGGACGGACGGCTGGACGGCGAAGACGACCGTGCCGCCGGGGTACTTCCGCGCCAGCCGCGCCTTCGCGTCGTAGCGGTCGCCGCCGAGGAAGGGCAGCGCGCATTCGACGACGCTGTCCCCGTCGGCGCCGACGCCCGTGTAGACGTCGCGGAAGCGGTCCGCGTCATGGCGGGAGTTGGCCAGCACCACATCGGCGCCGTGGCGCAGCAGCAGACCGTCGGCCAGCTTCTCGTAGACGACACCGACATAGCCGGTGACGACCACGGGGCGGCGCTCGTCGTCCTGCCAGGCGTGGCTCAGTCCGTGCAGCATGGCCTGGACGGCGCCGCCGACCAGGGAGAGCACGATCACGTCATAGCGCTCACGGTCCACGGCCCGTACGAATTCCACGCCCGTGACCTCGCGCATCGCGTCGGCGCGCACCCCGACCTCGGTGAGCTGCCGGGCGGTCGGCGTGGCGCGGCCGCGCAGCAGGAAGCCGTCGAGGCGACGGCCCGAGGCTGAGCCCGACTCGTCCGGTACGAGGCGATGCGCGGTGAGCGCGCCCCATTTCCACCGGGTGTCGGAGTCGGCGAGCACGGCGACTCGCACAGGGGATTTGGTACGTGAGGACACGTCGCAGACGCTAGGAAGCGTTGTCGATTCACGGCCCAACGCAAGAGCAACAAAGGGTTAACAGAACATCGACGATTGGAGAATCGGCTGGCTGGAGCGGCGGGTTAACCGTTCCGACGTGTTTCGTTCACCTCTACGTACACCCTAGGTCAAGACGAATGCCGACCAGCGACCTAGCGTCACCCGCGTGGTTAAGCTCTCCGTCATCGTGCCGTTCTACAACGTGCAGACCTATGCCCCCGACACGCTCAGAAGTCTGCGCGCGAACGCGCGTGAGGACTTCGAATTCATTCTCGTCGACGACTGTGCCACCGACGGGACGCCGGAGATCCTGGAGCGCGCCGAACGCGACCTTCCGGGGGCCGTCTATGTACGGCACGAGAAGAACGGTGGGCTGGCCACCGCCCGGAACACCGGCCTGGACAACTCCACCGGCGAGTACATCACCTTCCTCGACGGCGACGACTGGCTCGCCCCCGGCTACTACGAGCAAATGCTCGCCGCGATCGAGGACTTGGGGTGCGACTTCGTCCGCACCGACCATGTCCAGTGCACCGCGCGAGCCCGCTCGATCACCCGGGTGCCGCACGGCCGCCGCAATGTGGTGATGAACCCGCGGGACGCGATCCTCCCGGCCGACCGCTCCACCTCCGTCGACTACCCCTATGCCTGGGCGGGCATGTACCACCGCCGCCTGGCCGACGAGGGGCTGCTGCACTTCACCCACGGGCTGCGCACCGCCGAGGACCGGCCCTGGATCTGGCGGCTGCACCGCGAGGCCCGCAGCTTCGCCGTCCTCGGCGTGCACGGGGTGTTCTACCGGCGGGGGGTCTCCTCCTCGCTCACCCAGATCGGAGATGTGCGGCAGCTCGACTTCATTCGCGCATTCGACCAGGTCATCGAGGAAACCGCGCGGGACCGCGACGCCGACGCCCTGCTGCCGAAGGCCGTCCGCACCTATTGCGCGATCATTTCCCACCACCTGGGCAACATCGAGAGATTCGAACCACAAGTGGCCCGCAAACTCCGATCCATGTCGGCGGCGGCGATGAAACGCATGCCCCAGGACGTATTGAAGGACGCACTGGATTCCATGGACTACGAGCGCGCCGCACGCCTGCGGCGAGTCAAGCGCCGGCCCGCCGGGGCGGAGGTGGCGGCCTGATGTCCGCCTACAAGCCGCTGGCGGAGCGCAAGCGCACCCAGATCTTCCTCGCCTCGACCCTGTACGGGGCGGCGACCCTCGCGGCCGCGATCGACGCGGACAGCGTCGGCCCGGCCGACCGCCGGCTGCTGCTGATCAGCAATAACGCCGCGACGCCGGAGACCACCCCGCCGGTCGACGAGATGCCCGGCTTCGAGCGGCTGCGCGGCCGCTTCGACCGGGTGCTCTCCTGGAACGAGGCGATCTCGCCGTTCCACCCCGGCGGCTGGGCCCCGCGGCTGGACGACGCCCCGCTGTGGGAGCGCCATCTGCGGCTGCTGTGGAACCTCGGCGACGACAACATCGAGCTGGTCCTGGAGTCCATCCAGGTCAACCCGGCGATGGCGGTCGCCAATGTCTTCCAGGGCGCGCCCATCGACGTCTACGCCGACGGTCTGATGAGCTACGGCCCGACCCGCAACAAGCTGGACCCGCTGATCGGCACCCGGATCCGCCGGCTGCTCCACCTGGACCTGGTGCCCGGGCTGCGGCCGCTGCTGCTGACCGAGTTCGGTGTCGAACCGGAGATCCTGCCGACCGAGGTGTTCACCAAGGTGCTCACCGAGGTCGCCGACGCCGCCCCGCGCGGTGTCGTCTCCGCCGGCGAGCGGATCGCCGTCGGCAACGGCCCGGCGCTGATGCTCGGGCAGTATCTGTCCGCGCTGGACATCCTCACTCCGCAGGAGGAGGAAGCGCTGCATGTGCGGATGTTGCGCGGCGCCGTGGCGCTGGGCCACCGCACCGTCGTCTTCAAGCCGCACCCCACCGCCCCGGCCCGCTGGTCGCGGATGCTGGAGAAGAAGGCCGCGGAGCTGGGCGCGGAGCTGACCGTCATGGACACCCCGGTCCTGGCCGAGGTGCTGTACCAGCGGATGAGTCCGGCCCTGGTCATCGGCTGCTTCTCCACCGCGCTGCTCACCGCCGACGTCTTCTACGGACTGCCAGTGGCCCGGATCGGCACCGATACGCTGCTGGAGCGGCTCACCCCGTACCAGAACAGCAACCGCATGCCGGTGACGATCGTGGACGCGCTGCTGCCCGACCTCGAGGACCACAAGGCGGTGGCCGCCGCCCAGCGGGTGGACGAGCGGGCGGGGAAGAAGCTGACCGGGCTGGTCGCCGCGGTCGGCTTCTGCATGCAGGCCAAGATCTACCCGGATCTGCGGCCCGCCGCCGAGCGCTATCTGGCCGCCCACCTGGACAACCAGACCTGGCGCTACTTCAAGAAGCGCCGGCTGACCGCGCTCGCCCTGCCCGGGGCGGTCCCCTCGCAGCTGGCCTTCATCCCGCGCAATGAGACGGTGCGCAAGGTCGCCCGCCGGGCCCGGGCCATCAAGCGGGCCGCCCTCAAGCGGACGGTCACCGGATGAGCGCGCCGCCCGCCCCCGACGCCGGGCCGATATCCACCGCGGCGGCGACGGCTCCCACGCCGGCGCCGCCGCGCGCCCCCGACATCGCCCTGGAGCGATCCGCCGAGCGCACCGCCAAGGCGGCCGCGCGCGGCGGCGGCCATCCGGTGCGGCTGCGGGCGCTGGACGGGCTGCGGCTGCTCGCCGCGCTCATGGTGGCCGCGTACCACTACGGCGGCCGCGACGGTGAGATAGCCCAGGCGTGGGGCTCCTCGCCCCGCGCCCAGTTCCCCACCCTCTCCAGCTACTTCGCCTACGGCTGTCTCGGCGTCCAGATCTTCTTCGTCATCAGCGGCTTCGTCATCTGCATGAGCGGATGGGGACGGCCGCTGCGCTCCTTCTTCGCCTCGCGCGTCTCCCGCCTCTACCCCGCCTACTGGGTCGCGATCATCCTGGTGACCGCCGTCTTCGCGCTCCCCTGGGTCACCTACAAGGCGGTGTCGCCCAGCGACGCGCTGGTCAACCTCACCATGCTGCAGCAGCCACTCGGGGTGGACCGGGTGCTGGGCGTGTGCTGGACCCTCTGGGCGGAGCTGCGGTTCTACGCCCTCTTCGCGCTGTTCGTGGTGCTGCCGGGGGCGACCCGGCATCGGGTGGTGCTCTTCTGCGCCGTCTGGACGCTGGGCTCGGCATTCGCCGAGGCGGCGAACCTGCCGCTGCTGGACGTCGTCCTGATGCCGGAGTACTCCTCGTACTTCATCGGCGGCATGGGCATCTATCTGCTCCACCGCTTCGGCCACGACGCCCTGTCCTGGGGCATCATCGGGATCAGCTTCCTGATCGGCCAGCACTACGCGATCCGCGAGCTGTGGCACCCGGCCAACATCGACGCCTTCTCCTACCGCTCGGCCGTCGGCATCATCGGCGTGGTCGCCTTCGGCTATGTGGCGGTGACGCTGATCGCGCTCTCCAAGCTGAACTGGGCGAACTGGCGCTGGCTGACCGTGGCGGGCGCCCTGACCTACCCGTTCTACCTGGTCCATGAGCATCTGGGCTGGGTGGTCGTCTGGATCCTCCACCAGAAGCTGGGCATCCCCTCCTACGGGACGTTCGCCCTGACCGTGCTGGTGATGCTGGGCCTCGGCTGGCTGCTCTACCGCTTCGTCGAACAGAAGCTCACCCCGGTGATCAAGCGCTCGCTGACCACGGTCCGGCTCTGAAAGAGCGACCCGGGGTCGGTCCCGTAGTCAGAATTCGAGAACGATGCGGCCCCGCGTCCCACCGGCCTCCAGCAGCCGGTGGGCCTCGGCCGCCCGCGCGGCGGGAAGGGTGCGGGCCACCCTCAGGGTCAGAACACCGCTCTCGGCCTGGCGCCGCAGGGTGTTAAGCCGGGCGCGGTCACTGACGTAGTCGGGGACGTAGATCACGCGGTAGGAGAGCGAACGCCGACGCAGTTCGGCGGGGCTGACGGCTCGTGAGTCCTCGTCACGCAGTACGGCCACTCCGCCGCCATCGCCGATGGCGGGCGCCAGGCGCGCCGAGCCGATGAGGGCCGCGTCGACTATCCCGTCCACGCCGCCGGGTACGGCATCCAGGATCCGATCGGCGATGTCGTCCCCCCTGGGGACCACGACGTCCGCGGACAGGGACCGCACCAACTCCTCATCGGCGGGCGCGGCGTCCGCGACGACATGCAGCCCGTCGGCCTTGGCCAACTGCACCACGTACCCGCCCACCACACCGGCGGCACCGGTGACGGCGAGAGTCCGGCCGGGCGCGAGATCCAGCCGGTCGAGGGCCAGGCGCGCGGTGAGGCCGTTCATCGGCAGGGTCGCCGCCCGGACGTGGCCGGCCCCGGCGGGTGCCGGGGCCACCGAGGAGACGGGCAGCACGAGATATTCGGCGTAGGCCCCGCCCTCCGGCCTGATCGGCATGACCATCGCCATCACGTGGTCCCCGAGCCGCAGGTCGGTGTCCGCACCCTCACCGATCTCGTCCAGCACCCCGGCGGCTTCCATCCCGGGGATGTGGGGAGGCTCGACGGCGCCCAGGTCGATCATCCCGCTGCGCAGGAGCGTGTCCCCCGGGTTGACGGTGGCGGCGTGCACGCGGATCCGCACCTCTCCCGGGCCGGCATGCGGTTCGGCCAGGGAGAAGGTGCGCAGGACCTCCGGCCCGCCGAAACTGGTCAGCCCTACAGCCTTCATGGTCGTCTCCTCGGATCGAGCTGGTGCGTCGGTGGGGCGTTCACTGTTGCCCGGCACACGTTTCCGTAAAATTTTTTGATCGTACATTCCATTTTCCGCCCATGCGCATACGCACTCAGCGGTCCCGGCCGCCTCAGCCGAGGGAGTCCAGGGCCACCTCGGCGGAGGCCATCAGCGCGCGGCGGTCAGGGTTGATCGAGCCCATCACCCGCAGCCCCTGCATCACCGACAGCAGGAACCGGGCCACGTCCCGGGCGTCCCGGGCGCTGCCGAGCTGACCCTGGGCCTGCGCCTCGGCCACGACCTCGCACAGCGCGTCCTCCAGCGACGAGGCCGTCGCACGGAGATGCGCGGCGACCTTCGGGTCGTGCGCGACCCGCTCCGCCGAAGCGCCCACGATCAGACAGGCGCGCCTGCTGCCATCGCGCACGACCTCGTCCACCACGCCCACCAGCACCTCGCGCAGCAGCTCACGAGCCGGAGCTCCGCAGCGCAGGATGTCCACCAGGGGGGTCGCGTACATCAGGCGGTAGCGGTCCAGGGCGGCCAGATAGAGGCCCTCCTTGCTGCCGAACGCCGCGTACAGCGAACCGCGCCCCACGCCGGTCGCGTCGACCAGGTCCTGCACCGAGGTGCCCTCGTAGCCCTTGCGGCGGAAGGCATTCATCGCCGCGTCCACCGCCGCCTCGGTGTCGAACTCCCTGATCCGCGCCATAGCCGCACCGTACGCCAATCAGGAATGAGCGGTCAAGATTCAATGACGGTCATCGAACAAGAAGATTTTTTGACTATACGTTCCACATAGTGTTCCCTGTCGGCAGCCGCGGACCCTCTCGATCGGGGCCGCGGACCCTGTCCCCGTACGTCCGGCCCTCGCGGGGGCCGCCCACGGAAGGAACCCGGCATGCCCGGACCCGAATCCCCATCCGCGACGACGCGGCAGCTGGCCGACATTCAGGACATCCAGCAGCTCAAGGCCCGCTACTTCCGCTATATCGACACAAAGCAGTGGTCGAAGCTGGCGGCGCTGTTCACCGAGCGCCCCACCATTGACGTCGGCGCGAAATACCACAGCGGCACAGAGCTCGCGGAGCGGACGGCGGCGCTGATCGGTGATGCCCCAACCGTCCATCAGGGTTTTCTGCCGGAGATCAGCGTGAACGGCGACCACGCGTCCGGGATATGGGCGATGGAGGACCACGTCAGCTTCCCGCCCGGCTCACCCCGGGAGTCCGGCTTCCACGGCTACGGCCAGTACCGCGACACCTACCAGAAGATCCACGGCCGCTGGTACATCTCCAGCACCGTACTGTCCCGGTTCCGGGTGGACCCCGTCCCCAACTGGACGCCCCCGGCCACGGCACCGAAGAAGTGACCACGGAACCCCACAGGAGTGACAGCATGACCCCCATCGGTGTCGGCATCATCGGCGGCAGCCGGGGAGGCTGGGCCTCCCTCAGCCATATCCCCGCGCTGAAGGCACATCCGGACTTCGAACTGCGCGCCCTCAGCACCTCGCGCCGCGAATCCGCGCGGGCCGCCGCGGAGGAGTTCGAGGTGGAGGCCGCCTTCGACCACTACGCCGACCTCATCGCCCATCCGGGTGTCGACGTCGTGGTGGTGGCGGTCAAGGTCCCCCATCACCGGGAACTGATCTCGGCGGCGATCGACGCGGGCAAGACCGTCTACGCCGAATGGCCCCTCGCCCTGGACCTGGCGGAGGCCACCGAGCTGACCCGGCGCGCCGAGGCCGCCGGAGTGCGCACCGCGATCGGTCTGCAAGGCCGCTACCACCCCGCGCTCCGTTACGCCCGCGCGCTGATCGAGGACGGCCGGATCGGCCGGGTGCTCGGTACCACCCTGGTGGCTTCCGGCATGGTCTGGAACGGGGAGACCACACGCTCCCACGCGTACTGGTACGACCGGACGCGGGGCGCCACACCTCTTGCGGGCGCCGCCCTGCACGCCGTCGACGCGCTCAACGTGACGCTCGGCGAACTGGTCCATCTGTCGGCGAACCTGGTCCTCGGACGCACGGAGGTGACCGTGACCGACGACCGGAACGCCGTCCTGCCGGTGACCGCCCCGGACCAGATCTCCCTCATCGGCACCCTGGAGTCCGGCGCGGCGGCCTCCGTCTTCTACCGCGGCGGCCGCTCCCGCGGTGACAACTTCCGCTGGGAGATCAACGGCACCGACGGCGACCTGGTACTGACCTCCGCCTGGGGCAACATCCAGGTCGCCGACCTCACGCTCCATGCCGGGTTCGGCGCCGACACACAGGTGTCCCCGCTCGAGGTGCCCGCCGAGTACTCCGCCGACATCCCCGACGGCCTCACCGGCCCCGCCCGGAACGTCGCCGCCCTCTACACACACCTGGCACAGGACCTCCGGGACGGGACCCACACCGTCCCCGACTTCGCCCACGCCCACTCGCGCCACCGGCTCATGGATGCCATCGAGCGGGCAGCGCCCGGACAGACGGCGGCGTGAACGCCGCGGGCGCCGGCTCGCGGCGAGGGCTCCCCTCGCCGCGCGGCGAGGGGAGAGGGCCCCTGCTCGTCATGACGGCGACAGCAGCACCTGATCGATGACATGGCGCGCGTTGGCCGCCATCGTCGGGTTCGTCTCGCGGTAGTACGGAAGCTGGATGAGCGCCATGCTCAGGGCCCAGCCGCGGCCCCGGGTCCAGGTGGCGTCGTCCACGTCGAGCGCGGTGCGGAAGTCCTTCCGTACCGGCGCCGGGAGCAGATTCCAGGCCGGGATCAGATCGCAGGCGGGGTCGCCCACCCCGGCGGTTCCGAAGTCGATGACCGCGCTCAGCCGGCCGTCCGCGACCAGCAGGTTGCCCGGCATCAGATCGGAGTGCACCCACACCGGTGGCCCGTCCCAGCCGGGCGCCGCCAGCGCCTGCTCCCATGCGGTGGCCGCCGCCCCGGTGTCGATCGTCCCGCGCAACCGGCCCAGCGCGGTGCGGGTTTCCTCGTCCACCTCCCGCAGCGGTCCGCCCCGGTAGGCGGGCGGACCCTCCGCGGGCTCGATACCGCGCAGCGCGATGATGAACTCCGCGAGATCGGCGGCGAGCCGCCCGGGCCGGGCGACCCGCCCCTCCCGCGGGTTCTCCCCGTCGAGCCAGCGGTGCACGGTCCACGGCCAGGGGAATCCGTCGCCCGGCGCGCCCTCGCCGAGCACCGTGGGGATGGGGACCGGCAGCGCGGGGGCGAGCCGTGGCAGCCAGTGGTGCTCCCGCTCCACGTCCCCGGCGCCGCCCGCGATCCTCGGCAGCCGTACGGCGAGGTCGCCACCGAGCCGGAACAGGGCGTTGACGGTGCCCGACGAGGCGAACCGTTCGATGGGCAGCTCCGCCCACCGGGGGAACTGCGCGGCGAGCAGCCGCCGTACGAGAGCCACGTCGATGGGCCGTTCGTCGGCGTGCATCGTGCTCGCGCTCATCGGCACCGCCCTTCCTGAGTCGTGTGGGACACCACTACGCGCCAGGGGAGGGCCCGGCGGCAACCCAATTTGCCCGGAGGGCATCAGGGGGTGCCCGGCGGGTGGAGACACCTGCGGCGAACGCCCCCTCCCCGCCCCTTCCCGCAGCACCGATATGCGGCTCCGCCGCGTGACAGAGATCCGCCCCAGCCCCCGGCCCCGAGGGCGAAGCCCCATCCAGCCCCTCCGGCGCTTGAGGAGCGGGGCCGGGGGCGGAGCCCCGGTTTCGGGAAGGGGCGGGGAGGGGAAAAGTCCGCCCCTGTCCGGGCTCAGAGCCAGCGCGGAGCGTCGACGCCCAAGCGGCCGGGCGGACGGGCCCAGTCCAGTGAGCCGTCCAGGGAGCCGTCCGGGGAAGCGATCGGCGAGCAGGCGTACCGCAGCATGCCGAGGCCCGACGCGGCCTCGGCCAGCCAGGGCGCCGGGTCGTAGGCGGGGCCGCCGCCCCGGGGCACGGGAGCTATATCGTGCAGAAGCCAGGACGCCGTGCCCGCCAGCGAGAGCCGCAAATGACCCCCGCCGCCCACCTCCTGCCGCTCCGTCAGTCCCCGCAGCACCCCCGCCGCCAGCAGATAGCCGGTGCCGTGGTCGAGCGCCTGGGCGGGCAGCACACCGGGGTGACCGTCGGCGTCGGTGTCGGCGTCGGCCTTCGCCTCGACCGCGGCGATCCCGGTCGCCGCCTGGACCAGACTGTCGAAACCGCGCCGCCCGACCCAGGGCCCGGACCAGCCCCATGCGCACAGCTGGGCGACGATCAGCCCGGGGTGACGCTCCAGCAGGGCGTCCGGGGCGAGGCCGAAGCGGTCGAGCGCACCGGGGCGGTAGCCGGTGACCACCACATCGGCGTCGGCGAGCAGCGCCTCGAAGGTCCGGCGGCCTTCAGGCGCGCCGAGGTCGAGTGCGGCGGAGCGCTTGCCGAAGCCGGTGTCGGCGTGTGCGTCCGGGTCCTCGGGCAGCCCCGGGGAGTCGATGCGCAGCACATCGGCGCCCAGCAGCGCCAGGGTGCGGGTGGCCACCGGCCCGGCGATGACCCGGGTCAGATCGAGCACGCGCACGCCGCGCGCGGGCAGGGCCGCCTCCGGAAGCGGGCGCGGGCACGGGGCGCCCTCCCCCATCCGCCGGGACTCGATCAACGGCAGCCCGGCAAGCGGGATCTCGCTCTCGCCGGGCTCCGCCACGGCCACGGCCAGCCCGCCCGCCGCATATACGGTCTCCTGGATCACCCGGGCGGGGCGGGCCACGAGCACCGCCGCGAGCTCGTCCGGCCCGCTGTCGCCGGGCAGGCCGAGGGCGGTGAGCAGCCGGTCGCGGTGGTGCGGGTAGTTGGCGTGCGTACGGACCCAACCGTCGGCCACGCGCCAAAAGCCGGACAGCGGGGCGAAGTTGGTGGGCTTCCGGCCGTCGATACGAAGGTGCCGTTCGCTGACGAACGCGGTGGCGACGGCGCCCTCGTCGACCCGTACCGCCGGAACGGCCCCGCCGGAGCGCCGCGCGCCCAGTTCGGCGGCGGCCAGCGAGCACACGCCCACGGTGGCGCGGGCCAGCTCGGCCACGGGCAACCGGGCGGGCAGTCCCCCGCTCACCGCGCGGTATGCCACGTTCCCCAGCAGCGCCGGATCGCCGCCGAGGGCACTCCAGGCGTGGGCGGTGGCGGGGTCCGGTGGTGCGTCGCTCCTCGTCATGCGCTCATTGTGCGCCGCGGCTCCGGCCCGCCCCGCGGCGAGTGCCCCGCCCCCTCCTCCTGATCGGGGACGGAGAGGGCGGGCCGTACACGGTAGGTGGTGGGCCTATGCGGCGCCCGCCCGGCGGTAGAGGTCGAGGGCCTCATTGCCGAGGGTCGGGTGGTATTCGTTCGCACCGGCGCTGACGCTGATGTTGCCGATCAGATAGCCCCCGCCGCCCGAGAAGTCGGCGAGGAAGCCACCTCCGCTGGACCCTCCGGTCTGGACGCAGTCGATGCCCCACATCGTGGAGCCGGGGCGGCCCGCGTCGGGGAACTCATTGCCCTCGCAGTGGTTCAGCCGCTCGCCGTTGCCCTCGGCGGCGGAGCCTCCGTAGCCGAAGGAGTGGACATGGCGGCCGGTCTGCGAGTTGAAGGCGATGCCCTGCGCGCCCACGGTCTCGGCCAGAGTGCGGCCGTTCAACGTGTTCATGACGGCGAAGGCGTAGTCCCAGTTGGCGTTGCCCCGCGTGGAGACGTACTGGGGCTCCCAGAAGAGGCTGCGGGCGGAGAAGGTGCCGTAGGGGCGGTTGCCGCCTGTGTAGCCCGGGATGAAGACCCAGTTGCGGTAGCCCGTGCCGGTGGCCGCGTCCACGACGCAGTGGCCGGCGGTGAGCACGACGGACCGGTTGTCGCTGTTGGCGACGGTGGCCGAGCAGGCGAAGGTGCCGCCCGAGGCGTTCTGGAAGAAGACCTTGCCCGCCGTGGTACTGATCAGGCCGCCGCCGGTCCAGGCGGTGGGGGACGTGGCCCGGGTGGAGGGCGCGGAGGTGGCGGCGGCGGGACCCGGGAGCGGGGGCACACTCACCCGCTCGCCCGTGGTGGGTGGGGCGGTCGCGAGTTTCGCGGTGCGGGCGGCGGGCAGGGCGGTGACGTCCTGGGCGGCGCGCAGCCGGTCCGTCGTCCAGAAGCGGGCGGCGGCGCGCTGCTCCTCGGTGGAGACGGAGGTTCCGGCTCCCTTGGCGGAGGGGGACGGGGCAGGGGCCGCGTGGGCGGCGGTCCAGCTGAGGGTGGCGAGAGTGAGGGCGCTGAATAAGGTGGCGACACGTCTCATGCGGTGAGCTCCAAGTCCGTTGGAGGTACCCGAGAGCGTCGGACAACGTTGTCTGACGCTGGTCGCCGGTAGAGTGCCACGACTGGTCCAGACCTGCCATGGTGCCGGACGTCACAATTAGGGATCCCCCTAGCCGGGACGGTCCCTCCAACGCGCTCCTAACGCGAGCCCGCCGGGGCCAGGGTCGCCTCGATGCCCGCCACGACGGTGCGCGACCCCTCCTCGAAGCGCGCCTCGTAGTCCTGGAACAGGTCCGCGCTCACCTCCGCCGACAGCTCGTAGCCCTCGGCGGCCATGCGCTCCTCGCGCTCGGTGACGTCGTAGCCCGGGGCCCGCTCGCCCGGCGGGGGCTCGACCGACAGGGGCGGGCGACCGGGCCCCGGACGCCCCGTGCGCACTGCCGGACGGGACACCCGTCCGCCTCTTCGACGTGCTGCGAGGGCCGCACTTCACCCTGCTGGTCCTCGGCGACGCGACACCGCCGCCCACCGACTTCGGGGGCCTCGCCCCCACCCTGGCGGCGGCCGAACGCCTGCACACCATCCGCGCCGGCGGCCCGAACCCCGACCTCCTGGACCCGGACGGCCACCTAGCCGCCGCCTACGGCCCCGGCCCGGCCGCCTTCCTCATCCGCCCGACGGCCATGCCTGCTGGGCGACGGACGACGCGCGGGGACGACTGCCCACTCGCTGAGCGCGACACCCGCCCCACGGCGGCAAGCGACTCGTGCCACCGGCGGGGGGCCGCAAACGACGGGACGGGAGGGGCCGCACCCCACCCGGCACCCGGCCCCGGGGCCGAATACCGAGTGCGGACCGTGGGCGCCTGGGGCGGAAAGTCCCCCACCCCGCCCCTTCCCGAAACGAGGGACTCTGCCCCTCGCCCCCGCCGGGGCTCAGCCCCGGACCCGCTCCTCAAACGCCGGAGAGGCTGAACTCCCGCCACCGGCGGGGAGCCACGAATGAGACGGGAGGGGCGGGGACGCAGGGGCGGTGTCCTGGACGCTTTCGCATATGTGTGGCGCCAACCCCCGGCCCACCCCACGCCCCCGGGCACCGGCCCCGTAAATATGCGGTCCAGGGCGCCGTACCGGAGGCCCCGCCCCCGGCACACCCACCACACAACGGACCGCGCACCCCAGCACCCCAGCACCCCAGCACCCCAGCACCCCAGCACCCCAGCACCCACCGTGCACCCGCACAGGGCACGATCAGTTGGCGAAGTCCAGCAGCACCTTGCACGACCGACTGCGGTCAGCCGCCTGGCCGAACGCCTCCACCGCCTCCCGCGCCGGCCGCACCCCGCTGATCAACGCGTCGAACGACGGCTCGGCCGCCAACAGCCGCAACGCGTCGTCGAACTCGGCGTGGAACCGCAGCGCGCCGCGCAGCTCGATCTCCCGGGCGACCAGCAGGTTCCCGGCGAACGGGCTCTGCCCGGGGGGCAGCATGCCGAGCTGCACCACCACACCGCCGCGCCGCACCCGGCGCAAACAGGTGTCGAGCCCAGCCGCAACGCCCGACGCCTCGATCGCGACATCCATCTCGTCCGAGGGCCAGTTCGGGTCGTCCGGATCGTCGGCCCGTACGCAGGCCGTCGCCCCGGCCGCCGCCGCGAACTCCAGGGCGCGGGGCAGCAGATCGGTCGCCGTGATGGTCGCCGCGCCCGCCGCGCGGGCCGCCGCGATGGTCAGGCAGCCGATCGGACCGGCGCCCGTGACCAGCACATGGCGGCCCTTCACCGCTCCCGCCCGCCGCACCGCGTGCAGCGCCACGGCCAGCGGTTCGGCAAGCGCGGCCCGGCGCGGCTCCAGCCCCTCGGGCAGGGCCCGGAGCTGCACCGCCGGGACGGCGATCTGGGAGGCGAAGCCGCCCTGGACATGCGGGGTGCGCGCGGCGCTGCCCAGATAGCGGGTGTCGCGGCAGACGTTGGCGCGGCCGTCGGAGCACTCCGGGCACACCCCGCACGGGGTGGCCGGATGGACGGCGACCGGGGTGCCGACCGCGGGTCCGGTCGCGCCCTCGCCGTACGCCACGACCGTGCCGACGACCTCGTGCCCGAGCACCATAGGCTCCTGGAGTCGGAAGTCGCCCACCCCGCCGTGCCGGTGGTAGTGGAGATCCGATCCGCAGATCCCGCCGTACCGGATCGCCACGAGCGCCTGTCCTGGCGCCGGTTCCGGCTCGGGGAGTTCCTCGAGCCGCAGATCACCCTGCCCGTGGATCACACAGCCCAGCACCATCCGCCCAGCCTCCTCAAGTGGTTTCGCGAGGTTTACAGAACGCTCGTCATGCCGCCGTCGACATACAGGACCTGTCCGCTCACGAAGTCCGCGGCGGGCGAGGCGAGATAGAGCAGCGCGCCGACCAGGTCCTCGGTGCGGCCCCAGCGCCCGGCCGGGGTCCGGCCGCGCACCCAGGAACTGAACTCCTCGTCCTCGACCAGCGGCCGGGTCAGCTCGGTCTCGATATAGCCGGGGCCGAGCCCGTTGACCTGGATCCCGTACCGGCCCCAGTCCGCGCACATGCCCTTGGTGAGCATCTTCAGCGCGCCCTTGGTCGCCGCGTAGGGGGCGATTCCGGGGCGGACCACCTCGCTCTGCAGTGAGCAGATGTTGACGATCTTGCCGTGGCCGCGTGGGGTCATTCGCCGGGCGGTCTCCCGGCCCACCAGGAAGGCGCTGGTGAGATTGGTGTCCAGAATCTGCCGCCAGGCGTCGTCGGTGAACTCCAGCAGGGGCGCCCGGTTCTGCATCCCGGCGTTGTTGACCAGGATGTCGAGCGGGCCCACCCGCTCTTCCACATCGGCGATACCGGCGGCCACGGCCGGACCGTCGGTGACGTCGAACGCGGCGGTGTGCACCCCCGCGTCGGCGCCGCCCAGCTCGGCGGCGGCCTTCTCGAGGGCGTGCGGATCGCGCCCGTTGAGCACCACCGTGCAGCCGGCCTCCACCAGACCGCGCGCGAGGGCGTGGCCGATGCCCCGGCTGGAGCCGGTGACCAGCGCGGTGCGGCCCGCGATGTCGAAGAGCGGATGCGTCGTCATGACGTACGTACCTCTCCGGTGCTCACGTCACCAGTTCCTAGATCACCAGGGACAGCAGCAGGACGAAGACGAGCCCGACGACGGAGATGATCGACTCCATCACCGACCAGGTCCGCACCGTCTGTCCCACGCTCATCCCGAAGTACTCCTTGACCAGCCAGAATCCCGCGTCGTTGACATGACTGAAGAAGAGCGACCCGGCACCGATGGACAGCACCAGCAGCGCCACATGGGTGCTCGACATATCGGCGGCCAGCGGGGTCATCAGCCCGGCGGCCGAGATCGTGGCCACCGTCGCGGAGCCGGTGGCGAGGCGGATGGCGACCGCGATCAGCCAGGCGAGCAGCAGCGCGGAGACGTTCCAGTCCTGCGAGATATCCATGATCATCTTGCCGACGCCGATGTCGATCAGCGTCTGCTTGAAGCCGCCGCCCGCGGCGACGATCAGCAGCATTCCGGCGATCGGCGCGAGCGAGTGCTCGACGGTGGAGGAGATCCGGTCCCGGGTGAAGCCCGCGGCCCGGCCGAGGGTGAACATGCCCACGATCACCGCGGCCAGCAGCGCGATCAGGGGAGCGCCGATGACATCGGCGACCCGCTGGACGCTGTTCTCCGGGTCGTCCACCACGATGTCGACCAGCGCCTTGATCAGCATCAGCACGACCGGGAGCAGCACGGTGAGCACGGTGACGCCGAACCCGGGACGCCGCTCCAGTTCCTCCGACGGCCGCGTGGGCATCAGCCGGTCCGGCGGGGTGACATGCACCCAGCGGTCGGCGACGCGCGAGAAGACCGGGCCCGCGATGATGGCGGTGGGCACGGCGATGAGGACGCCGAGCGCCAGGGTGATCCCCAGGTCGGCGTGGACCGCGTCGATCGCGGCGAGCGGGCCGGGGTGCGGCGGCACCAGGCCGTGCATCACGGACAGGCCCGCGAGCGCCGGGATGCCGATGCGCATCAGGGAGAAGTTGCCGCGCTTGGCGACCAGCAGCACCACCGGGATCATCAGCACCATGCCGACCTCGAAGAAGAGCGGCAGCCCGATGATCCCCGCGATCAGCACCATCGCCCAGGGCATCGTCCGGTTACTCGCCTTGGCGAGGATCGTGTCGACGATCTGATCGGCGCCCCCGGAGTCGGCGAGCAGCTTGCCGAGGATCGCGCCGAGCGCGATCAGCACGCCGACGCCCGCGACGGTCGACCCGAGGCCGGCCGAGAAGCTGGTGATGACCTTGTCGAGCGGGGCTCCCGCGACGGCGCCGAGCGCCAGTGAGCCGATCGTCAGCGACAGAAACGCGTGCAGCTTGGTCTGGGTGATGAGGAGGACGAGAACGGCTATGCCGACGAGGACGGCTATGCCGAGCTGTGCGTGACCTGCCGACGTGATCGGGTCGACGGTGTCCGCTGCCAGCATCTCGACGCTGAGTCTGGTCACGGGAGTTTCCTAACCTGCGTTACTGGTGTTCGAGCCGCCGCAGTTCGGCGGCGGCCCGCTCGGTGATGAGCTCGGGTTCCGGGCCGACGTCCACGGCGACGCCGTACTCGTCCGGCTGCAGCGGTTCGAGCGTGGCGAGCTGGGAGTCGAGCAGTTCCCCGGAGAAGAAGTGGCCCTTGCGCTCCTTCATCCGCTCGGCGATCAGCTCGCGGTCGCCGGTCAGATGGAGGAAGACGATGCCGGGCGCGGCGGACCGCAGCCGATCGCGGTACTTCCGCTTGAGCGCGGAGCAGCTCACCACGCCCCCGCCCGCGGCGTGGTCATGGGCCCAGGCACCTATGGCGTCCAGCCAGGGGCGCCGGTCGTCGTCATCCAGCGGGGTCCCGGCCGACATCTTGGCGATGTTGGCCGGCGGGTGGAAGTCGTCGGCCTCGGCATACGGGACGCCGAGCCCCTCCGCCAACAGGGGGCCGACCGTGGTCTTGCCCGTTCCGGACACTCCCATGACCACGACAACCTGGGGGGCGTGCATTGTGTGAAACCTCGCTGTCTTCTTCGACCTCGGCGCCGGGGACACTCAACCCCACAGATACGACGTATTCAAGAGTCCGTGACTTAAAAGTCATACTTATTTGAGGAGTGGGTCGCCGCGTAGGCTGAGCGCATGGACGAACAGGGGCCCCAGGGCCGTGGTCAGAGGCCCAGGCCCCAAGGGCTGCACGACCGGCTCCTGGAGTCCCTCGGCCCCGCGATCACGGGGGGCGACTATCCGCCGGGCACCGTCCTGCGCACCGATGAGCTGGAGCGGCGCTACGACGTCTCGCGCACGGTCGTCCGGGAGGCGGTGCGGGTCCTGGAGTCCATGCACCTGGTGGAGTCCCGCCGCCGGGTCGGGGTGACGGTCCGCCCCACCGAGGAGTGGGACGTCTTCGACCCCCAGATCATCCGCTGGCGCCTGGCCGGCCCCGACCGCCCCCGCCAGCTCCGCTCCCTCACCGCCCTCCGCTCAGCTATCGAACCCGCCGCCGCCGCGCTGGCCGCCGAGCACGCCACGCCGGAGCAGTGCGCCGAGCTCACCGAGCACGCCCTCAACATGGTCGCCACCTCACGCGGCCAGCAGCTGCCCGCGTACCTGATCCACGACGTCGCCTTCCACCGCGTGATCCTGCGCGCCTCGGGCAACGAGATGTTCGCCCGCCTGGGCGACGTCGTCGCCGAGGTCCTGACCGGCCGCACCCAGCACCGCATCATGTTCACCGACCCCGACCCGGAGGCGGTCACCCTCCACGTCCGCGTGGCCGAAGCGGTCCGCGCGGGCGACGCGGAGGCGGCGGAGCGCTATACGCGGGAGATCACGGTGGGGGCCCTGCGGGAGCTGGACATCCTGGCGCCCTGAGGACAGCGGGGCCCGCACCCGGAGCACCTCCGCGTGAACACCGGGTCTTCGAGGTCCGGTTCACCTCAGCGGTCCAACGAGTCCCAGAGATCGGTGAGCACCTGGGCACCACGGCCGGGGTCCTGGGTCATCCACCAGTGGCCGAGCCCGCCCAGCGTCGCGGTCCCGGCGCCGGCCCGCCGCGCCGCGCGGCACCGCTGTGCGACGGTCCCGACAAAGCGGTCCTCGGTGGCGAGCAGGGCGAGGCCCGGCCGCTGCGCCGCGCGTTCGAGGTTCCGGCCCAGCTCGGCCATCACCGGTTGGGCGGCTGATCGGTAGAGCGAGTGCGCGGCTGGCCCCATCGCCTCGTCCTGGCCCACCGCGACCCGCCTCGCGACCGGCTCGCCCATCGACAACCTCCTGGGACTCCGGCGCCGCCGGAACCAGATGACCCGTGTCCTCGAGGCCGTGCCGTTCAGCCGCGGATCAGCCGACGCGGCGTAGGACCAGGCCCCGCCCGATGTGCGCTACGTCTCACCCGTGGGCTGTTACAACGGATGCGCCGCTGGTGTCTCGAGGCCGAGTCCATAACGCGAGAAAGAGATCATGAACGGGACCGTCGAGGTGGTCGTGATCGGCGGCGGGTACGGGGGCGTGACGGCGGCCAACAGCCTGGCTCGGCGCGATGGCGTATCGGTGACCCTGGTCAATCCGCGTCCGCACTTCGTCTCGCGGATCCGCCTGCACCAGCTCGTGACCGGCTCCGATGACGCGGTCGAGGACTTCGGTGGGGTTCTGGGCGGGAAGGTCCGGCTGATGGTCGACACCGCGACCCGGATCGACGCTGCCGAGCGCCAGGTGTCGCTGGCGGGCGGTGGCACGGTCTCATACGACCACCTCGTCTACGCGGTGGGCAGCGGCGCCGCCGATCCCGGCGTGCCCGGAGCGGCGGAGTTCGCTCATTGGGTGTCGGACCTCGAGGGGGCGGAACGACTCCGGTCGGCGCTGGCCGCGACGCCGGCGTCGGCTCCGGTGGCTGGGCCTTCCGCGTGGAGAACGGCCGCGTCACCGGCCACTATTACGTCCGCAACCCCGAAAAGCTCACCCGCGTCGAGTCGGAGACCCCCCTCACCTCCCGCTGACCGTCCCCTACGACGCCGGGGCCGCGGGGGCGGGCGCCGGTGGCGGCCGGTGCGCCCGGGTCAGATCTGGTTCTCGCCTCCGTCGACATAGAGGTTGGCGCCGAGGATGAAGGCGCTCTGCTCGGAGGCGAGGAACGCCACGAGCGCGGCGACCTCCTCGGGGCGTCCCATCCGGCCGATCGCGGCGGTCGTGGCGAGGTGCCCCCTGGCGTCGGCCGCGTTCTCCTCGCCGAAGAGGTCCGTGATCCCCGGGGTGTCGATCGGCCCCGGCGAGACCGCGTTGACCCGGATGCCGCGGCCCTTGAGTTCGTTGGCCCAGGTCCGCGCGAAGGAACGGATCGCGGCCTTGGACGCCGCATACGCGCCGAATGCCTCCGTGCCGTTGTCGGCGGCGGTGGAAGCGTTCAGGATCACCGAGGCGCCGTCGTTGAGCAGCGGCAGCGCCTTCTGCACGGTGAACAGCGTGCCCCGCACATTGACGGCGAAGGTCCGGTCGAGGTGCTCCTCGGTGACCTCCTCCAGTGTCGCGAACGCGGCGGTCGCCGCGTTCGCGAAGACCACGTCCAGACCCCGGCCCCGGGCGCGGACCGCGTCGTAGAGCCGGTCCAGGTCGGCCAGGTTCGTGACGTCCCCCGCCACGGCGGTGGCCCCCGCCGGGCCGATGGCCTCAACAGCCGCGTCCAGCTCCGCCTTCCGCCGACCGGTGACGAACACGTGCGCGCCCTCGGCCGCCAGCCGTACGGCGGTGGCCCGGCCGATCCCGGTGCCGCCACCGGTGATGACGGCGGTCTTGCCCTCAAGCTGTCCCATGTCAATAACCTCCGCAGATTTCTGTACCGCTCGGTACTGAAGGCGAGCGTAGCGCACTTCTGCACCGACCGGTACTGAAGAGGTATGCTGCCTGCCATGAACGTGCGGCAGAAGGCACCGATCGGCCGACCGAGGGGTTTCGACGCCGACGAGGCCCTCGAACGTGCCATGCGGGTCTTCTGGGAGCAGGGCTACGAAGGCGCCAGCCTCACTGACCTGACCAGCGCCATGGGCATCACCCGCACCAGCATGTACGCGGCCTTCGGCAACAAGGAGGATCTGTTCCGCAAGGCCCTGGAGCGCTACACCGAGGGCCCCGCCGCGTACGCGGAGCGGGCCATGCGGGAACCGACCGCCCGGCAGGTGGCCACCGCGTTCCTGGACGGCTCCGTCCGGGCCAACACCCGCCCCGGCTGCCCGGCCGGATGCCTCGGCGTCCAGGGCTCCCTCGCCGCCGGCGACCCCGGACGCAACGCCCGCGAAGCCCTCACCGCCTGGCGCAACGAGGGCACGGCCCGCCTACGCGACCGGTTCCGGCGGGCCGTCGACGAAGGCGACCTGCCACCCGACACCGATCCCGGAGTGCTCGCCCGCTACCTCATGACCGTGGCGAACGGCATGGCCGTCCAAGCGGCCAGCGGCGCTACGCGTGACGACCTGCAGCAGGTGGCCGACATGGCGCTGCGCAACTGGCCGCCCGTATAGGTGTCCGACGGATCGCCACGATCCCGGACGTCACCAGATGTCCGGTGTCGGGATCGCCCGACTGAAGTCGCCACCACGCAGTGCGTCGGCGGGAATCGACCAGTGCATCCAGCCGCCGTCGCCGCCGATCCACCACTCGTCCTGCCCGGACAACTGAAGCAAGTGGTGGTAATGGCTCGAATCTTCGCCGTCCGGCAGCGTCGGCGAGGATCCCGTGGGGAACAGCGGCCAGCCGAAGGCCATGTCCTCGGCGTGGAGCGCATACGGCTGCTCCGACCAGCCGGGGAGCAGGTCGGTAATCTCGTAAACGGGCATGCGGTCGACCACGGATCCCAGGTCGACCGTGTCCCAGGCCGGGTCCCACGTGTCGGGGAAGGCGAACCCGGGTGACGCCGCCCACGCGACCGGCTCGAAGACGCTCGACCGGGCCGGTGCGTCCGTCTCCACGGCGTGGGCGGAACGGGCCGGGATGACCGCCCCCAGCCGCGGGTCGGTGAGGTCCATCTTGAGCGACACTTCAAGGGCGGCGGGATCGCACCGCTCCGATTCGGAGTCGAGGGAGAAGAAGTTCAGCAAGCCCGTCCCAGTGGGGAGAAGGCCACCGAGCCAGGGGGCCAAGGCGTCGGTGTCAAGGACGGCGAGCAGGCTCAGCGGTACGCCCTCACAGTCCGGCCACGGCGTGCCCGGCTCGAGCATCGCCCGGCCACCGAATCGACTGTGTCCGGCCACCTCGCCCGGCCCGGCCTCGGCGAGCTCGAAACCGGGCCGGGCGAGACGTACGAGGCGCGCGGCCAAGGGGGCGCCGAGTCGCTCGGCACAGAAGTCATGCAGGGCGGAAAACGTAGCCTCAGGGTCCATCCGGGAAGTCAAACACCCACCAGTGACAGGCGGGTCACCTCGGGTCCCGATCTCCGCCCACACCGCCTTGCCGATCAACTCGGGTACGACACCCCACCGGTCGGCCAACTCATCGACCAGCAGCAGCCCGTGCCCGCACTCGCGCGGCGCCTCGGGCCAGCAACGACTGCGTAGAGGTCGCCGCGACCCCCGCCACCATCCACATCCGCGACTCCAGGAACCCCAACGGCCCCCAACTCGCCGTCACCCCCACCGCCTGGACCGCGTTCGTGACCTACGCCAGCAACAGCTAGGGGCCCGACGGACCGTGTCGCCTGCGGCGGGCTGCTCCCCTCCCGGCCCCTTCCCGGCAGCGGGAAGGGGCGGGGAGGGGAAAGACCCACCGGTCACCCCTAGTCGCGGCGGGCGCCGACCGGCTGATCGTTCCGCAACCGCTCGAAGAGCCGCTTCGCCCGCCCCTGGTCCCACTTCAGCGCGTCGCCCTTGGACGTGGCGACCCCGCGACCAGCCACGGGGACGTTCAACCGGTTGCCGCTGCCGCCCGAGACCCGCTTCATCGCCTTGAACAAAGACACCAGCGTCCGCAGGTCCGTGTCCTTGTCCACGATGAGCGTGTCGAGGCCCGCGCCGACGGTCGGCAGGGACTTCCACGGGACGAAGACCTGGTCCGGCTGCGCGGCCCGCTTTGCCAGCGCGGACAGGAACTTCTGCTGGTTCTGGCTGCGGCCGAGGTCACCGTTGGCCTCCTGGTGGCGCTGGCGGACGAAGGCCAGGGCCTGGCGGCCGTCCAGCATCTGACAGCCCGCCTTCAAATCGGCGCCCGACTTCTTGTCCTTGACGGGCTTGTCGAGGCACATCCGGACGCCGCCCACCGAGTTGACCACGTTGACGAAGCCCGCGAAGCCGATCTCCGCGTAGTGGTCGATCCGCAGCCCGGTGTTGTACTCGATGGTGCGCACCAGCAGTTCGGGACCGCCCAGCGAGAACGCGGCGTTGAGCTTGTTCTTCGACGGCCCGGGACGCTTACCGGTCATGGGGTAGGTGAACGGCGGGAGGGTCACCCATGAGTCACGCGGCAGGCTCACCATCGTGGCGCCGTGGGCGCCGGTGTGCAGCACCATCATGGAGTCGGTGCGGCGGCCCTCGGCCGAGCCGGTGTGCAGCGTCTTCTTGTCGTCCGGGGAGAGGCCGTCACGGCTGTCGGAGCCCACGATGAGGTAGTTGGTGCCCTTGCCCGGCGCGGGGCGGTGCTCGACCTTGGCCAGGTCGACGTCGTTGTTCAGCTGGGACCAGGCCCAGCCGTACGTGGAGGCGGCCCCGACCAGGACCACCGCGAGCACGACGACCACCGTGCGTCGCAGCCGCCGGGGCCACCGGCGGCCGGGGGCGGGCTCGTCGGCGTCGTTCGACATGGTTCTCCGTCCCCTGCTCATGACAGACCCTGACGCGCGGCCGGTCCGACCGTCCGCTGTTCCCCGGCGGAGCCGCTCCGCTGCATGCGGTGCCAGCGCAGCCGGGTACCGAACAGGGCGCTGACCACGGACTGGATGATCACGAGGTACATCAACTGCCGGTAGACGAGGAGCTGGAAGGGCATCGCCCACAGCGCCCGCAGCCGTTCCTTGTCCAGCCGCAGCGCGTATCCGGCGCCGAGCAGCTGCACCACGAGGAAAACGAGCCACACCCCGATCGACTCCAGGGGATCGGCGAACGCCACGCCGTACAGGGCGAAGACGTCCACGATAGGGGCGAGCAGCGGCAGCACCACCTGGAAGAGGAGGAGGTAGGGCAGCGCTCGGCGGGCGAAGCGCCCGGCCGGGCCGACCTCGCGGAGGGCGCGGCGGTGCTTCCACATGGCCTGGAGCGTGCCGTAGCACCAGCGGTACCGCTGCCGCCACAGCTGGCGCAGGGAGGTGGGCACCTCGGTCCAGGCGATCGCGGACTCCTCGTACACCACCCGCCAACCGGCCCGCCACAGGGCCATCGTGAGATCGGTGTCCTCGGCGAGAGTGTCCTCGCTGACCCCACCGACGCCCATCAGCGCGTCCCGCCGGAAGGCGCCGATCGCGCCGGGCACGGTCGGCATGCACTCCAGCACCTCGTACATCCGGCGGTCGAGGTTGAAGCCGAAGACGTACTCCAGATGCTGCCACCGGCCCAGCATCCGACGGCGATTGCCCACCTTGGTGTTGCCGCTCACCGCGCCGATGGCCGGGTGGGCGAGCGGCTGGATGAGCTGGTGGATGGCCTCCGGTTCGAAGACGGTGTCGGCGTCGACCATCACCACGATGTCGTACTGGGCGTGGACCAGGCCGGTGTTGAGGGCGGCCGCCTTGCCCGCGTTGGGCTGGCGGATCACCGAGACGCGGGGATCGTCGATCCAGGTGGCGAGGTCCGCGGTCTGGTCGGTCGAGCCGTCGTCGATCACGATGATCTGAAGCCATCGGTGAGTGGAGGCGAGCAGTGACCGCACGGTGGTCTCGATGCCCGCCTCCTCGTTGTAGGCGGGGACGAGCACCGTCACCGGCTCGTTGACCTCGCGCAACCTGGGCGAGCCGGGCCGGAAGCGGTGCAGGCGCCGGACATGGGCCCGCGCGAAGAAGACGATCAGCACCAGCCGCAGCAGGGCCAGTGCGCCCGCGATGCCCAGCACCCAGGTCATGCCCTGGACGAAGCCGTGCCCGATCGCCTGGACCTGGAGCAGCGCCTTGCCCTGCAACTCGCCGACGGTGGAGGCGGGGGTGCTGAGCGGGGCCTGGCCGAGCCCCTCGGACACCGTCGTGTACTTCTCGATCTTCCGGTTCCGGAAGAGCTTCTTGATCTCGCTGTAGGCGCTGTCCGTCTGGCTGTACTGCTGGACGACACCCTGCTCCGGCTTCCGCTCCGGCCGGTCGGCCGCCACCAGCAGATACCCCTGCTCGGCGGCGCGTCGGGCGGCCGTCCACTCGCCGCCGCACATCGTGTCGGCCTGGCTGGTGAGTGGCAGCCGCAGCAGTTTGGTGGTGGTCCCCGCGCTGCCCGCCAGCGCCGTCTGGGTGAGGGACAGCTCCAGCCGGGTGCGCACGGCGGAAGCCGAGCCCAGGTCGGAGCCGGTGTAGGTGAGCGAGCCGATCTCATGGCCCGCGTCGCGGATGCGGCGCACCAGTTCGGGGTGGCGGGCCGCCTGGACGCCGGAGAGGAAGAAGGTGGCGTGCGCGTGATGGGTGCGCAGCAGGTGCAGCAGCCGTGGGGTCCATACGGGGTCTGGTCCCCCGTCGAAGGTGAGGGCGACGGTGCGAGCCGGCATCCCGGCCGTCTGCACCCTGCCGCCGTCGATGCGCACCACCGGTTTCCCGGTGTCGGCCACCTTCGGGATGGGACTCGTACAGGGGCGGCGCGTCGGCTGGGAGGCGACCTCGTGGGTGGTCCAGCCTTCGAACACCAGTGCGGCGGCGACCGCGGAGACGACGACGATCAGCAGCAGCCAGTGGCCGCGCGGCTCGGGGCGGTGTGCGTGCCTGCTCACCAGGGGCCGCCCCGGGACGGTGAGTCTGCGACAAGGGGGTCGGTCACCACGGTCCCGAAGGTGTACGAACTGGGCCAGGGCTCCGCGGTCGGGGCGCTGCCGGTGGTGGACCGCTCGGCGGTCCTGGGCGGCTCCTGGTCGTCCTGCCACAGCACACCGGACAGGGCCGCCACGAGCAGCAGCAGATAACCGACGCAGGCACAGCCGACGGCCAACGCCGCGAGCGCCAGAAGCTGCCTCCGGCCGCCGGAGGCATTGACGAATATCTGACCCTTCTGTTTTCTTCTCCGACGCTTTTCGGTCACCCTCTTCACCATGTGGCGGAAGTGTAGCGATGCGTTCGCACGCTTGTGACCACGCGAGATGGCGCCCTCCTCATTACCGGAGGTAGCCGTGGCCTGGCATTTCTCTCTCAAGCGGGTATGTCTGAAAAGTATGAGAGAAGGGTCACTGCGGGCCGGGGCGGGACACCTGGGGCCAGCGCTCGTACCACCGCTGGTCGGCCTCCAACTGGGCCGCCAGCGAGATCAGCACGGGCTCGCTGTTGGCCGGGCCGAGGAACTGGGCGCCCAGCGGCAGCGTGCGCTCGGGGTCGGCGAACCCGGCGGGGACGTTCATCGCGGGCCACCCCAGCACATTCCACGGCCAGGCGTACGGACATGCCGCGATCATGGCCCGATCGGTCTGCCAGCCCGACAGCGCGGCCATCGCGCCGATCCGCAGCGGGGGCGTGGCCGTCGTCGGGGAGAGGACGACGTCGAAGCGCTGGAAGATCGCCCCGACCTGGCGCCGCAGCGGCTCCTCGTACGACCGCGCCCACCGCAGCGCGGCGCCGCCCAGCAGCCGGCCGTTGCGGGCGGCGTGGCGGGTGCGGATGTCGAGCAGCAGCGGATCGGGGACGCGGCCGGACCATTCGAAGAGCCCGGCCGTGGCGCGCGGCAGAAACGAGAAGCCCACGAGTCCGTAGCGCGGCTCGGCCTCCACGACCTCATGGCCGAGGGCCGCCAGCCGCTCGGCGAGCCGGACGACCGAGGCCCGCACGAGCGGGTCCAGCCTCTTCGGGGTGCCGGTGAAGGCCGTCTTGAACGAGAGGGCGATCCGCAGCCGCCCCGGGTCACGGCCCACCGCGGACAGCACATCCACCGGCTCCGGGCAGTGCAGATCCCCCTCGCGGTTGCCGCTCACGGCGTCCAGCAGCAGCGCCGCGTCGGCGACCGTACGGGCGAGCGGGCCGTTGCAGGTGATGCCGTTGAAGGACTCGGCCTCCGGCCAGGTGGAGATCCGGCCGCGCTGGGGCTTGATGCCGATCAGGTGCGTCCAGGCGGCGGGGATACGGACCGAGCCCGCGCCGTCGGAGCCGAGCGCGGCGGGGACCAGACCGGCGGCGACGGCGGCCGCGGCGCCGCCGGACGAGCCGCCGGGGGTGTACTCCGGGTTCCAGGGGTTGCGGGTGTCGCCGAAGGCCGGGCCCTCGGTGAACGGCCACTGGCCCAGCTCGGGGGTGTTGGTTTTGCCGACGATCACGGCTCCGGCCGCCCTCAGCCGCCGCACCGTCTCGCCGTCCTCGACCTTGGCCGGGAAGTCGCCGCAGCAGCCGAAGGCGGTGGGCTCGCCCGCCACATCCGTATCGTCCTTGACCGCGAGCGGCACGCCGAGCAGCGGCAGCCGCTCTCCCGCCGCCAGCCGCCGGTCGGCCTCGGCGGCCTCGCGCAGGGCGGCCTCGGCGCGGATGCGGCGGAAGGCGTTCAGGGAGGGCTGGGTCTCGGCGATGCGCTCGAGCGCCTGCTCGACCAGCGCATGGGAGGTCACCTCGCCTCCGGCCAGGGCGCGGATCTGCTCGCCCAGACCCTTGGGAATGACGCTGGTCACCGTGGTCCTCCTCGGGTGAGTTCGGCCACTTCCCCTTTACCCCTGGCGGCTGCTCCGCGCACCCTGAGCAACGGTGATGACCCGTTTCATCACTTTCATCACGATCATCGCTGAGCACAGAGGACACCCGCATGACCGACATCGCGGCGCGCCGCACCGGCCTCCACTCCCGCACCGGAGGCCCCTCCGACGGCGAGGATCACCTGTTGGAGCATCTGCTCGGCTGGTCGCTCGTCGTCGTCCTCGCATTGCTCATCACCCAGCTCGGACTGTTCTAGACGTACTCGGCCCGGACCGGGCCCGGACCGGGGGCTCGGGCCCGGACCGGGGGCCTAGCCGACGAATCGCACCTCCGGGTAGCGGGCCGACGGCCCGTCAAGCAGCCCCGCGTCATCGCGGTGGCGCAACTCGCGGTCGAAGAACGCCGGGACATACGCGCGCTGCACGGCCACCGCCCGCTGCGGGGCGACCGTGCCGATCGCGTCGGTCACCACCTTCTCCGGCAGACCGAGCCGCGCGGCGATCCGCGGCAGCATCGACGTGGCGTCGGTGTAGGTCGCATGGTCCGAACCGAGCAGCGTCAGATCGAGGCGCGGGCCCGAGCTGTGCTCCCACAGCGCGGCCCACGACGGCACGGTGTGGTGGTCGTTTCCGTCCTTGCCCATGGCCAGCACGGGACGGTCCACCCCATCCGCGGCGACCGTGGAGAGGGGGCCGGGGTCCTGGTCCCCCTCGACGTACGCCAGCACCCCGTCCAGATTCGCGGCCGCCGCGATCCTCCGGTCGTCGTGCATCGCCTGAAGGGCCGCGAAACCGCCCGCCGACTGCCCGAACGCACCGATGGCGGACCGGTCGAGCGGCATCGGGGCGAGCGTCTCCAGCCGGTCGAGGACAAAGCGAAGATCCGCCACCCGCACCGCACAGGTCTTCCGCAGCAGTGCGACGACCGTGCCCTCGCGCTTGGCGCGTTCGTACTCCTCCGGCAGCCTGCTGGTCTCGACCCGGCCATCCGGGAACTCGACCGCCGACCCGTCGTAGGTGTGGTCGACACAGATCACGACATAGCCGCGCGAGGCCAGCTCATCGGTGAGCGTGGTGCCCAGCGAGCGCGGGTCGCCGACGCCGGGCGAGTAGAGCACCACCGGGCGCGCGGCGCCCCGGCGCGCCCTCGCGGGCGGGGCCTCCTGGTGCGCGAAGGTGCGCGTCGCCGCCCAGTCGACACGGCCCTTCGGCACGCCCCCGAAGTTGTTCAGCCGGTCGAAGCCGGCCGCCTCACCCGGCAGCAACTGCGCGGCGCGCGGATACCGCTCGACGTCCCGAGCCGGATAGCGGACGCTGACCATCAGTTCGCGCGACGGCCGGGAGGCGACCCAGGGATCGGGCCGGTCCTGATCGACGAGGCGGTGGGAGACGGTGCCCACGGGGTACGGCCCGGTGGGCGCGGGCAGCGTCAGCCGCACCCGCCGGGCGGCCGGGGCGGCGACCGCCTTCGGCTGGGCCGAACCCACGCCTACGGTGGCGAGCGCGGTGGCGGCCAGCAGGGCCCGGCGGCGGGGGCCGGAGTCGGAAGTACGTGTGGTCATGCCGAAGAGCGTGCCGCTCCCGGCCGTACGCCACCATCAGGCCGCCCACCGTCTCCGGGGTGGGGGTGGCCCCAGCGCCCGCACGGGGTGACCCCAGCGCCCGTACATCACACTGCACCGCACCGTATGCCATAGTGGACCGCATGACGAACGACGCCGCAGGCTGGCTGGACTCCGCCGCCATCGACCCCGCCGTGCACGCCCTGCGCCCCGACTACCGGGCGCTGCTCATCACCGCCGAGGGGCTGCGTCCCGGGCCGAGCGACGAGCTGAGCGAGCGGCTGCTGGCCGACGCCGAGCAGGCGGCGCGGGAGCGGTTCGGGGACGGGCCGGTGGAGGAGCATCCGCATCTGGCCGCCTGGCGCGAGGCGTTCCGCGCCTTCGGGGCGAAGCCCCAGCGCACCCGGCCCAGCGCGGAGGCACTGCTGCGGCGCGCGCCCGCCGGGCTGCCCCGGGTGGACCGGCTGACCGACATCTACAACGCGATCTCGGTCGGGCATGTGATCCCCCTGGGCGGCGAGGACCTCGACCACTACGTGGGCGCGGCCCGGCTCGTGCGCGCCGAGGGCGACGAGACCTTCGAGACGACGGCCGGGGGCGAGCCCGTGGTGGAGCACCCGGCGCCCGGCGAGGTGGTCTGGCGGGACGAGGCGGGCGTCACCTGCCGCCGCTGGAACTGGCGCCAGTGCACCCGCACCCGGCTCACCCACGCCACCACGCGGGCGATGTTCGTGCTGGACGCGCTGGGGCCGATGGACGACACGGCGCTGAAGGCCGCCGGCGACCAGCTCATGGAGGCCCTGACGGACGCCGGCCCGGGGGTGACGCTCGCCTCCCGGCTGGTGGACGCGCCGTAGCGGGGCGCTGGGGCGCCGGATCCGGCGGGTCTTCCCCACCCCGCCCCTTCCCGCAGCATCGATCTGTGGCTCCGCCGCGTGGCAGGGGCTCCGCCCCTGGACCCCGAGGTCCGGGCCAGATCCCCGGACACCCCCAGCGCACCGGCACGCCAGGACGACGGAGCCTGGGCGCTGGGCCAGCCTGGCCCCGGGGGCTGGGGCGGAGCCCCAGTTTCGGGAGGCGGCGGGGAAGCGGGCACCCTCCCCACCCGTGCCCGCCGCCAGGGGATCCGCCCCGGGCCCCGGGGCGGGGGCGGAGCCCCAGTTTCGGCCCCGCTGCCAAGGGCTCGGCCGCGGGGTCTGGGCGGAGCCCCGCCACGCGGCGGAGCGCGTATCGATACTGCGGGAAGGGACAGACCCGCCGCAGGCTAGAAGAGCGACTGCTGCCCCGGCGTCGGTGGCTCGTCCTCCCCGAAGAGCTTCGGCGGGGTGGTCAGCAGCGGCGCCATCCGCCGCGAACCGGGGCAGGAGATCAGCTCAAGGGCGGAGCGCCGCCCCGGCGGGTCATGGCGGGCGAAGCGCCCACCGACGACCGCGATCTCACGGGTGCAGACCGGGCAGGCGCGGCGGGGTGACGACGACATGGCTCCAGTGTCACCCAACCCCCTGACAACCGCCCCGGACCCGCCCCGGGCCGGCCCCGGCCGCCTCAGAACGCGTCCACCGGCTTGTACGTCCCCCACACCTCCCGCAGCGCGTCGCACACCTCACCAAGCGTGGCCCGCGCCGCGAGCGCGTCCTTCATCGGGTACAGCACATTGGCCGTGCCCGCCTCGCTCTCGGCGGCCTTCCGCAGGGACGACAGCGCCGCGCCCACCGCCGAGCGGTCGCGTTCGGCGCGCAGCCGGGCGAGCCGGTCGCGCTGCCGGGCCTCGATCTCCGGGTCCACCCGCAGCGGCTCGTACGGAGCCTCCTCCTCGAGCTGGAAGCGGTTGACGCCGACCACCACGCGTTCGCCCGCGTCCGTCTGCTGGGCGATCCGGTAGGCGCTGCGCTCGATCTCCTCCTTCTGGAAGTTCCGCTCGATGGCGGCCACCGCACCGCCCAGGTCCTCAACCCGCCGCATCAGATCGACGGCCGCCGCCTCGACGGCGTCGGTCAGCGACTCGACGGCGTAGGAGCCCGCGAAGGGGTCCACGGTCGCCGTCACATCGGTCTCGTACGCCAGCACCTGCTGGGTGCGCAGCGCCAGCCGGGCGGAGGTGCCGGTCGGGAGCGCGATGGCCTCGTCGAAGGCGTTGGTGTGCAGCGACTGGGTGCCGCCGAGCACGGCGGCCAGGCCCTGGACGGCGACGCGTACGAGGTTCACCTCGGGCTGCTGGGCGGTGAGTTGGACGCCCGCGGTCTGGGTGTGGAAGCGCAGCATCTGGGACTTCGGATCGCGGGCGCCGAACTCCTCCCGCATCACCCGCGCCCAGATCCGGCGCGCGGCGCGGAACTTGGCGACCTCCTCCAGCAGCGTGGTGCGGGAGACGAAGAAGAAGGAGAGCCGGGGTGCGAAGTCGTCGATGTCCATCCCCGCCGCGACGGCCGTACGGACGTACTCGATGCCGTCGGCCAGGGTGAAGGCGATCTCCTGCGCGGGCGAGGCCCCGGCCTCCGCCATGTGGTAGCCGGAGATCGAGATGGTGTTCCACTTCGGCAGCTCGGCCTTGCAGTACTTGAAGATGTCCGCGACCAGCCGCAGCGAGGGGCCGGGCGGAAAGATGTAGGTGCCGCGGGCGATGTACTCCTTGAGGATGTCGTTCTGGATGGTGCCGGTCAGCCGGCTCCCGGCCACGCCCTGCTCCTCGGCCACGAGTTGGTAGAGGAGCAGCAGCAGGGCCGCGGGCGCGTTGATGGTCATGGAGGTGGAGACCCGGTCCAGCGGAATGGCTCCCAGCAGCACCCGCATGTCCTCGATCGAGTCGATGGCCACGCCCACCTTGCCGACCTCGCCGTGCGCGAGCGGTGCGTCGGAGTCGTAGCCCATCTGGGTCGGCAGATCGAAGGCCACCGACAGTCCGGTGGTGCCGTGCTCGATCAATTGCCGGTAGCGGGCGTTGGACTCGGTGGCGGTGCCGAACCCCGCGTACTGCCGCATCGTCCAGGGGCGGCCGGTGTACATCGTCGGATAGACCCCGCGGGTGAAGGGGTACTCCCCCGGCTCGCCCAGCCGCCCGGCCGGATCCCAGCCGCTCAGCGCGCCGGGCCCGTACACCGGCTCGACGGGGAATCCCGACTCCGACTCGCGCGCCATGGGTCCACGCCTCCTGGTGGCTGATACCGGGCGTTCTCCCGGTACGGGGCCTTGTTCACAGCATGCGTCGATGTTCGCCTCCTGGCAGCTTCGGGAAGCATTCAGAGCAAAAAGATCAGCGAGTGGGGGGTTCAGATGCACCGGACAGCGGTGGTCGGCACGGCGCTGGCCACGGCCACGGCGGCGGCACTGGTCGCGGGGTGCCGGGCGGGGGAAGCGACCGTGGACGGCCGGGGGCAGGAAAGACCGCAGGCCCGGGCCAGTACGAGCACACCCGCGCGGGAGACGCCCCGGCCGCATCGCACGTTCACGCACACGGCCAAGCCCAAGCGGGTCCTGGCGCCCCCGACGCGCACCACGACGCCCGTCACACCGCGGCGCACCGCGCCGAGGGTGGCCCCGCCCGTGATCGCCGTCGGCACCAGCGGGGACCGGGTGCGCGAACTCCAGGCGCGGCTGCGCGCGCTCGGCCTCTTCAACCGGAACCCGACGGGCTACTACGGCACGATCACGCAGGCGTCGGTCAGCGCGTACCAGCGGGGCCACGGCCTCTCGGTCACCGGCTCGGTGAGCCGGCGCACCTGGACCTCACTGCGCTCGGCGACCAAGGCGCCCACGCGCGACCAGCTGTATCCGCCGACCACTCTTCCGCTGGCCAAGCCGGATCCGCGGTGCCTGACCGGCCGGGTGCTGTGCATCAGCAAGACCAGCCGCACCCTGGCCTGGATGGTCAGCGGGCGGGTGGTGTCGGCGATGGATGTGCGCTTCGGCTCGGAGTACACCCCGACCCGGGAGGGGCTGTTCCAGGTCAACTTCAAGAGCCGGGACCATGTGTCGACGATCTATCACACCCCGATGCCGTACGCGATGTTCTTCAGCGGCGGTCAGGCGGTGCACTACTCGTCGGACTTCGCCGCCCGCGGCTACAGCGGCGCCTCGCACGGCTGTGTGAACGTTCGCGACAAGAAGAAGATCGCTGCGCTCTTCGGGAAGGTCAGGGCGGGCGACAAGGTCGTGGTCTACAAGTAGGCCCTATCGGTCTGCGGTGCGCACGTCCCAGCGGCAGGGGGCAAGCCGACGGGCGCCGTAGTGCTTCCGGGGCTGGGGTCTTCCGGCGAGTGAACCGAGCCCCAAAAAAGAGGGGCGGCGCGGGCAGAGCCGGGGGAACGTGCTCTGCCCGCGCCGAATGCGCGGAGCCGTCGGTACGGGGGGAACCTCGGCTCCCGCGCGGCCGATGACCAGTCGGCCCATTTCTTTCAGCGTCACCGCTGAAAAAAACGTCACACCTGGGTGCCGGAGTCTCAGTCGGCACCCGTTTCCGTGGCCGTCACCGGGTCCGTTGACGCCGTGGAGTCATCTGCGGGCGTCGGTGTCGTGGTGGCGCTCGGCGTGCCTGTGGTGCCGGTGGTGTCGCCCGGCGGAGGCGGGGGCTGGGGGACTGTGGTGTCGTCCCCGCCACCTTTTCCCGAATCGCCACCGGAGTCGCCGCCGCTGTCCGAACCGCCGCCGTCACCGGAGCCGGAGCCGTCGGAGCCACCGATGCCGCCGCCGTTGTCCGAACCGCTGTCGGTGCTGTTGTCGCCGCCACCATTGTCCGTGCTCTCGCCGCTGTCGTCGCTGCGCGGGGTGTCCGTGCTGTCGTCGGCGAGGATCTGGGTGCAGTAGCCGTGGATGGCGGACGCGCTGCCGGCCGCCTTCGTCAGCTTCTTCAGCGACTTCTTGTCGAGGTCCACGCCCGCCAGCTCCGCGGCCAGGTACCGGGGGCAGACGCGGAGGGCCCATCTCGGGGTGCTGTGCTTCCCCTTGGAGGAGGCGTCCCCCTCCTTGCCCTTGTCGCCGCCCCCCGGATCGGAGGTGACGGTTCCGCCCTGGGCACCGTTCGAACCCACATCGCTGGCATCGTTGTCGCCTGAACCACTGGGACCGGGCGCCGTCGTACCGCCGTCCTCGGAGATGTCCGGATGGGCGGATTCCCCGCCGGGTCCGGCGTCCGACATGCTCACCGAGGGGCCCGGAGTGTGGTGGCTCGGCCCGAACGGGGTGGGCAGCACGCCCGCCGCGGCCGCGACCGCGAAACCGCCCAGCGCACAGCCGGCCACCATCGCGATCATGCCCGCCCGCAGCGGGCGGCGCAGCCGCGGCTGTCTCTCTCTGAACTGCCGGATCCGCTGCGGCCGCCGGGTCACCCCCGGCTCGGCGACGGCATCCGCTTCGGCCTCGACCCGGGCCGCCCGGAAGGCGGCCATGGCCGCTTCCTCGCCCGGAAGCGCGGACGCGTCGGAGGGGGCCGCCGGGCGGCCCGCTCCGGCGACGGCGCTGAGTACTGCCGCCAACCGCTCCGCTTCGGCATATGACTCGTCGCCCCGGCCGTCGGGAGCCCCGGGCTGCCCCTCGACCGGTTCGCCGCGAAGCAACCGCTCCGCGGCACTGTCATCCAGCCAGCTGTAGCGGTGGTCTTCGGCCATCACATGTCCTTCTGCGTTGGCGCGCGTGAATCCGTCACACCAGCAGACTTCGCCACACCCGGCTTGGTTGCGCCGCCGCCGTGTGACTCACGTTGCCCCGGGATCCCCTCGAGCACCGCCGGATCGTCCCCCGCCGCCGGGCCGATCAAGTCCGCGAGCCGCCGCAGACCCCGGTGGGCGGCCGTGCGCACCGCCCCCGGCCGCTTGCCGAGCACCGCGGCCGCGCTCTTGGCGTCGAGGCCGAGGACCACCCGGAGCACCACCGCCTCGGCCTGGTCCTGTGGCAGCTGGGCGATCAGCCCGAGCGCCCGGCCGGTGCCGAGGGCCTCCATCGCCTCACCGGCCGTGTCCGCGTCGGAGGCGCGGAACTCCAGCTCCGACTCGTCGCCGCCGATGGCCGGGCGGCGGCCGCGCATCCGTATGTGGTCCAGTGCGCGATTGCGGGCTATTCGGGCCGCCCAGCCCCGGAAACGGTCGGCGTCTCCGCTGAAGCGTTGCAGGTCACGGGCGATCTGCAGCCATGCTTCGGAGGTGATGTCCTCCGCGTCTCCGTCACCGACCAGCGTGCGCACATAGCCGAGGAGGCGAGGGTGCACGGACCGGTAGACGGTCCGGAAGGCGGTCTCGTCCCCTTCCTGCGCCGCGAGTACCGCGGCGGTCAGTTCCGCGTCGTCCGCCTGCACGCTCTCTTCCTGCCCCACTCGGAGAATCCGTGGTCCAGTCGATTCCGGTGTAGCCGCGGGCTAGCCCTGCCCGAAGGGCGGGTACTGCTGACCGGGCTGGCCGGGTGGCGGGGTCGGCGGCATCTGGGGGGCGCCGTACGAGCCGGGCCCGGGGGCCGGGGCACCGTACGGGGCCGGTCCGGGCGCCGGGGCGCCGTACGGGTTCGGCGCCGGCATCCCGTACGGCGCCGGGCCGGCCATCTGCGGGGGCAGCGAGGCGCGCTGCTCCTGCATCGCGGTGATCTGCCGGACCAGCAGTAGCGCGAGGACCGCCGCGGCCATGAAGATCACGATCGCGAACATGTCGAAGGCCAGGATGGAGTGCAGGCTCTCGATGTCGCTCTTGGCCTCGGAGGGAGAGGGGGCGTAGCCGTCGCCCTCCACCTTGCCCCGCAGCAGGTTGTAGCGGATACCACCGATGGCGTTGGTGACCAGCGCGACGATCCAGGTGACCCACCAGCCGTTGAGCAGACCGCGGCTGACCGCGTGCGGCCCCTGCGGGGAGCTGGCGCGCCAGATGTCGTTGGCGATCTGCTTGGGGAACCAGAAGTTGACGACGGGGGTGAACCATGAACCGGCCGCCCAGCCGCTGCTGAAGCGGTGCTGGCCGGGCGCGAAGACCTCGGCGTTCAGCCGCAGCCGCCGGAACCAGATCGCCCAGACCACGGCGATCGCGACGGTGAGCAGCGAGTAGATGATCTGCGCGGTGGTGAAGAGGTCGTCGGCGTCGTTGAGATCGTCCTCGGTGATGGAGACGGACTTGCCCTCGACCGCGTCCAGCATGTCCCCGATCACGCTGTACTGGCCGGAGCGCCCCACGAAGAGGAAGATGAGCGCCGGCAGCGCCACGCCGAACAGCGCGACGAGCGTGGTGGAAAGCCCGCGCCGCAGATCGACCCCGCCGGTCGGCATACCCATGGGCGGGGCAGCCGGGTAGCCGCCGGGCGTCGGCGGCACCTGCGGCGGGACGGACGGCTGCTGCGGCGGCGCGGAGAGCTGCTGCAGCTGCTGCTGGTACGTCCCGCATGCGGCACAGCGCCCGTCGGGGCCGACGGCGACAGCGCGGCAGTTCCCACACGGATACATGGTCTTTTGAGTCCCCCTGGGAACGTGGCCCGCTGCGGGCCACGCGAGAAAATAAAGCCTCCGACCGCGCCCAGAGCGCGGACCTGCACGTTACGGGCATCCGACCGGTCAAGTCCAGAGCGGAACGGACCCTGGACGCGGGGTGAGGTCCCCGGTTTCGTGCAAGGGGAGGTGTGACGCAATCGAGGCGTGCGACGCTGTAAGGGGTGCGAGCCTTTCGACGGCTCTCCCTGATCGACGGTCGGGGCCTCTCCTGTGGGGGGTGGCGGCCCCGACCGTCCTTCTTTTCTCCCTCTTCTCTCCCGCCCGGGCCCCGCGCTCAGACCCCGAGCCGCTCGGCGAGCCGGGTGAAGTCGGACCAGTTCAGCGGCGGCTTCCCGGGATCCCACACCCGCTGGGCCAGCGCCGCGAGCGGCAGCCGGATGCCCTGGGCCACCTGTGCGGGCGTCTGGGCCTCGGGCCGGTCACCCCAGATGGCGAAACGGGCACCGAGGATCCGGTTCGGTCCGGTCAGGGACTTGTCGGCGACGGGCGTGGAGCTGCGGAGTACCGCGGGGGACCAGCTCTCGTAAATGCGTTCGCCCGTCGGGTAGGTGAAGCCGCCGGGCTCGCCGAGGACGTAGTAGAGGTACGAGTCGTTGAGGTTGACCACCTTGCGGCCCTCCTTCAGATACTCCAGCGGCTGCCGGGCCGTCTCCTTCAGCCGTCCCGTCCAGTACTCGACCTCGATGTTCTTGTCGGGCTTGACGACGCCGCCGGCGAAGAAGCCGTCGTTCCACGCCTTGGGCTGCTTGCCCAGCTGCCGCGCGAGCCGGGCCCGGTCGTTCAGCCAGCCGGTGACCAGGTCCTGCACCCGGGCGTTGGGGCCGTACTTCGCCTTCGCGGCGGCCACCAGCTTCGGGAACGACGCCTGGGGGTCCTTGACGGTCAGCGCGAGGTACTCATCGGCGCCCAGATGCCACCAGCGGCCGGGGAAGAGCGGGGCGTACTCGCGCATCAGCTGATCGACGATGCGGGCCGCGGCCGGACTGGAGATGTCCACGGACCCCTGGAACGTGGTGCCGCCCGCGTTGCGCAGCTGGAGCTGCGGATGGGCCCTGATGACGGCGCCGAGGTGGCCCGGCGAGTCGATCTCGGGGATGACGGTGATGTGCAGCCGCCGTCCGAGCGCGACGATCTCCCGGACCTGGGCCTTGGTGAGGTGCTGGGCCGAGACGATCTCGGGGTGGCTGGTGCTCTGTATGCGGAAGCCCTGGTCGTCCGAGAAGTGCAGGGCCAGCTGGTTGAGCTTGAGGTCGGCCATCTCGCGCATCCGGGCCTCGATCCACCCGGCCGAGAAGAACTTGCGCGCGATGTCCAGGTTGAGGCCGCGCTGGGCTCGGGCGGGCCGGTCGTGGATCACGCCTTCGGGGAGGCGGCCGCCGGAGCGCAGGGCCTGTTTCACGGTGCGGGTGCCGTAGAAGACGCCCGCGTCGGCCGGGCCGGTGATCCGGGCGCGGCCGCCGCCTACCGTCAGCGTGTACGCCTCGCCGCCGCCGCTCTGCCCCGGCTCGAGGGCGAGGGAGAGATCACCGCGGCGGGCGGTGCCGGAGGCGGTGCGCAGCCCCAGCTCCGCGGCGATGGTGCGGGCCTCGTCGGCGAGCGGGCCATCGGGGTCGGCCACCACCCGGCTGCCGCTGCCGGGCCGCCAGCCCGGGCCCGTGGCCGGGGTGAAGTCGCGGACGGAGGGGATGGTGCGCGGCGGGGCGGAGGCCGCCGTTCCGTGGGGCGAGGCGGAGGGAGACCGCGCCGAGGTGGCGGTCGTGGCGTGCGCGGAGTGCGCCGGCGAGGAGCGGGTGCCGGCCTGGCCCTGGCCGCCGTCCGTCTGCTGGCAGCCGAGGGCCGCCAGGACGAGGGTGGCGACGGCACCCGCGACGAGACCGCGGACGCAGGACGCCTTGGTGGCTCTGAGCGGCAATCCCATGGCGGTGTACCTCCTTAAGGCCCTCCCCGCTTCGGGCATTCGGCCGCCTTGGGGCCGAAAAACACCCTGCGCCCCGAATGCCGTCCACCGCATGCAGTAAAACCTCCCCGTTCGGGTGATATCGCGTTCCCCCCGGACCCCCCGTCCCCGCCCCTCGTTAACGTGTACTGCTCACGCGCCCAGCCCATGTCTCCCACGCCTGCCCCGGGTGTCCGCTTCTCCCGGGCGCGGCGCCCGTTCCCCGCGTCTCTCATGCGTGTCCGAGGAGTCCACGCTGTCCAGGTCCAGGTCCCGCGCCGCCGCCTCCCGCCTCGACCGGCTCAACACCGCCACCGCCGACGCGGCCGAGGCCGCGCTGCTCGCCTGTTGCGGCAGCCGTCGCTGGGCCCGGCTGATCGTGGCCCACCGCCCGTACCCCGATCTGGAGGCGCTGCTGGCCGCCGGGGACGAGGCCAGCTATGACCTCACCCCGGCCGATCTGGACGAGGCGCTCGCGGACGAGTCGGTCGTCGGCCATGAGCTGCCGCCCGCGGAGAGCCTGGGGTCGCTGGCCGCGCACACCGCGCTCCAGGCCGCCCACGATGCGTACGAGAGTCGATTCGGTCACGTTTTCGTCATCTGTCTGGATGGTCTGCGGCCCGAGGAGCGGCTCGACCGGCTGCTGACCGGGATCCGGAACCGGCTGGGCAACGAGCGGGAGCGGGAGCGCGACAACACCGCCGAGGAGCTGCGGCGCATCGCCCGCGGCAGGCTCGTCCGGCTGGCCGCGAACACCTCCCGTCTGCCGGACGCATCCGGGTTCCGTATCGCATGATCGCCCGTTCGTGCTTGTTAGATCACACCTGAGCCCCCCGGACGAACCTGCCGACAGCACGTCGGTACGATGTCCAGGGCCGGTGGACCGTACCCGGCCGGGCCCGACCGACCGTGAAGCCGGCAGGCCCCAAATCCGCTTCCGGAGGGTTTTTCCGTGCCGGCTGGAACGCTGTATCGCGGCCGGGAAGGCATGTGGTCCTGGGTGGCTCATCGAGTCACCGGCGTCCTCATCTTCTTCTTCCTGTTCGTACATGTGCTGGACACCTCGCTGGTCCGCGTCTCGCCCGAGGCGTACGACAACGTGGTTGCCACCTACAAGAATCCCGTCGTGAACCTGATGGAGTACGGCCTCGTGGCCGCCATCCTGTTTCACGCCCTCAACGGCCTTCGCGTCATCGCCGTCGACTTCTGGTCCAAGGGAGCGAGGTACCAGCGCCAGATGCTCTGGGGCGTCGTCGGTATCTGGGTCGTGCTGATGGCCGGTGCCTTCTACCCGATCCTCCAGCACACGCTGCGCGAACTGTTCGGGAGCTGACGCACATGTCCGCCGAGACCACCACCCCCGCGAGCGACGCGGTCAGCGCGTACGACGTGGATCATCCGGCCCCGGTCATCGAGCCGCCGCGGGCCCGTACCCGCAAGACGCCCAGGGCGACCCGTACGAACTTCGAGATGTACGGCTGGCTCTTCATGCGCCTGTCCGGCGTCCTGCTGGTCGTCCTGGTCCTGGGCCATCTGCTGATCCAGCTGGTGCTGGACGGCGGTGTCACCAAGATTGGCTTCGCCTTCGTGGCCGGCCGCTGGGCCTCGCCGTTCTGGCAGGCATGGGATCTGATCATGCTCTGGCTCGCCACGCTGCACGGCGCGAACGGCCTGCGCACGATCATCAACGACTACGCGGAGCGGGACAACACCCGCCTGTGGCTGAAGGCGCTGCTCTACACGGCGGCAGGATTCACCATCGTGCTCGGCACTCTGGTGATCTTCACCTTCGACCCGAACATCCGCTAGGCCCCGGGGCTGAGGTATCCACTCATGAAGATCCATAAGTACGACACCGTCATCGTCGGCGCCGGCGGGGCCGGAATGCGCGCGGCCATCGAGTCGACCAAGCGCAGCCGCACCGCGGTGCTCACCAAGCTCTACCCGACCCGCTCCCACACCGGCGCGGCACAGGGCGGCATGGCCGCCGCCCTCGCCAATGTCGAGGAGGACAACTGGGAGTGGCACACCTTCGACACGATCAAGGGCGGCGACTACCTGGTCGACCAGGACGCCGCCGAGATCCTGGCGAAGGAGGCCATCGACTCCGTCCTCGACCTGGAGAAGATGGGCCTGCCGTTCAACCGCACCCCGAACGGCACCATCGACCAGCGCCGCTTCGGCGGCCACAGCCGTAACCACGGCGAGGCCCCGGTCCGCCGGTCCTGCTACGCCTCGGACCGCACCGGCCACATGATCCTCCAGACGCTGTACCAGAACTGCGTCAAGGAGGGCGTGGAGTTCTTCAACGAGTTCTACGTCCTGGACCTCCTGATGACCGAGGTCGACGGGGTCAAGCGCACCGCCGGTGTGGTGGCGTACGAGCTGGCCACCGGTGAGCTGCACGTCTTCCAGGCGAAGGCCGTCGTCTTCGCCTCCGGCGGCTGCGGCAAGTTCTTCAAGGTGACCTCCAACGCGCACACCCTCACCGGTGACGGCCAGGCGGTCGCCTACCGGCGCGGGCTGCCGCTGGAGGACATGGAGTTCTTCCAGTTCCACCCGACCGGCATCTGGCGCATGGGCATCCTGCTGACGGAGGGCGCCCGCGGTGAGGGCGGCATCCTCCGCAACAAGGACGGCGAGCGCTTCATGGAGAAGTACGCGCCGGTCATGAAGGACCTGGCATCCCGGGACGTGGTGTCGAGGTCGATCTACACGGAGATCCGTGAGGGCCGCGGCTGCGGTCCGGAGGGCGACCACGTCTATCTGGACCTGACCCACCTGCCGCCGGAGCAGCTGGACGCCAAGCTGCCCGACATCACCGAGTTCGCGCGGACGTACCTGGGCATCGAGCCGTACACGGACCCGATCCCGATCCAGCCGACCGCGCACTACACGATGGGCGGCATCCCGACCAACGTCCAGGGCGAGGTGCTGGCGGACAACGACACCGTCGTCCCGGGCCTGTACGCGGCCGGCGAGGTCGCCTGCGTCTCGGTGCACGGCGCCAACCGCCTGGGCACCAACTCGCTGCTCGACATCAACGTCTTCGGCCGCCGGGCGGGCATCGCCGCCGCGGAGTACTCCGCCAGGGCCGACTTCGTCGAGCTTCCGGAGGACCCGGCCGGGTTCGTCCAGAGCCAGGTGGAGAACCTGCGGGACGCGACCGGCACCGAGCGGGTCGCCGAGGTCCGCAAGGCGCTGCAGGAGACCATGGACAAGAACGTCATGGTCTTCCGCACCGAGCAGACGCTCAAGGAGGCCGTCGAGGAGATCGGCCACCTGCGGGCGCGGTTCAAGAACGTCAGCGTCCAGGACAAGGGCAAGCGGTTCAACACCGATCTGCTGGAGGCCATCGAGCTGGGCAACCTGCTCGACCTGGCCGAGGTCATGGCGATCTCGGCGCTGGCCCGCAAGGAGTCGCGCGGCGGCCACTACCGCGAGGACTACCCGAACCGCGACGACGTCAACTTCATGCGGCACACCATGGCGTACCGAGAGGTGGGCGCGGACGGCTCCGAGTCCATCCGCCTCGACTACAAGCCGGTCGTGCAGACCCGCTACCAGCCGATGGAGCGTAAGTACTGATGAGCACCCCCACCCTCGAGAAGTCCGACCAGGCCCCCGAGGCGGCCGACGCCACCGCCTCCCACCTGATCACCGTCACCTTCCGGATCCGGCGCTTCAACCCGGAGGTCTCGGACCAGGCGGTCTGGGAGGACTTCCAGATCGACATGGATCCGAAGGAGCGCGTCCTCGACGGTCTCCACAAGGTCAAGTGGGAGCTGGACGGCACCCTGACCTTCCGCCGCTCCTGCGCCCACGGCATCTGCGGATCCGACGCGATGCGGATCAACGGCCGCAACCGGCTGGCCTGCAAGACGCTGATCAAGGACATCAACCCGGAGAAGCCCATCACGGTCGAGCCGATCAAGGGGCTCGCGGTCCTCAAGGACCTGATCGTGGACATGGAGCCGTTCTTCCAGGCGTACCGCGATGTGATGCCCTTCCTGATCACGACGGGCAATGAGCCGACGCGTGAGCGGCTGCAGTCCGCCGAGGACCGCGAGCGGTTCGACGACACCACCAAGTGCATCCTGTGCGCCGCGTGCACCTCCTCGTGCCCGGTGTTCTGGAACGACGGCCAGTACTTCGGCCCGGCGGCGATCGTCAACGCGCACCGCTTCATCTTCGACTCCCGTGACGAGGGCGGTGAGCAGCGGCTGGAGATCCTGAACGACAAGGACGGCGTCTGGCGCTGCCGCACCACCTTCAACTGCACCGAGGCGTGCCCGCGGGGCATCGAGGTCACCAAGGCCATTCAGGAGGTCAAGCGCGCTCTGATCACGCGCCGCTTCTGAGGCACGGAGCCTTTGGCTCGGAGCTTGCCTGTGGCTCTGAGCTTGTGGCTCTGAGCTTGTGGGCGAGGGCCCCGCTTCCCGGATTCCGGGGGCGGGGCCCTTGTCATGTGCTGTGCCTCGATCCGCTATACACGCGATGTATACCCATGGCGTATAGTCCTGCGCATGGCCACCGCCTACCTTCTGCCGATCAAAACGGCCGCCGCGCTCTTCCCGCTGCTGGCACTCTTACTGCTGCTGCCGACAGCCGTCGTCCTGTACCGCCGTCATGGCGTGATGTCCCGGGGGCGGACGCTGTCGCTGTACGGCTTCCTCTACTACTCGCTCACCGCCTTCTGCATGACGATCGTGCCGCTGCCGAAGCAGACCGGTGACATGTGCGAGCGGTTCGCACCCGTGGCCCATCCGCAGTGGACGCCCGGGAACACCTTCAGCGACATCTGGAAGGAGGCCCACCACAAGGTCGGGCTCAACTCGCTGGTCCTCCAGAACCCCGCCGTCGCCGGGACCGTCTTCAACCTGCTGCTGCTTCTGCCACTCGGTGTCTTCCTGCGCTACCACTTCGGGCGCTCGCTGCGCGCCACCGCCGTGATCGGCTTCGTGGTCTCGCTGTCCTTCGAGCTGACACAGTGGACCGGGGTGTGGGGTCTCTACAGCTGCCCGTACCGCCTCTTCGACGTGGACGACCTGATCGTCAACACGGCGGGGGCGGCGGTCGGTTGGCTGCTGGCCGGGCCGGTCGCACGGATGCTGCCCGCCCTGGAGGCGCTGGACGGGCGGGCGCTGGCGGCGCGTCCGGTGCCGTTCGGGCGGCGGCTGACGGCGCTGGTCGTGGATGTGGCCGGATACGTCGTCGCATCGGTGTCTGCCGCGGCCGTGATGACCTATCAGGGCGGCGCGGCCCCCTCATGGATACCGGTCGGAATCTACGTGGCCTGGTTCATCCTCCTGCCGCTGGCGACCGGCGCGACTCCCGGAAAGCGGCTGTTGCTGTTGAAGCTGGTGTCGGACGACGGCGGCCCGTTGGTGCCCTGGCGGCTGACCCTGCGCGCGCTGCTGCTCGGGGCGCTGGTGATGCCGTTCCTGTCGGGGCTGTTCCTGGCCATGCTCACCTTGCTGCACGAGCCGTGGCCGTCCGGTCTGTTCGCCACCGTCCGCGACTCGGGCGCCCAGGGCGCGGCGGCGGTCCTTACGGCGCTGAGCCCCGTCCAACTGCTCGCGGTGATGGCCGGGTTCACGCTGACCGCCGCCTGCGTACGCAAGACGCTGCGCCACCCGGACCGGCTGGCCCCGCATGACCGTATCTCGGGCATACGCAACGCCCCGCTGCCGCACCGCCGCGCCAAGCGGGCCGACGCGCAGGACCGGGTACGGGCTGCCGCGCAGGCCGCCGACCGGTCGGAGCCGATCGCGGTGGTGGTGGCGGTGCGGGCGGCCGACGACGACGCACCGGCGGGCACCCCCGACCGTCCGCTGGTCAGCACGGGTCCCGTCGCTCCCACCGGCTCGGCGGAGGTTCAGCGGTCCGCCGCCGACTCGCGCTGAGGCGGGGGGGCCGGGATGGCGGGCACTCAGGCGCTCAGGTACGGGTCGAGGCCAGCTCCACGACGGTGACGTCCGGTGGCGCCCCGACCCGTACCGGCGGGCCCCAGGCGCCCGCGCCGCGGGTCACATAGAGCTGGGTGTCGCCGTACCGCTCGAGACCGGCGGCGGTGGGGTTGGCGAGCTCGGCCACATAGGTGCCGGGCCACACCTGACCACCATGGGTGTGGCCGGACAACTGGAGATCGACGCCCGCCTTCACCGCGTCGTGGATCATCACCGGCTGATGGGCGAGCAGCACGGAGGCACGCGAGCGGTCGCGGTCGCCGAGCGCCTTGCCGAAGTCGGGGCCCTGGCCCTCGCTCTCGCCCGCGACGTCGTTCACCCCGGCGAGATCGAAGCCGGGCAGCTCGGTGCGCTCGTTCTCCAGGGGACGCAGGCCCAGCTCACGCACATGGTCCACCCACGCGTCGGCGCCCGAGTAGTACTCGTGGTTGCCGGTGACGAAGTAGCCGCCGTGGCGGGCGCGCAGCCCGCGCAGCGGCTCGGCGGCCGGGCCGAGGTCCGCGACACTGCCGTCCACGAGGTCGCCGACGACGGCGATGAGGTCGGGGTTGGTGCGGTTGACCGCCTCGACGACCCGCTGGGTGTGGGCGCGGCCCAGGATCGGCCCGAGGTGGATGTCGCTCACGACGGCGATCCGGAAGCCGTGCGCCCGGCGCGGCAGCTTGGCGAGCGGCACGGTGATCCTCTTGACCCGCGGCCCGCGCAGCACGGTGTACGTCCCGTACCCCACCGTTCCGGCAGCCACGGCCGTGGCCCCGACGGCCACGGCCCGCGCGACGAAAAGCCGCCGGGAGGCGGCGGGCGCCGCGCCCGCAGTGCGGTCCGTGGCGGCCTTCGAAGCCGTCTGCGCGGCGGACTCGGCGGCGACGCCCGCAGCCGAGTTGGCCGCCCCGCTCCCGGCGGCCCTCACCGCACCATCCGCGGCGGCCTGTGCGCTGGGCTTGGCCGCGACGCCCTCGGCCGCCTCATCCGCTGCGGACTCAGCCATCCCGGCCGCGGGGCCCTTGGCGGCCACGCCCGCGGCGACCTTGGCAACCTCGCCCGCGCCGTCCCCGGCCGCCGGGGCGGGGCCGACAGCGCCGGTGTCGTCGGCGGTCACCGCCGGGCCCTCGGTCGACCGCACATCAGCGGACTTGGCGGAGTCACGACGGTCCAGCCACGCGCCCAGCAGAGGCCGCACCGCCTCGCCCACGAGCAGGGCGAGGGTCAGGTACAGGAGCAGGGCGAGCCAGAGGTAGCCCGGCCAGGCCAGCACCCGCTGGAGCGCGAAGGGCGCGCCCGCGCGGCCCGAGATCACCGCGCCGACGCTCATCAGCGGCAGCACGAAGGCCGCCGCCGTGCCCGTACGGCGCACCCACCCCCCGCGCGCCGTCGTGTCACCGACGAGCCGCCGCCACACATACCAGTGGACGCCGGTCAGCAGACCGATGACGGCCAGCGCGATCAGGACGTAGAGCACGACCATCCCCGGTCCTCTCCCCTAGCGACTAACCGACGGCTGCCTGGAACGGCTGCTCGGAGGCGTCGTTTCGACGCAGAGCGCGCACCCCACGCAACCCGATGGCCCCGATCGCCGTCCCCAAGAGAAACGAGGTGATCGCGAGCAGCAGATGCACCCAAAAGTACGTGGTGGGGTCGCCGGAGTCGTCGAAGGCGAGTCCGCTGGCGTCCTTCCACAAATTTTTGACAAAGGTGAACCAGATGACCCAGCTCCAGACCCCGAAGGCGAGCAGGAACCAGGACACGGGGCGGCTGAGCTTCATGGGTTCCAGTATGGGCACGGCCCCGGATACCTCCACGCGGGGGTCTGCCGTCAATACGTCGGCGCTGCTGTCGCTCTCCTCAGCGACGCCAGGTACGTTCACCTCCGTGCCCACACCTTCCTTCACCAGCACTCACGTCCGAGACCGCACCCGTAAGAGCACCGGCAAGAGCAGTCGTCGTACCCCCGCCCGCCGCGCCGCCGCACCGCTGGCCGCCACCGCCGCCGCCCTCCTGCTGTGCGGGCCGCTCGCCGCCACCCCGGCGCACGCCGCCGACCAGCCGGGCGGCTCCACCGACGCGGTCAAGCCGCCCGCCCATATGTCCACGGTGGGCGGGAAGCGGCTCGGCCGCCCCGGGACCCAGGTGGACCCCAAGGCGGGCGCGCCCGCGCTGCCCAAGCAGCTCAGCGGAAAGTCCTGGCTGGTGGCCGACGCCGAGTCCGGTGATGTGCTCGCCTCGCACAACGCCCACTGGCAGCTGCCGCCCGCGTCCACGCTGAAGATGCTGTTCGCGGACACGCTGCTGCCGAAGATGCCGAAGACGAAGACCCACAAGGTGCAGCTGTCCGACCTGGAGGGGATGGGTGAGGGCAGCAGCCTGGTCGGGGTCAAGGAGAACTACACCTACTCGGTCCACGACCTGTGGCTCGGCGTCTTCCTGCGCTCGGGCAACGACGCGGTACATGTGCTGTCGGCCATGAACGGCGGTGTCCCGGCGACCGTAAGGGAGATGCAGGCACACGCGAAGCATCTGAACGCGCGCGACACCCATGTGGTCACACCGGACGGCTACGACGAGAAGGGCCAGGTCAGCAGCGCGTACGACCTGACCCTCTTCGCCCGCTCGGGGCTGCAGAAGGCGGACTTCCGGGAGTACTGCTCGACGGCGACCGCGCAGTTCCCCGGCACGTTCGAAAAGGGCAAGAAGAAGCGCTCCAGCTTCGGCATCCAGAACACCAACCGGCTGCTGACCGGCTTCGGCGTCGAGCCCTACAAGGGCATCGCCGGGGTCAAGAACGGCAACACCACGAACGCGGGCGCCACCTTCACCGGGGTGGCCCAGCGCGGAAGCCGGGTGCTGCTGGTCACCGTCATGAATCCGCAGGAGAAGGAGGCGAACGAGGTCTACAAGGAGACCGCGAGGCTCTTCGACTGGGGCTTCAAGGCGGCGGGCTCGGTGAACCCGGTCGGCACCCTCGTCCGGCCCGGTGCGGCGGGCGCGAGCCACCCCTCGGCCGGCACTGAGAACGGCCACAAGCACGCCCAGGCGTCCGTCTCCACGGACGACGGAAGCTCCGGCGGGGCGTGGACCGCGGTGGGCATCGCGGGCGGCTCACTGGCGCTGCTGGGCGCGGTGGCCTTCGGGGTGCACCGCCGCTGGCCGCTGCCGGAGCTGGTGCGGCGCCGCTCGCGCGACTGAGCGAGCCCTTACGGCCGAGCCGGCCCTCTTACGGTCGCTGTCACGCCGCCGCCTGCGGGCCTTCGGGCCCGCGGGCGCGGGGTTTTCCGATCTCCGGCTCGGGCGGCCGGGCCCGGTCCGGCTCGGACGGCTGGGCCTTGTCCGGCTCGGACGGCTGGGCCTTGTCGGCCTCGGCCGCCCATTCGGCCTCGCGCTCGGCCTGGGCGGCGGGCGGGGTGGCGGTCCAGGCGGCGCAGTACAGCGTGAGTTTCGCGGTGAAGTTCATCCACAGCAGCAGGGCGATGGGCACCCCGAACGCCCCGTACATGCTCTTGGCCGCCACGTCCTTCAGATAGCTGCTGAGCAGCACCTTGAGCAGTTCGAAGCCGATCGCGCCGATGAGCGCGGCGACCACGACCGTACGGCGCGGCGGCTGCACGCCGGGGAGCCAGGTCAGGACGTAGCTCAGCAGCACGAGGTCGGCGCAGACGGCGATGGCGAACGCGGCGATCCGCAGCAGCCAGCCGCCGATCCCGTTCTCGGGGATGCCGATGAGCCGGGCGATCCGGCCCACGGCGGTGGCGGCCAGGGCGGATACGGCGAACGACACGAGCGCCACACCGCCCAGCCCGATCAGCACGAAGCCGTCCTTGACCTTGCGTACCAGCGGGTTGCCGGGGTCCTCCTCCAGCTCCCATACGGCACGCAGGCACTCGCGCAGCGAGCCCACCCAGCTGATGCCGGTGAACAGCAGCAGGGCACCCGCGACGACTCCGATCGTGGCGGCGTTCTCGACGAGTTCGCCCAGGTCGAGCTGGCCGGAGATACCCGGGATCTGCTGGGCGATCTTCCTCTGCAACTGGGCCATCTGCGCTTGGCTGAGCGTCGCCGCGCCGATGGCCGCGCCAACGGCGATGAGCGGGAAGAAGGCGATGAAGCTGGTGAACGTGATCGCGGCGGCGAGCCGGGTCCAGTGGACGCGGTCCAGCCGTTCGTAGGTACGCCAGGCGTGGGTGCGCATCAGCCAGGCCATCGCGGGGCCGACGACAGGCAGCCGGGTCAACGATTCCATGATCAGCAAGTACCCTTCTGCGCGGTGTCACTCCTCGGCGCGACGGTGCGCGATACGGATATCCGGGTTCCCCGGACAGCCGCTCCGCTCATCACTCTTTTCGGTGAGGCCGTGAGTGCGGGCGCACAATCACTCCGTATGCCCCGCATCGGGGGATACGTTCACCCCATGAAGGACGTGATCGGTTCCCCGCAGTCGGTGCTCGTCCTGGGCGGCACGTCCGAGATCGCCCTGGCGACCGTCCGCCGCCTGATCAGCCGTCGCGCCCGTACGGTCTGGCTGGCCGGCCGCCCCTCCCCCGCTCTGGAGTCGGCCGCCCGGCAGCTGCGGGACCTCGGTGCCGACACCCTTACGGTGCCCTTCGACGCGCTCGCCCCCGAGGCTCACGAGGTGACCCTGGGCAAGGTCTTCGCCGAGGGCGACATCGATCTGGTGCTGCTGGCCTTCGGGGTCCTGGGCGTCCAGGCGCGGGACGAGACCGATCCCCCGGCGGCGGTCCGCATCGCCCAGACCAACTACACCGGCGCCGTCTCCTCGGCCCTGATCTGCGCCAACGCCATGCGCCGCCAGAGCCACGGCTCGCTGGTGGTGCTCTCCTCGGCCGCCGCGGGACGGGTCCGCCGCACCGACTTCATCCACGCCTCCGCCAAGGCCGGGCTCGACGCGTTCGCGCAGGGGCTGGGTGAGGCGCTGCGCGGCACGGGCGTCCATGTGATGGTCGTCCGCCCCGGCTTCGTCCGTACGAAGCTCACGGCCGGGCTGCGGCCCGCACCGCTGGCCACCACGCCCCAGGCGGTCGCCGAGGCCATCGAGGAGGGGCTGCGACGGCGCGCCGCGATCGTCTGGGCACCGGCTGCGCTACGGGTCGTGACGGGAGCGCGTCGCCTCCTGCCCCGGTCCGTCTTCCGCCGACCGCTGGTCTGAGCGGGGCGCCCCGAACGGGCCGCGGGGAACTGCGCGATCAGCCACGACGGACCCGCAGACGGCGCGCCGGAATGGGGGACGGCGCACCCTGGGGCGCTTAGTGGGGCGCGGCCGGGCGCGAGAGATCGGCCTGACGGGGCACCACGGGCGGGGCGCCGCCCGGCTGTTCATCCGAGCCGAAGGGGTACTCGCGGTCCAGCCGCCAGACCCCGTCCTCCCCCTGCTCGTACAGCGCGAAGCCAGTGATCGTCCAAGCGGCCTCGTACTCCTTGAGCTCGACGAACGCCCGGTCCATCGCCTCCTCGTCGATGCCGTGGGCGATCGTGACATGCGGGTGGTACGGGAACTGCAGCTCCCGCGCGCACGGCCCGGACTCCACCCGGATCCGCTCCTGCAGCACCGCGCACTCCTCCGCGCCCTCGACGATCCTGACGAAGACGACCGGCGAGAGCGGCCGGAAGGTGCCGGTGCCCTCCAGGCGCATCGGGAACGGCCGCCCCTCGGCCGCGACCCGCGCCAGATGGTCCTCCACGGCGGGCAGTGCCGAGGTGTCGACCTCGGTCGGCGGCAAGAGGGTGACGTGAGTGGGGATGCCATGGGCGGCCGGGTCCCCGAAGCCCGCGCGCCGCTCCTGGAGGAAGCTGCCGTACGGCTCCGGGACCGCGATCGAAACGCCGAGCGTTACGGTCCCCACTGCGTTCTCCCTCCTGGCCCTCCCGGGCTGCTGAGTTGTGGCCGCTGCACCCGTGTCAGTGTGGCGGCTGCGCCGCCTTCGCGGCTAGATTCCTCGGTTCTTCCCCACACCGGTCCACAGGCCCCCTGGTCAGGGGGCCGGAGCGGTGTGTTCCGCTGTCCGCGCGGGTCCGTATCCATACGTGCGCGGGGCGCGCCGTGCTCACCGGGCGGTGCGAACGACGCTCGACGTGCCGCTCAGCGCACCGCGGGCAGGAAGCCCACCTTGTCGTAGGCGGCGGCCAGCGTCTCGGCGGCGACGGCTCGGGCCTTCTCGGCGCCCTTGGCCAGGATTCCGTCCAACGTGGCGGGGTCGGCGAGGTATTCCTGGGTACGCTCGCGGAACGGCGTGACCCACTCGACCAACACCTCGGAGAGCTCGGTCTTGAGCGCGCCGTAGCCCTTGCCCTCGTATCGGCGCTCCAACTCCGGGATGGCGGTGCCGGTCAGGGTGGAGTAGATGGTCAGCAGATTGCTGACACCCGGCTTCTTCTCCTCGTCGTAGCGGATCTCCGTCTCGAGGTCGGTCACCGCGCTCTTGATCTTCTTCGCGGAGGCCTTGGGCTCGTCGAGGAGGCTGACGATGCCCTTCGGCGTGGACGCCGACTTGCTCATCTTGATCGTCGGGTCCTGGAGGTCGTAGATCTTCCCCGTCTCCTTGACGATGTACGCCTCGGGGACGGTGAAGGTCTCGCCGAAGCGGCCGTTGAAGCGGTCGGCCAGATCCCGGGTGAGCTCGATGTGCTGGCGCTGGTCCTCGCCGACCGGGACGTGGTTGGCCTGGTAGAGCAGGATGTCCGCGACCTGCAGGATCGGATAGGTGAAGAGGCCGACGGTGGCCCGGTCGGCGCCGTGCCTGGCCGACTTGTCCTTGAACTGCGTCATCCGGGACGCCTCGCCGAAGCCGGTGAGACAGTTCATCACCCACCCGAGCTGGGCGTGCTCGGGCACATGGCTCTGGATGAAGAGCGTGCAGCGGTCCGGGTCCAGGCCGGAGGCGAGCAGCTGGGCGGCGGCGAGCCGGCTGTTGGCGCGCAGCTCCGCCGGATCCTGCGGCACGGTGATCGCGTGCAGGTCGACCACGGTGTAGAACGCGTCGTGGGTCTCCTGCAGCGCGACGTACTGCCGGATCGCACCGAGGTAGTTGCCGAGGTGAAAGGAACCTGCGGTGGGCTGGATACCGGAGAGCGCACGGGGACGATCGAGGGCCATGGCACCCATTCTCTCAGGTGTGGAACCAGACTCCGTCCGCCGGTGTATGAAAGGTGTGAGGACTCGTGAAGCACAGATCATCGCGCGGGTGCGGGCCGGCGACACCGAGGCATATGCCGAGCTGGTGCGGGCCCATGCGCCGATCGCGCACCGCACCGCCCGGCTGCTGGGGGCGGGCACGGATGCCGAGGATGTGGTGCAGGACGCCTTGGTGAAGGCGTATCTCGCGCTGGGGCGGTTCGAGAGCGAGGCGGCGTTCCGGCCCTGGCTGCTGCGGATCGTCGCCCATGAGACGAGTAACGCGGTGCGTTCGGCGCGCCGGAGGCGGACGGCGGCAGACCGGGAGGGAGCGCTGCTGTCCGGGGCCGAGCCGGTGATACCGGAGTCCGCCGATCCGGCGGCCGTGGCGCTTGCGGGCGAGCGGCGGGAGCGGCTGCTGGCCGCGCTGGAGGAGCTGAGCGAGCCGCAGCGGCGGGTGGTGATCTACCGCTATCTGCTGGATCTGGACGAGGGGGAGACCGCGGAGGCGCTGGGCTGGCCGCGCGGCACGGTGAAATCACGGCTGAGCCGCGCCCTGAGACGGCTGGAGCGGCTGCTGGGGCCGTCGGAGACCGCCGATGAGACGCGGTGGACGGCCGATGAGAGGCAGTGGACGGCTGATGGGACCGAGTGGGGAGGCGAAGGAGATGGCCGAGGAAGGGCTGCCCGGAGAGCTGCGGGCGCTCGGGCGGGCGTTGGAGATACCGCCGTCCGGCGGACCGTCGCGGCACGGCGTGTCGCGGGCGGGCGGCGTGCCGTCGGAGAGGGGCGTGCCCTTGGAGGGCGGCGTGCCGCCGGAGGGCGGGGAGACGCTGGTCGAGCGGGTGCTCGCCCGGATCGTGGGCCTGCCGGTGCCGGTGGCCGACGACCGGATCCGGGAGGAGCAGTGGTGGCGGCCGCTGCCCGGCCTGGAGGCCGGGCAGGGGCCCGCGGGGGGCGTCAGCCGGTCGGCAGACCGGGAGCCGGGTAGGCCGCCATCAGCTCGGACACCTCGGCCCTGATCTTGATGAGGGCGCCCTGGTCACCGCTCTTCGCGGCGGTCACCCCGCGGTCGATCCAGTCGGCCACGGCGGGCATGTGCTCGGTGGACAGACCGCGCGAGGTGAGAGAGGGGGTGCCGATCCGGATGCCGGAGGGGTCGAAGGGCTTGCGCGGGTCGTAGGGGACGGTGTTGTAGTTCACCACGATCCCGGCCTGGTCCAGGGCCTTGGCCGCGACCTTGCCCGGCACCTCCTTGGGCGTCAGGTCCATCAGGATCAGATGGTTGTCGGTGCCGCCGGAGACCAGATCGAAGCCGCGGGTGAGCAGTTCCTCGGCGAGCGCCTTGGCGTTGGCGACCACGGCATGGGCGTAGTCACGGAAGGCGGGCTGGGCGGCCTCGTGCAGGGCCACCGCGATGGCGGCGGTGGTCTGGTTGTGCGGACCGCCCTGCAGCCCGGGGAAGACGGCCTTGTCGATGGCCTTGGCATGGGTCTCGCGCGCCATCAGCATGGCGCCGCGCGGGCCCCGGAGCGTCTTATGAGTGGTGGTGGAGATGACATCGGCATACGGAACCGGCGAGGGGTGGGCGCCGCCCGCGATCAGACCGGCGATATGCGCGATATCGGCGACGAGCACCGCGTCCACCTCGCGGGCGATCTCCGCGAAGGCGGCGAAGTCGATCGTGCGGGGCACCGCCGTGCCACCGCAGAAGATCAGCTTGGGCCGCTCCTGGAGGGCCAGCTCGCGCACCTGGTCGAAGTCGATCGCGCCGGTGTCCTGGCGCACCCCGTACTGGACGCCGCGGAACCAGGTGCCGGTGGCGGAGACGCCCCAGCCGTGGGTGAGATGACCGCCCATGGGCAGTGACATGCCCATCACGGTGTCACCGGGCTGGGCGAAGGCCAGATAGACCGCGAGGTTGGCGGGCGAGCCGGAGTAGGGCTGCACATTGGCGTGCTCGGTGCCGAAGACGGCCTTGGCCCGGTTGATCGCCAGGGTCTCCACCTGGTCGATGACCTGCTGGCCCTCGTAGTAGCGGCGGCCGGCGTAGCCCTCGCTGTACTTGTTCTGCAGCACCGTCCCGGAGGCTTCCAGGACGGCGGCGGAGACATAGTTCTCGCTCGGGATCAGGCGCAGGGTCTCGGATTGCAGCAGCTCCTCGGAGCCGACGAGGGAGGCGAGTTCGGGGTCGGCGGCCGACAGGGCGGGATGGATCAGGGGCAGGCTCATCGAGTCCTCCGGGGCGATCGGTGACGGTCCGGTCGTGTCCCGGGGTGCCCAGGCGGGCGGCACCTCGTGGCGCTAAGGCCGCGCATCGCTTCCTCGTGGTCGGTTCCACGCTCGGCTCGCCAGTCACGGTGCGCACCCCCACTCTAGCTAGTGAGACAAGGAGGACAAGATGGGACCGGGACGCTCCGCGGAGCGGGTCATCGCCGCCGCCGAGGCGCATGGCGCGCACAACTACCGTCCGCTGCCGGTCGTCGTCGCGTCCGCCGAAGGCGCCTGGATGACCGATGTCGAGGGCCGCCGGTATCTCGATCTGCTCGCCGGATACTCGGCGCTCAACTTCGGGCATCGCAACCGCCGGCTGATCGAGGCCGCCAAGGCACAGCTGGACCGGGTCACCCTCACCTCCCGCGCGTTCCACCACGACCGCTTCGGCGCCTTCTGCTCCGAGCTGGCCGAGCTGTGCGGCATGGAGATGGTGCTGCCCATGAACACGGGGGCGGAGGCGATGGAGACGGCCATCAAGACCGCCCGTAAATGGGGCTACCGGATCAAGGGCGTACCGGACGGCCGGGCCAGGATCATCGCCGCCAGGAACAACTTCCACGGCCGGACGACCACCCTCATCAGCTGCTCCACCGATCCGGAGGCCCGCGCCGACCACGGCCCCTTCACCCCCGGGTTCTCGGTCGTGCCGTACGGGGAGCTGGCGGCGATGCAGGCGGCACTCGACGCCGCGCCCGAGGAGACGGTCGCCGTGCTGCTGGAGCCGATCCAGGGCGAGGCCGGGGTGGTGGTGCCGCCGCCCGGCTATCTGGCCGGGGTCCGGGAGCTGACCCGGGAGCGGAATGTGCTGTTCATCGCCGATGAGATCCAGTCGGGCCTCGGGCGCACCGGCACCACCTTCGCCTGCGAGCACGAGGGGGTGGTGCCCGATGTCTACGTGCTGGGCAAGGCGCTGGGCGGCGGAGTGGTGCCGGTGTCGGCGGTGGTGTCCTCCCGCGAGGTGCTCGGGGTGCACCGCCCCGGGGAGCACGGCTCCACCTTCGGCGGCAGCCCGCTCGCCTGCGCCATCGCCCTGGAGGTCATCGCCATGGTGCGGACGGGCGAGTTCCAGCGGCGCTCGGCCACGCTGGGCGAGCTGCTCCACCGGGAGCTGGGGCTGCTCGTGGGAAGGGGAGTTGAGCAGGTGCGTGGCCGGGGGCTGTGGGCGGGGGTGGACATCCATCCGTCACGGGGCACCGGGCGGCAGATCTCCGAGCGGCTCATGGACCGCAGAGTGCTGGTCAAGGACACCCATGGCGCCACCATCCGGATCGCCCCGCCCCTGGTGATCAGCGAGGAGGATCTGGAGTGGGCGCTGGACCGGCTCAGGGCGGTGCTGGCCGAATGACCCGATACGGCTCGGTGGCCCTGCGCTGTTCACAGGCCCCGTACGGCTCCTCGGCCCCGCGCGGGGCCGAGGATCAGTGTGGTTCAGAGGATCACATGGGGGATGAAGCGCGCGTACTCATCCGTCACCAGCCCCGCCGACTCGCGGATGCCGAGGCCCGCCGCCTCGCCCTCGACCACCCAGGTGCCGAGCACCACCCGGTTGCCGTCGAAGTCGGGCAGCGGCGCCAGTTCCTGGTAGCAGCACGGCTCATCGCGGAGGACGGGCTCCTCGCCCGGCGGGTGCACGGTGACCCCGGCCCCCTCGCGGCCGAGCAGCGGCTTGGCCACATAACCGGTGGTGCGGGCCAGTTCCCGGGGGCCGTCGAGGTAGGCGGGCAGCAGGTTGGGGTGGTCCGGGAAGAGCTCCCACAACACGGCCAGCAGCGCCTTGTTGGACAGCAGCATCTTCCAGGCCGGTTCGATCCACAGCGTGGATCCGGTGCCGGCCCCGTTGTCGAGGGTGTCCAGCACCTGCGGGCCGAACCGGTCGGTGGCCAGCCACTCCCAGGGATAGAGCTTGAAGCAGCTCCGGATGAAGCGGAACCGCTTGTCGACGAAGCGCCCCGACAGCCGTTCCCAGCCGATGTCCTCCATGGAGATCGCCTCGGTGCTCAACCCGGCCTGGTCGGCCGTCTCGCGGAGGTAGGCCACCGTCATCAGGTCCTCGCCCAGCTCGTCCCCGGCCGAATGGGCGAAGTACAGGGGCGTCCCCGGCGGCAGCAGGTCGGCCTGGGTCCGCCAGGCGTCGACCAGCCGTTCGTGGAGGGAGTTCCACTGGTCGGCCCCCGGGAAGCGGTCCTCCATCCAGAACCACTGGGCGCTCGCCGCCTCCACCAGCGAGGTGGGCGTATCGGCGTTGTACTCCAGCAGCTTCGCCGGGCCCGCATCACCGTCGTAGCGCAGATCGAACCGGCCGTAGAGGCTGGGCTGTTCGGCCCGGCGGTGCCAGGACTCGGCGATCAGCCCGGCCAGCCGCGGATCGTCGATGCCGAGGTCGGCGAAGCGGCCGGTCTCGACGATATGGGCGGCCGCGGCCAGCGACATCCGGTGCAGTTCCTCGACGACCTCCTCCAGCGCCTCGACCTCGGGCAGCGTGAAGGCGTAGTAGGCGCTCTCGTCCCAGTAGGGGCGCAGCGAGCCGTCCGGGTAGCGGGTCAGCGGATAGATGACCCCCTGCTCCTCCACCGTGGACTGCCAGTCGGGGCGGGGGTCGATGGTGTGGCGCTTCATCGTGGGGCGACCCGCTCAGCCGCCGCTGGAGCCCGAGCAGCCGAAGCCGCCCCGGTCGGCCGCCTTGCTCTTGTCGAAGGTGCCGTAGTCCGCCCAGCGGCCGCTGACCTCGGAGTCGTAGTACCACTGGCCGTCGGCGCTCTTCGTGCCCCGGCTCTTCTTGCCCTTGCCGCCCGTGGTGGACGAAGAGCCCTTGCAGGCGCTGGAGTCGACGACCCGGTACCCGTTCACCGCGTCATAGCTGTTCCGGTCCACACAGCGCTTGTCCGGTTCCGAACCACAGGAGGTGAGCGCTGCCGCCAGCGCGCCCATACCGCCCAGGATCACCGTGCTCGACCGCAGTCGCCGCGTCGTCTTCCGTTCCATCCCCGTCTCCCCCGTTCCTCTCCCCCGAGGCCATCGTCTCTCCCGAGGGCGTGGTCTCCCCGGTCTCCCCAAGGCCGCAACCGCCCACCCTAGGGGGAGCTGCCGCGCATACGGACGGCGGGGCTCGGCCGAAGCGTGTGGCCTCGGGCCGCTGAAACGCATGGCTTCAGGGCAGCACCCGGCACAGCGCCTCCAGGGCGCCCGCGAAGGCGTGGTCGGGTGGGGTGCCGTAGGCGAACACCAGCGCGTCCGGCTGCCCGCCCGGCTCCTGTTGCTGCTTCTGCCCCTGTTCGTCGCGGTAGCGGTAGCGGGACAGCCCGTCCAGCGCCAGGCCCTGCCAGGCCGCGCCCTGCACCACGGACTGCTCGGTGCCCGGCGGCAGTTGGAGCACCGCGTGCAGCCCGGCCGCGATGCCCGAGACCCGCACCCGCGGGGCGCGTTCGGCGAGCGCCGCCACCAACTGGTCGCGGCGGCGCCGGTAGCGCATCCGCATACCGCGCACATGACGGTCGTACGCCCCGGAGTCGATGAACTCCGCGAGCGTCAGCTGGTCGAGCCTGCCCGACTCCCACTCCCCCGTTCTCTTGAGCGCCAGGAGGCCATCCATCAGATGGTCCGGCACCACCATCCACGCCAGCCGCAGCGCGGGCGCCAGGCTCTTGCTCGCGGTGCCCAGATAGACCACATGCTCCGGGTCGAGCCCCTGCAGAGCCCCGACCGGCTGACGGTCATAGCGGAACTCCCCGTCGTAGTCGTCCTCCAGCACCAGTCCGCCCACCCGCGAGGCCCAGTCGACCACGGCGGCGCGCCGGTCGGGGTCCAGCGGAACGCCGATGGGGAACTGATGCGCCGGGGTGAGCAGGACGTTCCGCAGCCCGGCCGACCGGTCCAGCTCCGCCGTCCGCGCCCCCTGCTGATCGATCGGCAGCGGCACGGTGCGCAGCCCCGCCCTGCGCATCACGTTCCAGTGGACGTCGAGCCCGTAGGACTCCACGGCCACCTCACGGTGTCCGGCCTTCTCCCGCACCTTGCTGAGCAGGGCCAGCCCCTGCACGAACCCCGCGCAGACCACGATCCTCTCGGGTGCGGCCCGCACCCCGCGGGCGCGCGCCAGATAGTCGGCCAGGACCCGCCGCAGCTCGGGCCGTCCGGCGGGGTGGCCGTAGCCGAAGGCGTCGTTCGGCGCGGCGGTCAGGGCGCGCCGGGCCGCGGAGAGCCAGGCGGTCCTGGGGAAGGCCGAGAGATCAGGTTCGCCGGGCCGCAGATCATAGGTGGGCCGGGCGGCGGCCACGGCGGCGGCCGGGGGTGTGCGCGGCGGGGCGGGCTCGGGCGGCACGACGCGTTCGGCGACCCGGGTGCCCGAGCCCTGCCGGGCGGTCAGCCAGCCCTCGGCGACCAGTTCTCCATAGGCGTCGGCGACGGTGTTCCGGGCGATGCCGAGGTCGGTGGCGAGCGAGCGGGAGGAGGGCAGCCGGGTGCCCGGGGCGAGCCGCCCGGTGCGGACGGCGTCGCGCAGGGCGCGGATGAGCGCGGCCCGCACCCCGGTCCCGCCACCCGGTGGCAGATCCAGATGGAGGTCCGTCCCCAGCCCGCCCGTCCGCTGATCGGAGCCGCCCGCCCGCTGTTCACCATCGCCCGTCCGCTGTCCGGAGCCGGTCGTCCGCCGCCCGGGCTCGCCTCTTCGAGTGGCCCATGAATCCGCCATGGAAATGGACCATACTCCTGGGCCGCCGGGCCTCTAGCGTGGAAGCATGACGACCGGAACTTCTCATGCACACGGCCCCCGGATGGAGTTCGCCAAGGCGGCCCCCGAGGTCTACAAGGCCTTGATCAGCCTGGACACGGCCGCCCGGAAGGGCGTGGACCCGGCGCTGGCCCATCTGGTCAAGACGCGTGCCTCGCAGCTCAACCACTGCGCCTTCTGCATCGACATGCACACCAAGGACGCCCGCGCGGCGGGCGAGTCCGAGGAGCGCCTCTACCTCCTCAACGCCTGGGAGGAGGCCAGCGACCTCTACACCGAGAAGGAGCAGGCCGCCCTCGCCCTGACCGAGGCCGTCACCGTCCTGACCGACGGCTTCGTCCCCGATGAGGTCTACGAGCGCGCCGCCAAGCACTTCGAGGAGCAGGAACTGGCGCAGGTGATCGCCCTGATCTTCACCATCAACGCCTGGAACCGCATCGGTGTGACCACCCGCATGGTCCCCGGCGCCTACCAGCCCGCGGGCCACTGAGCGGGTCCGCCATGACGGCACCCGCGACCACGGACGGGGCCCGGGCGCTCCGCGCGCTGCACCACGGCCGGGAGCCCGGTGACCCGCTGGTGCTCCCCGGGCCCTGGGACGCCGCCTCGGCCCGGGTCTTCGCCGACGCGGGATTCCCCGCGCTCGCCACGCCGAGCGCGGGGATCGCGGCCTCCCTCGGCCACCGGGACGGCCACACCCCGCCGGAGGAGATGTTCGCCGCGATCGCCCGGATCATCCGGGCCGTGGACGTCCCCGTCTCGGCGGACGTCGAAAGCGGCTACGGCCTCGCCCCCAAGGAGCTGGTCGAGCGGATGCTGGAGACCGGCGCGGTGGGCTGCAACCTGGAGGACTCCGACCATGCGGCAGGCGGGCTGATCGAGCCCGCGCGCCAGGCGGACCGGCTGGCGGCGGTGCGGGCCGAGGCGGGCGAGGACCTGGTGATCAACGCCCGTGTCGACACCTTCGTCCGTGGCGGCCCGGACCTCGACCCCGAGACCGCGCTCGCGTCCGCGATCGAGCGCGGACGGCTCTATGTGGAGGCGGGCGCGGACTGCGTGTACCCGATCCTCGCGCCCCCGGAGCTGCTGCCCCGCCTGGCGGCCGCCATCGACGCCCCGCTCAACGCGGCGGCGTTCGACCCGGACGGCCCGTCCCCGCGTGAGCTGGGCCGGCTGGGCGCCACCCGGATCACCTTCGGCCCCAGGCTGCTCCGCCAGACCATGGCCGAGGCAGGGGACCTCGTCAAACGGCTGGACCCCGCCCCGTAAGGCAGACCCGCCCCGTAAAACGGCTGGACCCCGCCCCGTCCCGTGCATGAGTGCATGAGGACGAAGCGGGGTCCATTCCGTGTATCTACGGCTGGAGCGCCGCCCTTACGGCATCCACTTCTTCCAGACGTCCGGGTGCGCCTCGACCCACTTCTTCGCGGCGTCCTGGGCCGACATTCCCTTCGAGGCGATCAGCTCGGACACCTCGTTCTGGTCCTGCTTGGTCCAGTGGAACTTCTTCAGGAACGCCGACGCCTTCCCGCCCTGCTTCGCGAAGTCCGCGTTGAGGTACTTCTGCAGCGGTGTGGTCGGGTAGGCACAGTCGATGGACTCGGGGTCCTTGGTGCCCTCGTTCGCACATTCGTCGGTGTACTTGGGCAGCTTGACCTCGACCATCGGCACCTGGTTGAACAGCCACTGCGGCTCGTACCAGTACGTCAGGAACGGCTTCTTGCCCTTGGCGAACTGCTTGATCTGGGTGATCTGCGCCGCCTCCGAACCCGAGAAGACGATCTGGTAGTTCAGCTTCAGGTTCTTCACCAGCGCCTTGTCATTGGTGACATAGGACGGGGACCCGTCCAGCAGCTGGCCCTTGCCGCCGCTCTCCGCGGTCTTGAAGGTCTTGGCGTACTTGTTGAGGTTCTTCCAGTTCAGCACGTCCGGATGTTTGTCGGCGAAGTACTTCGGCACCCACCAGCCGATATGGCCGGTGACGCCGAGCCCGCCGCCCGGCACGATCAGCTTCTTGTCCTTGACGTAGCGCTGTTCCTGCTCCGGGTGGCCCCAGTCCTCCAGGATCGCGTCCACCCGGCCCTGGCTGAGCGCGTCCCACGCCGGAATCTCGTCCACCTGGACGGTGTCGACGCGGTAGCCCAGCTCATGCTCCAGCAGATACTGGGCGACCGCGACATTGGACTGGGCGCCGACCCACGACTGGACCGAGAGCGTGACGCTCTTCGCCCCGCCCACATTGGCGTACGGCGAGGACTGCTTGGTCATGTCCGCCGCGCCGCAGCCGGTCGCGGTGAACACGGCCGCGATCCCGGCGGCGGCCATCAGCAGCTGAATGCGGGTGCGAGCCATCTCAAGCCCCCTTCCTGTCGCGGCGCGAGGTCGGCTGGGTCACGCGGTCGAGCATCAGCCCCAGGCACACGATCGCCGTGCCCGCCACCAGACCGGTCGCCAGATCGCCCTGTGCCAGGCCGAACAGCACGTCGTAGCCGAGCGCGCCCGAGCCGACCAGACCGCCGATGACGACCACGGCCAGCACCAGCACCACGCCCTGGTTGACGGCGAGCAGCAGCGCCGGGCGGGCCAGCGGGAGCTGGACCTGGCGCAACTGCTGCCCCTGGGTGGCGCCGAGCGAACGCGCCGACTCCAGCGCGGCCGGGTCGACGTTCCGGATCCCCTGGGTGGTGATGCGGATGACGGCGGGCAGCGCGTAGACGATGGCCGCGGCCGCCGCGGGGGCGCGGCCGACGCCGAACAGCGCGACCACGGGGATCAGGTACACGAACTGCGGCATGGTCTGGAACATGTCCAGCACCGGTCGCATCATCCGCTCCAGCCGGGTGCTGCGCGCGGCCCAGATGCCGATCGCGAAACCGAGGACCAGCGTGACGAAGACGGCCGCCAGCACCTGGGAGAGGGTGTCCATGGACGGCTCCCACACTCCGAGCACACCGATCGCGGCCATGGCGGCGGTGGCGGTCAGCGCGGTGGCCCAGGTGCCGATCAGCCAGGCCAGCGCCGCGACGATCAGCAGCACCGCGTACCACGGGAGGCCCTGCAGCCCCTCGCGCAGCGGGTCGAGGATCCACTTGACGTAGTCCGCGGCCCAGTCGGCGGTGCCGCCGACGACCGGCACTCCGGTGTAGAGGTGGTCGACCATCCACTCCTTGAACTGGTTGACGGGCTCCTCGATGGCGACGGTCCAGCCGGTCGGCCAGGTCTGGGAGCCGGTCAGCCGTCCGACGACGGTGATGACAACGGTGACCACCGCGACCCCCGCCCACGCGGGCCAGCCGCGCAGCAGCCGGTGCCCGCCCTCGGCCGGAGGCGTGCCGAGCCGCTCGCCCGCCGATCCGATGGTGCGGTCCATCACGACGGCGAGGAGCACGATCGGGAGGCCGGCGGCGAGCGCCTTGCCGACGTCGACGCTGGACAGCGCCTGGTAGACGCGGTCACCGAGACCGCCGCCGCCGATCACGGAGGCGATGACGGCCATGGACAGCGCCATCATGATCGTCTGGTTGATGCCCAGCAGCAGCTCCTTGCGGGCCAGCGGCAGCCGGGCGGACAGCAGCCGCTGCCGCCAGGTCGCGCCGAGCGAGGTCACCGCTTCCAGCACCCCGGCGTCCGCGCCGCGCAGGCCGAGGGCGGTGAGCCGGGCCATGGGCGGAGCCGCGTAGATCACGGTGGCCAGCACCGCGCCGGGCACGCCGTTGCCGAAGATCATCACGACGGGGAGCAGATACGCGAACGCGGGCAGCACCTGCATGGTGTCGAGCACCGGCCGGAGCACCCGGAACGCCCATTCCGAGAGGCCGCCGGCCAGGCCCAGCAGTCCGCCGATGATGACGGAGGCGGTGACGGCGATGACCATCAGCGCGAGCGTCTGCATCGTCGGCACCCACATGCCCAGCAGCCCGCAGACGGCGAAGGACACCAGGGTCGTGACCGCGATCCGCACCCCGGCGACCCGCCAGGCGATCAGGGTCAGCCCGGCGGTGACACCGGCCCAGCCGAGGGCGAGCAGGGCCACATAGACGGCGCGGACACCAATGATGATGACGTTGCTGATGTGGCCGAAGAAGTAGAGGAAGATCCAGTGACTGTCGCGGTTGTCGAGGATCCAGTCGCTGGCATCGCCGAGCGGTCCGGACACATCGACGGTCAGCGCATGCGGCCAGCTGCCGCTCGCCCACTTGGCGTGCGCGAGCGGTATGAGCACGGCGGCGATCACCACGAGCACCGCCAGCTTGCGCGCGGCGGGGCTGCGGACGGCGGAGTTCAGCAGGGACGGGCGCGGTTCGGCCGCCGCCGTCCCGGTGGCGGCGGGGTCGGTGGCGGGGTCGGTGGAGGGGCGGGTGGCCGTGGCACTCATACGCGCCCCCCGGTGCCGCCCGGCGGAGAGAGGGTCGAGGCGGTGCTCATGCCGCGGCCACCCCCTTGCCGTCCAGGCCGGCGACGACGCTGAGCAGACAGGCGTGGTCGACGACGCCCAGGCAGCGGCCGTCGTCCACGACGCGCGCGGGGCCGCCGGTGCGGGCCACGGCCTCGATCGCGTCGGCGACCGTGGTGCCCGGGGCCAGCGCGGGCCCGCCGTCCTGCTCGTCCGACTTCGCGGGGCGCATGGCGCGGCGCACGGTCAGCACCTGCTCCCGCGGAATGTCGCGGACGAAGTCCCGTACGTAGTCGTCCGCCGGGGAGCCGACGATCTCCTCCGGGGTGCCGAGCTGCACGATCCCGCCGTCGCGCATCAGCATGATGCGGTCGCCGAGCCGCAGCGCCTCGCTGAGGTCGTGCGTGATGAAGACCATCGTCCGGCCCTCGTCGTGGTGCAGGCGGATGACCTCCTCTTGCATATCGCGGCGGATCAGCGGGTCGAGCGCGCTGAACGGCTCGTCGAAGAGCAGCACCTCGGGGTCGACGGCGAGCGCCCGGGCCAGGCCCACGCGCTGCTGCTGACCGCCGGAGAGCTGTCCGGGGCGGCGGCGCTCGAGACCGGTGAGACCGACCTTCTCCACCACCTCGGCGGCCTTGGCACGGCGCTCGGCCTTGCCCATGCCCTGGATCTCCAGGCCGTAGGCGACGTTGTCGATGACGGAGCGGTGCGGCAGCAGTCCGAAGTGCTGGAAGACCATGGCGGCGCGGTGCCGGCGCAGATCGCGCAGCCGGGCCTTGTCCATGGCCAGGACGTCCTCGCCGTCGATCTTCAGGGTCCCGGAGGTGGGCTCGATCAGCCGGGTGAGGCAGCGTACGAGGGTGGACTTGCCGGAGCCGGACAGCCCCATGACCACGAAGACCTCGCCCGGCTGGACGTCGAAGGAGACCTCGCGGACGGCGGCGGTGCAGCCGGTGCGGGCACGCAGCTCGCCGGCGGGCAGCTCCGCCTCGGCGGAACCGGGGATGCGCTCGGCCTTGGGGCCGAAGACCTTCCACAGGTCGCGGACCGAGAACACCGGGGCGCGCTCGCCGCTCTCGGGGATCTCGGGGGTGTCGGGCGTCTCGGGGACCAGGGTCGTGGCCATCACGCCTCACCTCCCGGCGCGAGCGTGGCAGCCCGGTCGTCGGGCCTGCGCCGTTCCCGGTCTCGATCCTCGAACAGCAGCTCAGCGCACTTCTCGCCCACCATCAGGACTCCGATCATCGGGTTCACGGCCGGCATCGTCGGGAAGACGGACGCGTCGGCGATACGGACGCCGTTCAGACCCCGGATCCGCAGATCGGGGCCGACCACGGCGAGTTGGTCCGACGAGGCACCCATACGACAGGTGCCCGCCGGGTGGTACACGGTGTGCGCGACCTTGCGGGCGTACTCGCTGATCTCCTCGTCCGAGGTGATCTCCGGGCCCGGGCACACCTCGCGCTTGAGCCAGCTCGCCAGCGGTTCGGTCTTGGCGATCTCACGCGCGACCCGGATGCCGTCGACCAGCGTGCGGCCGTCGTAGTCGTCCTCGTCCGTGAAGTACCGGAAGTCGAGTGCGGGCTTGACGGACGGATCGGCGCTGGTGAGGTAGAGCCGGCCGCGGCTGCGCGGCTTGGGGATGTTGGGGGTCATCGACACTCCGTGCTCGGGCTTTTCGTAGCCCAGCCGCTCCGGATTGTCGGTGAACGGGATCTGGTAGAAGTGGAACATCAGGTCCGGGCCCCGGGATTCGGGGTCCCGCCGGATGAACAGGCCCGCGTCGGAGTCCATCGCGGAGTTGTCCGGGATCGGGCCGTCCGTCTCCCACACGATGACCGACTCCGGGTGGTCGAGCAGATTCTCGCCGACGCCCGGCAGATCGTGGACGACGGGGATGCCCAGCGCCTCCAGATCGGACTTGGGGCCGATACCGGAGTGCATCAGCAGCCGCGGAGTGTCCACGGCGCCCGCGCAGACCAGGACCTCGGTCTCGGCCCGGACGACGGTCTCCTCGCCGTCCTTGGTCCGGACATGGACGCCGGTGATCCGGCCGGTGTCGTCCAGCTCCAGCTTGTACGCCCAGGTCTCCAGCATCAGATGGAGGTTGGGCCGGTCCAGGAACGGGTGTAGATAGGCGACGGACGCCGAGGAGCGCTTGTTGTTCTCCGGGTGGTACGCGAGGTCGAAGAAGCCGACGCCCTCATGGAACGGCTTCCTGTTGAACCCCTCGACCCGCGGCACCCCGGCGGCGGCCTGGGCGGCGTCGACGAAGTCCCGCGCGATCGCGTTCCGGTCCTTCTCGTCCACCGGGACGATGTTGTTGCGCAACCGCTGGAAGTACGGGTCCATGGACTCCGCGTCCCAGCCCTCGGCGCCGGCCTCGGCCCACTCGTCCCAGTCACCCGGCAGCGGCTTGAAGGAGATCAGGGTGTTGTGCGAGGAGCACCCCCCGAGCACCCGCGCCCGGCTGTGCCGGATATGCGAGTTTCCGCGTGGCTGCTCGGTGGTGGGGTAGTCGTAGTCCAAGTCCCCGCCGAGCAGCCCGAGCCAGCGGCGCAGGGTCAGCACATCGGGCCGGTCGACATCGGACGGTCCGCCCTCGATGACGGCGACACGGATGTCCGGGTCCTCGGTGAGCCGGGAAGCGATCACCGATCCTGCGGTGCCGCCGCCGATGACGACATAGTCGTATACGACAGGTACGGACATGTGGGGTTACTCCTCGCGGTCTTACCCAAACGGCTCGCGCCGGTGCGGGACGGGGGCTGCCGCCCCTGGGGGTGGGGGTGTTGCTGGGTGCCTCGGTGTCCACGGGCTGGTCCCCGCCGGTCGCCGTGATCGGGGGCGGCCGGGCCCGGGCCCCGGGGGACGAGTCCGGGCCCGGCCGAGCCCCGGGCGGGCCCGACGGCGGGGCGTCAGCCGGCGAACCAGCGCACCGGGCTCGGTCGCAGGTTCTCGTAGACGTGCTTGGTCTCGCGGTATTCGTCAAGGCCCGCGGGACCGAGCTCGCGCCCGACCCCGGACTTGCCGAAACCGCCCCATTCGGCCTGCGGAAGGTAGGGGTGGTAGTCGTTGATCCACACGGTGCCGTGCCGCAGCCGGGCGGCGACGCGGCGCGCCCGCGCGGTGTCGGCGGACCAGACGGCGCCGGCCAGTCCGTACTCCGTGTCATTGGCGAGTGTGACGGCCTCGTCCTCGGTTTGGAAGGACTCGACAGTCAGAATCGGCCCAAACGTTTCCTCCCGCACCACCCGCATCTCGCGGTGACACTGGTCGAGCACGGTCGGGAGGTAGAAGTAGCCGGTGGCCGGGCGGACCTCGTTGGGCTCCGGCTGCTTGCCACCGCAGCGCAGCAGGGCGCCCTCCTCCAGGGCGGACGCCACATACGCCTCGGTCTTGTCCAGCTGCTGGGCCGAGACCAGCGGACCGCATTCGACACCGCCCTCGGTGCCACGGCCCAGCTTGATCTTCTCCGCGCGGCGGGCCAGCTCGGCCACGAACCGCTCGCGCACCGACTCCTCGATGATCAGCCGGGCACCGGCGGAGCAGACCTGGCCGCTGTGGATGAAGGCGGCATTCAGGGCCTGGTCGACGGCGGTGTCAAAGCCCTCGGCGGTGGCGCAGGCGTCGGCGAAGACCACATTGGGGTTCTTGCCGCCGAGCTCCAGCGCGACCTTCTTGACCGTCGGGGCGGCGGCCTGCGCGACCTTGGTGCCGCTGATCAGCCCGCCGGTGAAGGAGACCAGGTCCACATCGGGGTGCTCGGACAGCCGGGCGCCGACGGGGTCGCCCGTGCCGGTGACCAGGTTGGCCACCCCGGCAGGCAGCCCGGCCTCGGCCAGCAGCCGCACCAGATGGACGGTGGACAGCGGGGTCACCTCGCTGGGCTTGATCACGAAGGTGTTCCCGGCGGCCAGCGCCGGGGCGATCTTCCAGCTGGCCTGGAGCAGCGGATAGTTCCAGGGGGTGATCATCGCGCAGACGCCGACCGGCTCATGGACCACGACACTGTGCACATCGGGGGTGCCCGCGTCGATGACCCGCCCGGCGGACTCGCCCGCGGCCAGGTCGGCGAAGTAGCGGAAGGCGTTGGTCACGTCGTCGACGTCGACCCGCCCCTCCTCCAGGGTCTTGCCGGTGTCACGGCTCTCGATGAGCGCGATCGTCTCGCGGTCGCGCTGCAGCAGCTCGGCGACGCGGCGCAGCAGCGCCGCCCGCTCGGCCACCGGCGTCCCGGGCCAGGGGCCCTGGTCGAAGGCGCGACGCGCGGCCGCGACCGCCGCGTCGGTGTCCTCGACACCGCCCTCCGCGACGACGGCGAGGGTCTTGGCGTCCGCGGGGTCGAGAACCTCCCGCTGCGCCCCGGATGCGGCTGCCTGCCACACCCCATCCACATGAATGGTCTCGACTGCCGCCACGTGAATTCTGCCTTCCGGTTCTGCGAGCTTTACCGCTGGTCCAAGCCAGCAACATGGACCCCTAACCGGAAGGCGGGAACCTATGCGCGATTCGCAAGAGAAAGTGTGCCGGCTCACGTGATCCGAAGGCGGACCCGACCTCCTGGGTCATGATGGGCCGATCTGTCAAGATCTGGTGCACGTCGGTCGGTGGCAGAAGGCTGTCAGGAAGCCGTGCAGTAGGCGGTCGGGCAGAAGGTGTCCACCGCCGCCTGGTGGACCTCCCGCTCCGCCGCCCGGTCCCCGGAGGGGCCGATCACCAGCACCGCGTACATCGTGCCGTCGGGGGCGGCGAAGCGGCGGTCGAGTATCCGGCGGTGGCCGTCGCTCTTGGACTGGTACGTGTACTCCAGCTGTGCCGGGTCCAGGGCGTCCGAACCCAGCCGCGCGAGGGCGATCTGCTCGTAGTCGCGGTGGGTGGAGGCGATCCGCTCGGCCTCCTGGGCGGACTCGTACGGCGTCGACTCGGGGCCGTGCAGCTCGAAGACCTGGATCACGGTGCTGTCGTCGGGCGAGGTGTAGTAGACGCTGGGGCCCTCGGCCGTCCGCTCCCAGCCGTCCGGGACCGCGAGGTGGTATCCGGCGGGGTCGGCCTGGGTGCTGTAGCCCGCGGGCGGGGCGGCACCGGTCAGGGAGGGGGAGGACGGGGTGCCGAAGGGTGTCGCGGACGGGGACGCCCCGGTCGGAAGGTCCGTGGGGAGACCGGTCGGGAGATCGGTGGGCCCACCGGTCTCGGGGCCGGGCGAGGGATAGAGGTCGCTCGGCTGGGAGGCGTCCGCGCTCGGCGTGGCCGTGGGGCTCTTTTGGTCCCAGGGCAGCGGGCCCGCCTGATGGCGGGAGGTGCCGTCGCCGCCGAAGGCCACCCAGCCGGAGAACGCGATCCCCCCGACCAGGAAGATCGCCACCGCCAACGCCCGCAGTGCCCGCCGGGCGTCCTGCCCAGGCGCTCCCGGCACCCCCGGCGCTCCCCCGTCATGCATGCTCATCTATCCCCCCGATAGTGGAACTCTGCTCCCATAAGCCGACAAGCCACGCCAGCCGACATCGGTGTACCCGGTTCGAGGGCCTCCCCACCCTCGGTCACCCCACCGATACGGATATGTCGCCTTAGGTGCGCCGCCGTGTGCCCGCCCCTGCCTGCCGCCGCCCTGCGCCTGGCGCGGGCCGTGCCCGCCCCCACCTGCACCCGGTCAGGTGGCCGGGCAGTAGGCGGTGGGGCAGAAGGACGCCAGCACGACGCGCTGCCGCTTCCGCTGTTGCGGCCAGTCGTCGGCCGGGCCCGCGACCAGCACCGCGTACTGCACCTGGTCCGGACCGGTGAAGGCGCGGTCGAGTATGCGGCGCGGGCCGTACTTGGCGCTGCGGTAGCCGTACTCCAGCTCCGCGTCCGCGTCATCGCCGGGACCGAGCCGCTTCAGCTCGTACCGCTGGTAGCCGGGGTTCTTCTTGAGCCCCGTCTCCGCTTGGCGCAGCGCCTCATAGGGGGTGACGTCGGGCTCGGTCAGCGCGAAGACCTGGATCAGGCTGCTCGCGTCGGACGACTCGTAGAACACCCCGGTATCGCGCTTGACCCGCTGCCAGCCCCTGGGCACATCCAGCCGGAACCCCTCCGCGTCGGTGGTGCGCACATAGTCCGCCGGCGGCGCCTGCGTGCTGTCCGTGGACACCGACGGCGGCGCCGAGGTCGTCTCCGAGAACGGCCCCGACGGCACCGCCGAGGGCTGCTCGGCCGACGGCGACCAGGACGGCGCCGAGGGCGAACCGCCGTCCGCCCGGGGCTTGTCATCCCCGTCGTCCGACACCAACTTCCAGACGCCGACGCCGATCCCGCCGACCAGCACCACGGCGAGCACCGCCAAAAGCACCGTGCCCAGATGCGGATTGGGTGGTCTTCGGCCCGGGGCCGGCGGCTCCGCGCCCTCGCCCACCCAGCGCTGGGCCTCCTCGTCCCATCGACGGCCCCCCTCGCCGCCCGGTGTGCTCATCTCAGCCGCCCAGGAGCGCGCCGACCGCCTGTCCGACGGCGACGCCGGAGGCGAGCATGCCGACGCTGGCGCTCGCGTCCTGCAACATCACCCGGATCCTGGCAAGTCGACCGGCCCCGGCCCGGCCGGTGCGCTGGATCTCGTCCTGGGTCTGGTCCAGTTCATCGGAGAGGGCGCCTACCTCCGGGCTCGGGACCACCCGCCGCAGATCCTCGGCGAGCTGCCGAACAGCCTCCAGCAGCTCCTGATAGGCAGGGTCGCAGGGGGCGTCCCCCTGCGACCCGTTCACAATGTGGTTGTGGTCGCCGATGCCGACGGCGCTGCCGCTCACCTTGCCGAACCGGATGTCCCCGAATGTGCGCCCGCCGCCGCCCGCCGGGCCCGCGCCGCCACCGCTCGCGGCCGCCGTGTGGTCCGCACCGCCGCCGCTCATGCCGCTGCCGTCCTCCGTGTCAGCCATCGCCATGGCCGCCTCCCGCTCCATTGGTTCCGGTGGTGTTGCTGATGGTGTTGTGGTCACCGAAGCCGAAGGCGCTGTTCGCCGCGGACTCGATGAAGACCCCGCCGCCGCTCACATTGATGACCTTCTGCTCGAACTCGCCCGTCTCCCAGCCGGCTTCGTCGAGCGCCCTTCGCACGCCATTGGCCACCCGGTCCTCGACGCTCTTCAGATAGCGGCTGACGTCCATCTCCTGGAAGAGCGACGCGCCGACGTCGCTGCCCAGCTCCCGCACCGAGACCCAGGGCCCGTCGGGGATGGCCGCCTCATAACCCCCCGCATACATCCGCCAGACGAAGGCGGCCGAGCGGAAGGCGTGGATGACCGCCCGGCCCGCCGCCGTCGGCGTCCGCCCCAGCGCCCAGACCGCCTTGCCCGGCAGTCCGCCGCGGCGGTGGGAATCGGAGAGCCGGTCGACGGCCCGGAAGTCCGGGCGGATCGGGCGCAGCACATGCGGCGCGAACTCCAGCATCAGCATGCCGCCCTGCGTGTGCACCCGTACGAAGACGGTGGTGACCACCTCTTCCCGCCATGCGCCGACGCGGATGCGCAGAAAGTGCCGGCGGACCTCTCCGCCCTCCTCGACGGCCTCCGCCCGCTCCCGCGCGAAGTCCGCCTCGCCATACGGCACGAAGGAGCGGCTCCGCAATCCGGTGACCTTGAGGAAGACGCATTCGTCGAGCTCCAGGCCGCGCAGCCGGTCGCGGCTCGCGGCGGCGGGCCGGGCGCTGCCCCGGCCGGAGGGGGTGCCCTGGCCGGAGGGGGTGCCCTTGGCGGCCGGAGTGCGCAACTTCTCGACCAGCGGCCGGATCCGCTCCAGGATCACGCGGTTGTCCAGCGGCGCCGGATCGCCATCCTCGCGCGGCCGCAACTCGACGGCGAGGGTCCAGGTGTCATGGGCGATGCCCGCGCCGAGGAAGGGGTGCCGATCGTGGTAGAGGATCACCGGTGAGTGCTGCTCCCGGCGGATCAGGGCCCGCACCCGCTGGAAGCGCCCGCCCTCGAACCGCTCCGCGGGGTCCGCGGCGAGGTCGGCGAAGGTCTCCGGCGCCAGGTCGGTGGCCAGCACCCGGGCCACATGCTCACGGTGCAGGGCGACCGCGGTGGCCATCACGGCCGGGATCACCAGCGCGAACCAGGCGGCGCTGGTGTCCGACCCGGCCGCCGGGGCCGGTGCGAAGTCCTGGAGCCCGCTCGTACCGGGCTCGCCCGTGAACGCCTGCGTCACGGCGGAGACCGCATAGGACAGCAGGATCAGGCAGCCGAGCACCCGCAGCACCGCGGCCGCCCGCCGCCGGGTGACGGTGACCCCGCCGGCCCCGGGATAGTCGGCGCGGAAGGGGCCCATGGCGCCGCCCCTGGCCCAGGCCGCCAGCAGAAGCAGCGCACAGGACAGCAGGAACAGATAGAAGAAGCCCTGCGCCAGCAGAAAATCCAGCACCCATAAGGACACCAGCAACGCGGTCCAGCATGCCTCCAGACGGCGGGCGCGCAGCGCGTGCGCGAGCACCCGGGCCGCGTCGATGCCCAGCGAGGGCGCCACGGCGCGCTCCTCGTGGACATACAGCTCGTCCAGGACCGCGTCCCGGAAGTCGTCGTCCAGATAGGCGCCCGCGCACAGCAGCCGGGTCGCCTCGCTGGTGGCGTAGGGGGACGCATCGTCGGCGGCGTGAGGAGAGGGGACGGCCGGTGAAGACTCCGGCCGCGGCTGCGGCAGATGAGCGGAGTGATCGCCCAAAGAATGATCATCGCGCGTGTTGGCCATGTTTCCCCCCGAGGCCGTAGCAACTACCTCCACGCTAGGGGAAGATGGCCCGCGATTACAGTGAATGGCCGAAGGGTCACACTCCGGAGTGAAAACCGGAGTATGACCCTTCGGAAACGGCCTCGGTGGGGCGCGTCAGATCAGGCCGAGACCCCGCACGGCCTCGCGCTCCTCCTCGAGCTCCTTCACCGACGCGTCGATGCGGGTCCGCGAGAACTCGTTGACGTCCAGGCTCTGGACGATCTCGAACTTTCCGTTCGCGGCGGTGACCGGGAACGAGGAGATCAGGCCCTCCGGCACCCCGTACGAGCCGTCGGAGACCACGCCGGCGGAGGTCCAGTTGTCGGTGTCGGTGCCGTTGACCCAGGTGTGGACGTGGTCGATGGCGGCGTTGGCGGCGGAGGCGGCCGAGGAGGCGCCGCGCGCCTCGATGATCGCGGCACCGCGCTTGGCGACGGTCGGGATGAAGGTGTCGGCCAGCCACTGCTCGTCGTTGACGACCTCGGCGGCGTTCTTGCCCGCGACCTCGGCGTGGAAGACGTCCGGGTACTGGGTGGCGGAGTGGTTGCCCCAGATCGTCAGCTTCTTGATCTCGCTGACCGGGACGCCGGTCTTCTTCGAGAGCTGCGACAGGGCACGGTTGTGGTCCAGCCGGGTCATCGCGGTGAAGCGCTCGGCGGGTACGTCCGGCGCGGCGGCCTGCGCGATGAGCGCGTTGGTGTTGGCCGGGTTGCCCACGACCAGGACCTTGATGTCGTCCGCGGCGTGGTCGTTGATGGCCTTGCCCTGCGGCTTGAAGATGCCGCCGTTGGCCTCCAGCAGATCACCGCGCTCCATGCCCTTGGTGCGCGGGCGGGCGCCGACGAGCAGGGCGACGTTCGCACCGTCGAAGCCCACGTTCGGGTCGTCGGAGATGTCGATGCCCTGGAGGAGCGGGAAGGCGCAGTCGTCGAGCTCCATCGCGGTGCCCTCGGCGGCCTTCAGCCCCTGCGGGATCTCCAGGAGACGCAGCTTGACCGGCACGTCCGCGCCGAGAAGCTGACCGGAGGCGATGCGGAAGAGCAGCGCGTAGCCGATCTGGCCGGCCGCGCCGGTGACGGTGACGGTGACGGGAGTGCGGGTCATGGCGGTCTCCTGCGCTGTGTTGTCAGTCCAAGATCTCTTGGTGTCGAGATACCTGCGTCAGGCTATCCGACGGCACCTGACCCAGGTTCTCTCGGGCCACCGTGTAACCGCTCACCGCGCGTTCCGGACCTCGCGCACTTTGGCGGCCGCCTGCCAGGAGGGGGAGTGCAGGCGGCCGCCTAGTGCCGCACCCGTGGGGGGCTCGGACACCGCCTGCCCCGATTCCCCCGGCTCATTCCCCCTGTTTCCGAATTCCCCCGGACGGGCTTCCCTCGCCCGCGCTCACCCCTGGGCGCCGGGGGCCGTGCAGGCGCGCGTACCGCCCGTGAGAGTGGCGCACGCGGTGGTCCGCGCGGTGGCGTCCCCCGAGATCATCTTGGTGTAGGCGTCGCCGTCGGCGCCGACCCTGCTGTTCTGTGCGCGGGCCGCGCCACCCTTCGTCCCCGGTGCCTTGATCTGGATCACATCGCCCGGGGCCGCCCGGGTGATACGGGCCCAGGCCGCTCGGCAGGTCTTGCTGTAGCGGACCTCGACATACGCGGTGCCGACGGTGACGTCCGCGGTGGTCGTCGCGGCGGTGCCGCACCCCATGGCCTGCGGATCCTGACCGGTGCAGTCCTCCCCGGCGCACTTCACGCCCGCCGGCAGCTGACGCGCGCTGGTGGCCGGTGCGGTGGTCGGCTTCTCCCCGCGCTTCTCGCCGTCGCCGCCCGCATCGATCAGCAGGACGGCGCCGGCGACGAGTAAGAGCGCGCCGACGAGCCCCCCGGCGAACAGCGCGACACGCTTCCGCCCCGTCCGGGACGGCGACGGCGGCCCCGACGGGAAGGTTGACGGTGACGGAGGGGACGAGACGGGCGACGGCGGTCCGGAGGAGCCCGGTGCCCGCTCGGCCGGCACCGCGGGAGCCGAGAACACCGGAGCCGTCGCGACCAACGGCTGCTCGGGTTCCGGCGGTTCGACACTCGACCGCTCCTTCCCCGGGTGACGGCCGTTCTTCCGGGCGCCCGCCCCCCGCGCCGCCGGGTCGAACTGCTCGATGGCGGCCCGCGCCTGCGCGACGCTGATGGCCTCCATCGTGACGTCGTGCCGCATCTCGGAGCGGCTCCAGGCCCGCTCCGCCAACTCCCACAGGGTGCTGAGGTGATGGACATCGGCGCCCGTGGCCTCGGCCAGGGCCTCCACCGCGCCCTGCGGGGGCAGCAGCCGTCCGCCCAGATAGCGCTCCCAGGAACTCTTGCTGTAGCCGGTGCGGTCGGCGACGGCGACGACGCTCAGCCCGCTGCGCTCCACGAGCGTGCGCAGCTGGCCGGTGAACTCCTGCACCTGCGGATCGAGCCCCTCCGGCAGGTCCCTCCAACGAGGCATTGCCTCCCCCTGTCCCCCCGCACGTGCCTGTCAATCTCCTGCACTACGGCCCCTGTTGGCGTCGCCGGGCCCCGAACTGCCTACCCAAAGGGACGCCTTGCCCCAGGATGTCAGCTCCTCGGGTGGGGGCGCATCGGAGCATTTCGTGCACCGGTGTGTACTCCGCCGCGCCCGGCTCGTCGTTGCACGGCCGAGACCTCGTGCTGGAACGGTCACTTCCGCGCCACAGGGTTCTGACGGTCATTGCTCCGGCAGAGTCCACACACAACCCTGATTACCAGGTGGTCCGTCCTTCTTCGGGGGAGAGGGCGGACCACCGCCGGACCGTTCGGATCCGGCCACAACGACGGCGGCCCGTCCTTCCACGGGGGAGGGGACGGGCCGCCGTTTCACGCCGTCGGCTAGCGCACCGTGAAATGCACCACGTCGTCCAGGAACGGGATCGATACCCACGGATCCGGCTGGGCCATCAGGGACAGCAGCACGATCGCCGCGCCCAGCAGCCCGTAGGTCAGCATGTCGGTGAAGCGCGACCGCACCGCGAGCATCCCCACCTCGGGCAGCGCCCACCGTATGAAGGCGCCCGCCAGCAGCGACAGCCCGATCACCACCGTGCCCGCCCGGAACGCGTCCAGGGCGACGATCAGCAGCCCCAGGCCCACACCGCCCATCACCGCGAGCAGCGGCCACTGCCGGGCGGGCGCCGGGGCGGCACCGGGCGCGGCCCGGCCGCCGCCCTCCGGGCGCGCGGTGTCCCGGGTGATCAGCGGAAAGCGGCGCGACGTACGGATGAGCCGGGCGGGGCCAGAAGGCTGCGCGGGCGGCGTCTGCCGCTGCTCTCCGGCCGCCGGCTCGCTCGCCTCAGCCGTCATGGCCGGCACCGGCGTCGGCGTCCGCCTTCGCGTTCCGCTCCGCGGCCTCCACCACGTTGACCAGCAGCTGGGCGCGGGTCATCGGGCCGACGCCGCCCGGGTTCGGCGAGATCCAGCCCGCGACCTCGGCCACACCGGGGTGCACATCGCCGGCGATCTTGCCGTGCTCGTCCCGGCTGACGCCCACGTCGAGCACCGCGGCGCCCGGCTTGACGTCATCCGGCCCGATCAGATGCCGCACCCCGGCGGCCGCCACGATGATGTCGGCCTGGCGCAGGATCCCGGGCAGGTCGCGGGTGCCGGTGTGGCACAGGGTGACCGTGGCGTTCTCGGAACGGCGGGTCAGCAGCAGCCCGATCGACCGGCCGACGGTGATGCCCCGGCCGACGACCACCACATGCGCGCCGTTGATCTCCACACCGTGGTGGCGCAGCAGCTGGATGACGCCCTGGGGCGTGCACGGCAGCGGGCCGCTCTCGTTGAGCACCAGCCGACCGAGGTTCATCGGGTGCAGCCCGTCGGCGTCCTTGGCCGGGTCGATCAGCTCCAGCACCCGGTTGGTGTCGATGCCCTTGGGGAGCGGCAGCTGGACGATGTAGCCCGTGCAGGTCGGGTCCTCGTTGAGCTCCCGCACCGCCGCCTCGATCTCCTCCTGGGTGGCGGTCTCGGGCAGGTCGCGCCGGAGGGAGGCGACGCCGATCTCGGCGCAGTCGCGGTGCTTGCCCGCGACGTACCACTTGCTGCCGGGGTCCTCGCCCACCAGCACCGTCCCGAGGCCGGGATGGATGCCCTTGGCCTTGAGCGCCTCCACGCGGCTGACGAGATCGGACTTGATCGCGGCTGCGGTTGCCTTGCCATCGAGAATCTGGGCGGTCATGGCTTCATCCTCCCGGATGCGGGGACGTCGGATCCAATCAGGGGCCGGTCGGTGCCGCACCGGCGAAGGCCGCACCCCGTGATCCGGTCGGGGTGCGGCCTCCTTGCTCGCTCGGCGGTCACTCAGTGGAAGAAGTGGCGCGTGCCCGTGAAGTACATGGTGACGCCCGCCTTCTGGGCGGCCTCCACCACCTGCTCGTCACGGACCGAGCCGCCCGGCTGCACCACGGCCGTGACGCCCGCCTCGGCCAGCACCTCGAAGCCGTCCGGGAACGGGAAGAACGCGTCGGAAGCGGCGTACGAACCGGCGGCCCGCTCGGCACCGGCCCGCTCGACGGCCAGCTTCGCCGAGTCCACGCGGTTGACCTGGCCCATGCCGACGCCGACCGTGGCGCCGTCCTTGGCGAGCAGGATCGCATTGGACTTCACCGCGCGGCAGGAGCGCCAGGCGAAGGCCAGCTCGGCGAGGCCGTCGGCGTCCAGCGCCGCGCCCGTGGCAAGAGTCCAGTTGGCCGGGTCGTCGCCCTCGGCCTGGAGGCGGTCCTTGGCCTGCAGCAGCAGGCCGCCCTCGATGGGGCGCTGCTCGGCGACGTCCGCCGGCGCGTCCGCGCAGCGCAGCACGCGGATGTTCTTCTTACGGGCCAGTACCTCGACCGCGCCGTCCTCGTACGCCGGGGCGACGATCACCTCGGTGAAGATCTCGGCGACCTGCTCGGCCATGGCGACCGACACCGGGCGGTTGACGGCGATCACACCGCCGAAGGCCGACAGCGGGTCGCAGGCGTGTGCCTTACGGTGCGCCTCGGCGACATCCGCACCGACTGCGATCCCGCACGGGTTGGCGTGCTTGATGATCGCAGCACAGGGCTCGGTGTGGTCGTAGGCGGCCCGGCGGGCGGCCTCGGTGTCGGTGTAGTTGTTGAACGACATCTCCTTGCCGTGCAGCTGCTCGGCCTCCGCGAGCCCCTTACCGCTGCCGTCGGAGTAGAGCGCGGCCGGCTGGTGCGGGTTCTCGCCGTAGCGCAGCACGTTCTTACGGGTGACGGTGGCGCCCAGGAACTCCGGGAAGGAGGAGTCGTCCGCCGCCACGCTGCGTCCATCAGCGGCTCCGCCGGCCGCGAACCAGTTGGCCACCGCCACGTCGTAGGCCGCCGTGTGCTGGAACGCCTCGGCCGCCAGCCGCTTGCGCCCCTCCAGGTCGAAACCGCCGTCCGCGGCGGCCTTGAGGACGTCGTCGTACCGCTCGGGGTTGACGACCACGGCCACGGACGGGTGATTCTTGGCGGCGGCGCGGACCATGGAGGGGCCGCCGATGTCGATCTGCTCCACGCACTCGTCCGGCGAGGCGCCCGAGGCGACCGTCTCGCGGAACGGATAGAGGTTGACCACGACCAGCTCGAAGGGCTCCACACCCAGCTCCTGGAGCTGCGCACGGTGCGAGTCGAGCCGCAGGTCGGCCAGGATGCCCGCGTGGACGCGCGGGTGCAGCGTCTTGACGCGGCCGTCGAGACACTCGGGGAAGCCGGTCAGCTCCTCGACCTTGGTGACCGGGACGCCCGCGGCGGCGATCTTCGCGGCCGTCGAGCCGGTCGAGACGAGCTGGACACCCGCCGCGTGCAGCCCTCGGGCCAGCTCCTCGAGACCCGTCTTGTCGTAGACGCTGACCAGCGCGCGGCGGATGGGCCGCTTGGTACCTTCGGCGGTCACGGGATCCTTACCTTTCGTCCCTCTATGCGGTAGCCGTGACGCGCCAGACGCCCCACGACCTCGACGAGCAGCGAGCGCTCGACTTCCTTGATCCGCTCATGAAGAGCGGACTCGTCGTCCTCGTCCCGGACCTCGACCACGCCCTGGGCGATGATCGGGCCGGTGTCGACCCCGTCGTCGACGAAGTGGACGGTGCATCCGGTCACCTTCACACCGTGCGCGAGCGCCTCGCGGACGCCATGGGCACCGGGAAAGCTCGGGAGCAGCGCGGGGTGGGTGTTGACGCAGCGGCCGCCGAACCGGGCGAGGAACTCCGGCCCCAGGATCTTCATGAACCCGGCCGAGACGACCACGTCCGGCTCATGGGCGGCGGTGGCCTCCGCCAGGGCCGCGTCCCACTCGGCGCGGTCGGCGTGGTCCTTGACCCGGCACACGAACGTGGGGATCCCGGCGCGCTCTGCGCGCGCCAGGCCCTCGATGCCGTCGCGGTCGGCGCCCACGGCCACCACCTCGGCGCCGTAGCGGGCCACGCCCTCGGCGGCGATGGCGTCGAGCAGCGCCTGCAGATTCGTACCGGAGCCGGAGACGAGTACGACGAGGCGGACCGGGCGCCCGGGGCGGGCAGGGCTGGCGGGGGAAGGCGGGGAGGCCACGGCGGGGCTCTTTCTCGCGGGCGGTGCTGCCGTTTGTGTGGTCGTACAAGGTCGCGGACTCATCAATTCCGGGGAACTCTACGAAGCCGCCGACCGTCAGCAACGATACCGGCACACGAAGCGGCCCCCAGGGGACGGGGGCGGGCACGGGAGGTAGCGTCTGGACTGCGCATCCAACTGACGCCGTGGGAACGACCGCCTCCAGCCGTACACGCCCCCGGCGTGCAGGACGACGACACAAGGGGAAGACACACTCCACATGCCGGACCGACGCCGCCGCGCGGCTCATCGCCTCACTTCGACTCCCGCCACGACCGGGGGGCGGCGATGAGGCGCGCCCGCATGTCGCGTACGACGCCGCTGCTCCGGGAGCAGCAGTCGCCGTCCTCCTCGGCCCCCGGCGGGCAGAACGGGGACCAGCACGAGGACAATCCGTTCGCCCCGCCACCCGAGGACAGGCCGGACCAGCCGTGGCAGCCCCGGCCGGACGACGCCGACGGGCAGGGCGGCGAGGACGACCAGAACGGCCGCCGGCCGCAGCAGCCCCCCGCCTGGGGCAGCCAGTGGAGCAGCCGCCAGCCCAGCCGCCAGGGCGGCAGCTTCGGCGCCGGCCCCGGCTCCAACCGCCCCACCGGCCCCAGCGGCCCGCGCTGGGACCCCAACGACCCGGCCCAGCGGCGCGCCCGGTACGCGCTGCTCGCGGGCATGTGGGCGTTCTTCTTCGCGCTCTTCAGCCTGCCGCAGATCGCACTGCTGCTCGGGACGCTGGCCCTGTACTGGGGCATCAGCTCACTGCGGGCCAAGGCACGCCGCACAACGCCGCCCCCGACCGCTGCCGCACCCCTGAACGCCCCGCCCCCGCCCCCGGGCGCCACCCCGGCGGCACTGCCCGCACCCGGCAGCGGCCCCGCGAAGCCGCAGGCGACGGCGGCGATCAGCGGCCTGGTGACGGGCGGGCTCGCGCTCGCCATCGTCGCGGCGACGTTCAGCTTCCAGGTCGTCTACAACGACTACTACACGTGCGTGGACGACGCCCTCACCCAGAGCTCCCGCCACGACTGCGAAACCCTGCTCCCCGAACAGCTCCGCCCCCTGCTGAGCACCCAGGACTGACGGCGCACGCCCGCCTGCGACTGCCTTACAGCCGCCCAGGGGACTGTCGGCCGCCTTACGGTTCGCGGCGGGTGTCGTCCGGTCGGGGTGAGAGGTCCGGGCGGAGGGGGTTCGGGGCCGCGGGCTGTGACTCGGTGGGCGGCCGCGGGTGCGGCTCGGGGGTGCGCTTCCGGTTCAGCGTCCAGCGGCGCGGGCGGTCCGCCGTCCCGGCGGCGCTCGGGGTGCCCGCGGGGGTCGCGAACCCGGCCATCGTGCCCACGCCCGTCTCCCGCCCCGCCTCCCCACCGGCGCCGGCTCCCGGCTTCCGGTCCCGTTTGCGCTGGGTGCCCGACGGGCGCAGCCACTGCCACCACGGCTCGGCCATCGCCTCGCGCACCTCGGTGGACTCCATGGGCGACGACACCGCGGGCCGCATCGCCGCCTCCTCCGCCTTGGCCGCGGCCCGCACCGCCCGAGCCTCCGCTTCGGCCGCGGCCCGCGCCGCACGGGCCTCCTTCGCCTCCGTACGGGCCTGTGCGCGGGACGCCCGCCGTGCCGCCCGCGTCGCCTTCCACTCCGGCCAGGAGGCCCTGGTAGGAACGCACAACCGGTACCAGCGCAGCACCACCGCGCCGGGCACCCCGATCACTCCCGTCCAGGCCAGCGTGATCATGCCCGTACGCCACCAGCTCGGACCCAGGTCGGCGAGGATGCCGATGCCCAGCGGTCCGCCCGAGACCCCGGCCAGCAGCGCCATCGCGGCCGCACAGCCGCCCGCCGCCAGCCCGGCGAGTACCAGCGTCTCGCCCCAGCCCCAGGGTGGCCTGGGTTCGCCCTTGCCCGGTCGCCGCACCGCCGCGACCCCGATGAACCAGGCCACCGACACCCCGGCCGCGATCCCCGTGAGCCAGACCAGCGGCCCGCCGGAGCCGTCCGTGGGCAGCGCGGCGACCAGGGGGAAGTGCGGCAGTTGGGGGTAGGAGGTGATGCCCAGCGGCGCGACCACACTGCCGCCGCCGACCGTGAAGCCCGCGCCGACGCCGTACGCGGCGCCCCAGACGATGGCGTTCGGCAGCAGAGCCAGGCTGACCAGCAGCACCGCGAACCGCCCCGACCAGACATCGCTGAGGTTGAGGAATGTCACTTGTACGGCACCCGCGTGGCTCAGCATCGACGTCGCCGTAAGGAGCGCACCGCTGCCGAGCAGGACGACGAGACCGCTGGTCCCGGCCCGTAGCGCGGCGGCCAGCCGGTGGCGCCGGCACCAGCTGCGCGCGGCCAGGGAGGCGGTCAGGGAAGCGGCCGTCCGTACGGTCCAGCCGATGCCGGGGAGCCGCCGCAGTCCGGCGTTCACCCGTCCGGGCAGGCGGAGCGGGAACCGTCCGCTTGCCGTCCACACGCCGACGGTGGCGATGGCCGCGGCGACGACCGGCAGATGCAGCAGCGCGCTGAGCAGGTCGACATGCAGCGGCCCGCCCGAGGCGTACAGCGCGGCCGCGGTGCCGACCATCAGATAGCCGCCGGTCACCCAGGCGAAGGCGGTGCGCGGATCGACGACGGACTCCGAATCGACGACGGAGTCCTCGGGCACCCACTGCCCCTCCTGCCCCTCGCTCTCGTCCGGCTCCGCCTGGTAGACGGCGTGCTGGGCGGCCCGGTAGAGCAGCCAGCACGGCACCATGCCGAGCAGCAGCGGGGTCAGCCCGACGGGCGCGGTGTGGCCGGAGAGCGTCTCGGTCCGCACGAGGTCGGCGCCATGGCCGAGCAGCCACAAGTCGGCGGCGACATGCAGAGCCCCGTCGGGGCTGCTGTCGGGGGACGAGGAGGTGATCCACAGCAGCAGTACGACCACGGCGAGCGTGCCGAGGCCGAGCCCCGCGGCGACCACACCGCCGAGGAACGCCTCCCTGATGGCGGAGGAGCGCCGGGGCGCGGAACGGTCACGTGAGGACACCGACGGGCTGCGATCGGTCGTTTGCGTCACATGACCATGCTGCCAATAACAGCCGTTTCATCCTCACATCAAGGGTTTGGTCGCCGTGTCGCGGCTAGTCCGCTTATGCGTCTTTTATGGCGCTGTGGGACGAATGGGTGGCTTGCCGATGTCCGCCCCGGATATCCGTCGCCCGGGAACGGCGCGGGCCCGCACCACCACAGTGGTGCGGGCCCGTGGCATCGAACCGTGGCGGCGTCAGCCGGCCAGGGCGGCGCGCGCCAGGCGCGCGGTCTCGGACGGGGTCTTGCCGACCTTCACGCCCGCGGCCTCGAGGGCCTCCTTCTTCGCCTGAGCGGTGCCGGAGGAGCCGGAGACGATGGCACCCGCGTGGCCCATCGTCTTGCCCTCGGGAGCGGTGAAGCCCGCCACATAGCCGACGACCGGCTTGGTGACATTGGCCTTGATGAAGTCCGCGGCCCGCTCCTCGGCGTCGCCGCCGATCTCGCCGATCATGACGATCAGGTCGGTGTCGGGGTCGGCCTCGAAGGCGGCGAGGGCGTCGATGTGGGTGGTGCCGATGATCGGGTCACCGCCGATGCCCACGCAGGACGAGAAGCCGATGTCGCGCAGCTCGTACATCATCTGGTAGGTCAGCGTGCCGGACTTCGACACCAGACCGATCCGGCCGGGCTTGGTGATGTCGGCCGGGATGATGCCCGCGTTCGACTGACCCGGCGTGATCAGACCCGGGCAGTTCGGGCCGATGATGCGCGTCTTGTTGCCCTTCTTGCCCGCGTAGGCCCAGAAGTTGGCGGTGTCGTGGACCGCGATGCCCTCGGTGATCACGACGGCGAGCGGAATCTCGGCGTCGATCGCCTCGACGACCGCGCTCTTGGTGAACTTCTCCGGGACGAAGATGACCGTGACATCGGCGCCGGTGGCGTCGATGGCCTCCTTGACGGAACCGAAGACCGGGATCTCCGCGCCGTCGAAGTCCACGGTGGTGCCGGCCTTGCGGGGGTTCACGCCACCGACGATGTTGGTGCCCGAGGCAAGCATCCGACGGGTGTGCTTCTGCCCCTCGGACCCGGTCATCCCCTGGACGATGACCTTGCTTTCCTTGGTGAGGAAGATAGCCATGGTTTCTGGTGACCTCGTCCCTTACTTCGCAGCCAGCTCGGCGGCACGCTCGGCCGCGCCGTCCATGGTGTCCACCTGCTGCACGAGCGGGTGGTTGGCGTCGGTGAGGATCTTGCGACCCAGCTCCGCGTTGTTGCCGTCGAGGCGCACGACCAGCGGCTTGGAGACGTCCTCGCCCTTGGACTTCAGCAGCTCCAGGGCCTGGACGATGCCGTTGGCGACGGCGTCACAGGCGGTGATGCCGCCGAAGACGTTGACGAAGACCGACTTGACGTCCGGGTCGCCGAGGATGATCTCGAGACCGTTGGCCATCACCTCGGCGGAGGCGCCACCACCGATGTCGAGGAAGTTGGCGGGCTTCACATTGCCGTGGTTCTCACCGGCGTAGGCGACGACGTCGAGGGTCGACATGACCAGACCCGCGCCGTTGCCGATGATGCCGACCTCGCCGTCGAGCTTGACGTAGTTGAGGCCCTTGGCCTTCGCGGCCGCCTCGAGGGGGTTGGCCGCGGCCTTGTCCTCGAGCGCCTCGTGCTCCGGCTGGCGGAAGGCGGCGTTCTCGTCCAGGGAGACCTTGCCGTCAAGCGCGATGATCTTGCCGTCGTCGGTCTTGACCAGCGGGTTGACCTCGACGAGCAGCGCGTCTTCCTTGATGAAGACGACCCACAGCTTCTGCAGGACCTCGACGACCTGGTCCGCGATCTCGGCCGGGAACTTCGCGGCGGCGACGATCTCGGCGGCCTTCTCCTGGGTCACACCCTCGATGGCGTCCACCGGGATCTTGGCGAGCGCCTCGGGGTTCTGCTCCGCGACGACCTCGATCTCCACGCCGCCCTCGACAGAGGCCATGGCGAGGAAGGTGCGGTTGGTGCGGTCCAGCAGGAAGGAGACGTAGTACTCCTCCTTGATGTCCGCGGTCTGGGCCAGCATCACCTTGTGGACCGTGTGGCCCTTGATGTCCATGCCCAGGATCTGGCCGGCCTTCTCCACGGCGTCGGCCGGGTCGGAGGCCAGCTTGACGCCACCGGCCTTGCCGCGGCCGCCGACCTTCACCTGCGCCTTGACGACCGCGCGGCCGCCCAGGCGCTCGGCCACCTCGCGCGCCGCCTCAGGCGTGTCGATGACTTCACCGGCCAGCACCGGTACACCGTGCTTGGCGAAGAGGTCCCTCGCCTGGTATTCGAACAGGTCCACGCGCGTCCGTCCCTTTTCCATGGATATCGCGGTCGTTATCTGCGCGGGCGTGCCGCGGGGGCAGCGTGAGGACGCGATCTATAACGAGGGCGGCACACGTTCGCCGGGTACGCGGCATGTCCGTCTCGCAGGTTATCTCCGCAGGACGTGCGGCCCTAAATCGCAGATCACACTGGAGCGGTGATTACGGTCACAGATCGCGACCGTTTCCATCTATCTCCATACGACAACCGGGCAGCCCCCTCCCCAACGAGGGCTGCCCGGTCGATGTCGCTCGCCTTACGGTTTTACTGATTTCCGGCCTTCATAGCGTGACCGCCGTACGCCCGCCGGGGCGATCAGACGGTCGGGAGCGTGCCCGGAACGGTCGGCAGCTGGGCCGGGACCGAGGGCAGGTCCACCGGAACCTGCGGGAGCTCGGCCGGGAGCTGCGGGAGCTCGGCCGGGAGCTGCGGGAGCTCGGCCGGAACGGTCGGCAGGTCGGCCGGGAGCTGCGGCAGATCGGCCGGAACGGTCGGCAGGTCGGCCGGGAGCTGCGGCAGATCGGCCGGAACGGCCGGCAGGTCGGCCGGGAGCTGCGGCAGATCGGCCGGAACGGCCGGCAGCTCCGCCGGGAGCTGCGGCAGATCGGCCGGAACGGCCGGCAGGTCGGCGGGCAGGACCGGGAGGGCCGGGATGTTGGCGGCGTCGGTCAGGTCGGTGGGCAGCGCGGGGAGCAGGCTCAGCGCACCGTCCTTGACGTTGCCCACGGTGGTCTGGGCGTCCGCGACCGTGCCCAGGGCCAGGTCCTGGGCGAACGGCACAGTGGTGCCCGCCAGGTCCTGCGCGAACGGGACGGCGGTGGACGGCACGCTCACCACGACCGGCACCAGGCGGTCGACGGTGTCCTGGGCGGCCGGAACCACGTTGGAGACGGTGCCCAGCGCGAAGCCCTGGGCGCTGCCGGTCACGACGCCGACGTACGGGGTGGTGCGGGCCACGGCGCCGTCGGCCAGCGCGCCGGTGTCACCCACGGTCCGCTGCGCGACCGGGACGACCTTGACCACGATGCGGTGCACGGCGGGCGGCAGCACGTCCGAGGCCACACCGTCGACGACCGGCTTGGTGGTGCCGACGACACCCTGGACCTTGCCGGTCAGCTCCTCCGGGCGGATGCCGGCGCCGGAGAGGCAGGCGAGCAGGTCATTGGCCGAACCCGGGGCGGCGGGCAGCTTCGGGGTGGCGGGGAGCTGCGCGGGCAGCTTGCCCGTGACGCCCTTGACGTCCGTCAGCGAGCCGGTGGGCAGCGTGGAGGTGTCGGGCAGGGTCGGCAGCGAGCCGAGGCCGGGGAGGCTGGGCACCACGCCGGGGACCTCGCCGGTGGGCAGGTCGAGGTCGGTGGTCTTCTTCACGGTCTTCTCGAGGCCCTTGACGGCCTTGTGGGCCTTCTTGACGACCTTGTCCGGCTTGGCGGCGTCGCCGGTGAGGCCGTCGGTGGTGCCCTCGACGGTCTTGGTGACGTCCGAGACCCGCGGCAGGTTGGCGGCGCCGGGGACGCGGTCCCGCACGGGGGCGGTGACGCCGTCCACGGTGGAGGCGGCGCCGTCCACGGTCTTCTTCGCGGTGTCGGTGACCTTGGAGGTGTCGGCCACGCCACCGGTCACGCCGTCGACCGTGTTGGTCACCTTGTCGGTCGACAGGGTCTGGTTCACCGTCTTGGTGACGCCGTCCACGGTGCTGGTGACACCGTCGGCGGTGGGGACGGCCGGGTTCTCGGCGGCGTTGGCGGCGGCGGAACCGAGGGCCCAGATACCGGTGGCGGCAGCGGCTACGAGGATGGAGCGGCGAAGGTTGTTGCGCATGGTGGAGGAAGTCCTTCGAAGTCAAGAGGGGTGTCGGACGGGCAGACCTGACCCGCCCCCGCGCGGCAGGTCTCAACAGACGGGGGTGAGGTCTGCCCTAGCCGGGGAATTCGAGGACTTCGTTGAACCGCTCGCGCGTCGGCGCCGAGCTCTCCGCGCGGACCGTGCCGGGCTTCAGCCCGAACGACGCCGCGGCGGACGGCGGAAGAGCGGCCTGGGTGTTCCCACCACGGGAAGCGCCGCTGTCGCCGGTGCACTGTGCGGTGGCCCCGAGCGGGGACCGCGGAAGGGGCAGCGGCGCCGGGGCGCCACCGTCCGGACCGGTACCGGAGGCTGCCGCCCGGACGACGGGCCCGTGCCCGGCGTGGGAGGCGGCCGCGTCGTGGTGGATGGCGACGGCCAGGGTGTGGGCCACGGGCCCTATCGGGTCCGCGGCGGCGGGCGCCGCCTTGTGCACGGTCACCGGCTCGGCCTTGGCCGCGTGGTGCTCGGCAGCCGGGCCATGGTCCGCCACGGGGCCAGGGGAGCCCAGGCCGATTGCGTCACCGATGCCGACGTCGGGCAGCCGCACCGGCAGCTCGCCGCTCGTGGCGTCGCCGACCAGATCGTCGATCGGCTTGGTGATCTTCTGTGCCTCCCGCTCGACCGGCTCCTGGATGGGCCGCACGGTCTCCCGTACGACGTCCTGTGCCGTGTGAGTGGTGCGCCCCACCACGGGCGGTGCGTGCCGCTCCACCTGCTGCCGAGCCCGCTCGGCACCCGAGGGGTCGAGCAGCCCGGAGACGGCGGAACGGCCGGCCGACGCGCCGGTGGTGGCGCCCTGCTCGCTCCGCTCGGCGGCGTGAGCGCTGCCACCGAAGAGGAACGCCAGGGCCAGGAAGCCGCCGAGGAAGAGCCCCGCCAGCAGCGCCCGCCGCGCGGCCACCGTGCGCGGCAGGCGCACGGTGACAGGCATGGCGGACACGACAGACAAGAGCGGGGCCTTCCCTGAGTACGGGGCGTACCTACGAGGCGAACAACGGGCACGTAAGCGTGGCGATATGGCTTTGAGGCCGCACTGAGCAGGACGACATCGCCAACCGGATGGCTGGATTCACGTCCTGGGCGACGGGGTTGATCCTTGCACGACCCACAGGGGTCGGCGCAAGCCCCGGATCACTGATGGATCACCATGTCCGGTATGAGCAGTTGGCGTCGTTCGATGGCCGCCGCCATCACCTCCGGGAAGAGATCGGGGGTGCAGGCGAAGGCGGGCGCGCCCAGCGCGGCGAGCGCCGCCGCGTGCTCGCGGTCGTAACTCGGCGCCCCCTCGTCGGACAGCGCGAGCAGCGTCACGAACTGCACTCCGGACGCCTTCATCGCGGCGACCCGCCCCAGCATCTCCTCGCGTATGCCGCCCTCGTAGAGGTCGCTGATGAGGACGACGACGGTGTCGGCGGGCCGGGTGATCTTCGACTGGCAGTAGGCCAGCGCGCGGTTGATGTCGGTGCCGCCGCCGAGTTGGGTGCCGAAGAGGACGTCCACCGGATCGTCGAGCTCCTCGGTCAGATCGACCACGGAGGTGTCGAAGACGACCAGCCGGGTGGCGAGGGAACGCATCGAGGCGAGCACGGCGCCGAAGACCGAGGCGTAGACCACGGACGCGGCCATCGACCCCGACTGGTCGACGCACAGCACCACGTCCTTCTTCACCCCGCGCGCCGCGCGCCCATATCCGATGAGCCGCTCGGGGACGACCGTACGGTGCTCGGGCAGGTAGTTCTTGAGGTTGGCCCGGATGGTGCGGCCCCAGTCGATGTCCCGGTGGCGCGGGCGGCTGATCCGGGTGGAGCGGTCGAGCGCTCCGGTGAGAGTGGCGCGGGTGCGGGTCGCCAGCCGCTTCTCCAGATCCTCGACGACCTTACGGACGACGGCCCGAGCGGTGTTCTTGGTCGTCTCCGGCATCGCCTTGTTGAGGGACAGCAGGGTGCCCACGAGGTGGACGTCCGCTTCCACGGCCTCCAGCATCTCCGGCTCCAGCAGCAGGGCGGAGAGCCCCAGCCGGTCGATGGCGTCGCGCTGCATGACCTGGACCACGGAGGTGGGGAAATACGTACGGATGTCGCCGAGCCAGCGGGCCACTTGGGGCGCGGAGCCGCCGAGCCCGCCGGAGCGCGCACCGCTCGACGCACTCTGAGGGCCGCCACTGCGCCCGGCGACCGTGCCACCGCCGCCGTGGCCGTCACCGCCTCCGGAGCCGTAGAGGGCCTCGAGCGTGCGGTCCATGACGGCGTCGGACCTGCTGAGCGAGCAGCCGGTGCCGTCGGCGCCCTGGCCGCCGAGCACCAGCCGCCAGCGCCGCAGCCGTTCCTGATCGCCTTGGCCGCGACCGTGGTCGTGGTCGGCGTCGGCGTCGGTGTGAAGGCCTGCGTGACCGTGAGGGTTGCCGTCGCCGTGAGGGTTGCCGTCGCCGTGAGGGTTGCCGTCGCCGTGAGGGTCGCCGTGTGTCATCGGGCTGCCTCCATGGTGTCGTTGCCGTGCGGGGCCGGGTCGAGGCCCAGGAGGAGGCGCACCGTCGGGACGACGGCCGCCGCGCGGTGCGGGTCCAGCCCGGGGCCGAAGCCGGGTGCGGCGGGGGCACCTTGACCGCCGTCGTGCCCCTCGGCCGCGGGGCCCCGGCGGACCAGCTCGCCCAGGGTGCGGCGCACGCCCGTGTCGTACGCGGAGAAGGTGCGCCGCAGCAGGGGCAGGACGTCGGTGAACGCCTCGGCAGGAACGGAGATCAGCCAGCGGTCGACCAGGCCGAGCAGCCGCTCGTCGTGGACGAGCAGCATGCCGCCGCCCGCGCCGCCGCCGATGAATCCCTCGAGCCAGGAGGCCGCTTCGGGCGGCTCGGTGCCGGGCGAGAGCGCGAGCCCCATCAGCCGGGCCGCCTCGTCCTCGGCGAGCCGGGCATCGTCCAGCAGCAGCCGCGCGGCGCGGCCCCGGATCAGCCCGGGGGTGGCGGGGGTGCCGTCCCGTACGGCGAGGGAGCGCAGCATGGCCGCCCAGCGCCCCCGCAGGCCGTCGGCGGCGCGGGCGCCGGCCCCGGCCGCGTGGGCCTCCGCCGTGCGCGTGTGGGTCCGCGGCTGCAGCTGCGGCTGGGTCTCTGCCGCCGGCCAGGTCTCCGGTTCTGCCCCGGTCCCTTCCTCCGGCTGCGGCCCGGTCCCCGTCTCCGGCTGCGTCCCGGTCTCCGGCGCCGACTCCGACAGCAGTCCGATCGCCCGGTGCACGGCCTCCATATGGCCGCGCATCTCGGCGGCGCCGTCGGCGTCGAGGCCGACGCAGGCGGGCGGCAGCCCGACCAGGATCCGCTCGGCCAGCCCCACCGCGACCTCGCCGAGGACGGCCGTGTCGGTGCCCCGTACGTCCCCGTAGCGCACCGAGCGCACCAAAGCGGGCAGGGCCTGGGCGAGATGGCCGACGTCCGCGTCGAGCGCGGCCCGGTCGGCGAGCGAGCGCATCACGACGGGAAGGGCCCCGGAGAGCGCGCCAAGCAGACAGCGCTCGGCCAGCTCGGTCACCTCGGCGAGCCCCTTGGCGCTCCGGGCCTCGGTCTCCGCCTTGGCCGTGGCCGCCGACAGCACCGTGGTGCCCCACACCCCGGCTTCGGCGACCCGCACCGACAGCTCCGGCTCCCATCGCAGCCGCCAGGTCTCCCGGAAGGTGCCGGTGCTGCCTCGGGAGACGGCCGGGCTGCCCCAGTCGACCCCGAGCAGCCGCAACCGGTGCAGCAGGCGGCTGCGCCCGGCGTCGGTCTCCTTGCGCAGGTCCAGCTCCAGCTCGCGCTCAAGCGCCTCGGGCTTGAGCCGCAGTGAGCGCTGGGTGCGCGTCAGGTCGCGCTGGAGCGGCGCCGCCGGAGCCGACTCGGGCACTTCGCCCAGCACGTCGCCGACCACCAGCCGGTCCCACACCAGCGCCATCGGCACATCGGAGCCCTCGCACATCACCGCCCTTACGGCGTCGAGGGTCTCGGCGAGCCCGGCGAGCGGACGTCCGCGCATGGCGGCCAGCGTTTCGGCGAGCCTTACGGCCTCGATGACATGGGCCGAGGACACCGCGAAGTCCTCGGCCCGCAGCAGCCCGGCGACCTTGGTGAGCCAGCGCTCAACGGGCCGGTCCGGGGCGTGGAAGAGATGGTCGTACCAGCCCGGCGAGGTGATGCCCGCCCCGTATCCGCTGTGCCGGGCCAGCCGCCGGTGTGTCCACGGCACCCAGCTGATCTCGGTCTTGACCTTGGGCAGCCCCTTGAGGAGCTTCCGGTCGGCGGTCGCGGTGGTCCGCTCTCCCAGCGCCGGTACATGCCAGGCCCCGCAGACGACGGCGACCTCGTCCCCGAACTCCCGCCGCGCCTCGCGCAGCCGCAGCCGCATATGGGCTTCGCGCACGGCGTCGTCCTCGTGCCCGCCGTGCCCGTACTCGGCGCGCAGCGCCTCCATGGCCTCCGCCACAGCTGTGAACGCTTCCGCGCCGCCGGTGCCGCGGTGCTCGATGACGTCCTCCCACCAGCGCTCCGGGTCGTCGTATCCGGCCGTCTCGGCGAGGACGGACAGCGGATCGACGCGCAGCCGCTCGGCGGAGCCGACGCCCGGAGCGGCCTGGTCGCCCGGGTCCACTGGTTCGAGCGGGGCGGCCGGATCGGGCAGAGCGGCCGGGGCGGGCGGCCCCGCCGGGGCGGGCGCGGCCGCCGGGGTCTGCTTCGCCGACATGGCCAGCGAGTTGGCCGCCGGGAGGTCGATGAACCGTACGGGGACCTCGTGGGCCAGCGCCCACTGGATGGCCACCCACTCCGGGGAGAACCCGGCCAGCGGCCAGAATCCGGCGCGCCCCGGGTCGTCCGCGGCATGGGCGAGCAGCGCGACGGGCGGGCGCATGTCCTTCTCGGCGGCGAGCCGCACGATCGCGTCCGCCTCCGGCGGCCCCTCGATCAGCACCACACGCGGTGCGCACGCCTCCAGCGCCGCCCGTACCGCCCGCGCCGACCCGGGCCCGTGATGGCGCACGCCCAGCAGCAGCGGGCCGGCGGCCCGCGCCCGCGGGGCGCCCGTCATGCGGTCACCTCTCGGCACGAGCGGTAGAAGTCCTTCCAGCCGTCGCGCTCGCGGACCACCGTCTCCAAATACTCCTGCCAGATGACGCGGTCGGCCGCCGGGTCCCGGACGACCGCGCCCAGGATGCCCGCGGCCACATCGCCCGCCCTCAGCACGCCGTCGCCGAAGTGGGCGGCGAGGGCGAGGCCGCCCGTGACCACGGAGATGGCCTCGGCCGTCGACAGCGTGCCCGAGGGCGACTTCAGCTTCGTACGGCCGTCGCCTGTCACTCCCTCGCGCAGCTCGCGGAAGACCGTGACCACCCGGCGGATCTCCTCGACGCCCTCCGGGAGCTCCGGAAGATCCAGCGAGCGGCCGATCTGGGCGACACGGCGGGAGACGATGTCGACCTCGTCCTGCGGGGTGGCGGGCAGCGGCAGCACGACCGTGTTGAAGCGGCGGCGCAGGGCGCTGGAGAGTTCGTTGACCCCGCGGTCGCGGTCGTTGGCGGTCGCGATCAGGTTGAAGCCGCGGACCGCCTGCGCCTCCTCCCCCAGCTCCGGGATCGGCAGCGTCTTCTCGGACAGGATGGTGATCAGCGTGTCCTGCACATCGGCCGGGATGCGCGTCAGCTCCTCCACGCGCGCGGTCATGCCCTCCGCCATCGCGCGCATCACCGGGCTCGGCACGAGCGCGCCGCGGCTCGGGCCGTGGGCGAGGAGCTGGGCGTAGTTCCACCCGTACCGGATGGCCTCCTCGGGCGTCCCGGCGGTGCCCTGGACCAGCAGGGTCGAGTCGCCGCTGACCGCGGCCGCCAGATGCTCCGATACCCATGTCTTGGCGGTGCCGGGCACGCCCAGCAACAGCAGGGCGCGGTCGGTCGCGAGGGTGGTGACGGCGACCTCGACGATGCGGCGCGGGCCCACATACTTGGGTGTGATCACGGTGCCGTCGGGCAGCGTGCCGCCGAGCAGATAGGTGGCGACCGCCCACGGCGACAGCCGCCACCGCGCGGGACGCGGACGGTCGTCGGCGGCGGCCAGCGCGCTCAGCTCGTCGGCGAAGGCGTCCTCCGCGTGTGGACGCAGCGCTTCCGCGGCTCCGGCGGCCTCGGTGGGCCCTGCCGCTGCGCTGCTGTCGGTGGATTCGGTTCCGGGCACAGTGACGGTCACAGCTCCCCCACGACTTGTTTCCTCGTTCCGTTTCCGGACGTGTGAACCACCCTGCACCACCCCACTGACAACCCGGCCCTGGTCAACTGACGCCCAGGTCAGGGCGATTGTCAGTGGGCGCCCGTACCGTCGCAGACATGAATCCGCAGGGGGAACGCTGGACGGCGGAGCAGGTACTGGCCCTGGCACCTGACGTCACGTCACGCACGGCGGGCGGCAAGCTGGCCGCGGCCGGAAAGTGGTCGGGCGCGGGCGCGCACGGCCAAGCGGTGTGGGGGCTGTGCTCAGGCAGCGGCAGCAAGCCGTACCAGACGGTCGTCGATCTGAACGGGCCCGGATATCGGTGCAGTTGCCCGAGCCGGAAGTTCCCGTGCAAGCACGCGCTGGGTTTGCTGCTGCTGTGGACGTCCGGCGAGGGGGGCGTGCCGGGGGGCGGGGAGCCGCCGGAGTGGGCCGAGCAGTGGCTCGGCGACCGGCGGGAGCGGGCCGAGAAGCTCCCCGCCGCGGCCCGGGATGGGGGCCCGGGCCGCGTCGGCGGGACGGGGGACGGCGCGGGGAGAGGGGAGTGCGGAGGCGCGGCCGATCCGGAGGCGGTCCGCCGCCGCGCCGAGCGGCGGGCCCAGCGCATCGCCGCGGGCGCCACGGAGTTGGAGCGGCGGCTCGCCGATCTGCTCCGCGACGGTCTGGCCTCCGCCGACCGCGCCGGGTACGGGGCGTGGGACGAGACGGCCGCGCGGATGGTCGACGCCCAGGCTCCGGGGCTCGAGACGCGGGTGCGGGAGCTGGCAGCGATTCCGTCGTCCGGTCCGGGGTGGCCCGCCCGGCTGCTGGAGGAGTGTGCGCTGGCCCACCTCCTCAACCAGGGCTTCCTGCACCTGGACCGCCTCCCGGAGAAGCTGGCCGCCACCACGCGCACCCGCGTGGGCCTTACGACGCCGGTGGCCGAGCTGCTGGCGACCGGGGAGCCGATCCGGGACCGCTGGCTGGTCCTGGGCCGCCAGGACGGCACGGACGGCAGGCTGACCACCCGCAGGATCTGGCTGCGGGGCGAGCGCACGCACCAGATGGCGCTGCTGCTCTCGTTCAGCGCCCCCGGCCAGCCCCCGGAGCCCGCCCTGCCCACCGGCCTGGTCCTCGACGCCGACCTCACCTATTACCCGGCGGCCCGGCCCCTGCGTGCCGCGATCGGCACCCGGCACGAGGAGTTGCCGCACGCCCCGTCTCCCTCGGCGTCTTCGGCCCCCGATGGGTGCGATGTCGATACCGCGCTCGCGGCCTATGGGGCGGCGCTCGGGGAGGATCCGTGGCTGGACGGCTGGCCGGTCGTGCTCGCCGATGTGGTGCCGGTCCCGGGGGACGGCGGATGGCAACTGGCGGATGAGCGGGGCGGCTCTGCGCTGCCCGTCGATCCGCGCTGTGCGGGGCGCACCGATCTATGGCAGCTGATGGCCATATCCGGCGGTGGCCCGGTCACCGTCTTCGGCGAATGCGGCCATCGCGGCTTCTCCCCCCTCACGGCCTGGGACCCGACCCCCGTCTCGCTCCTCGACACGGCAGCGCAGGGAGGCACCCGTTGACCACTACGACCCCCACCGCGTCCTGGGACGATCTCGTCGCGGCCGCGCTGCTCGGCACCGAGCGGCGCACCCCGCCCGTCGCGCCGCGCCCCGGACAGGACGCGCCGTCCGCTCTGCTGGACGCGGCCGCGCTCAGCACCGTACGGCGGCGGGCCGGGCTGCGGCCCGCACCCGCCCGGCCGGGACCCGGCCGGGCGCCCGAGGATCCGCGTCCGGCGCTGCCCACGGCCGCCCGCAGCAGGCTGGCGATGCTGCTCGCCGACCGCTCGGCGCCGGGGCGCGGCGGTCCGCGCTCCGCGCCCGACCTCGCCGAACTGCTGCCGCAGTGGCTCGCGCTGGCCAATCACCACGGCTATCGCGTGCCCGACGCGCTGCTCCCGGCCCTTCTCGACGCGGCTCGTGCCCGCACCGATCTGCGGCCCGAGGCACTGACGCTCGGCGGACCGCGTGCGCTGTGGCTGGCCCGGCTCAACCCGGACTGGAAGTTCGCGCTGCGGGGCACGGCGGGCCGGGCTCCCACAGCGCTCCCGGAGCCGTCCGGGGCGGCCGCCGGCCCGGACGATGAACAGCGGCTGTGGGAGGAGGGGTTGTTCGCCGAGCGGGTGTCACTGCTGGCGGCGGCGCGCCACCGCGCCCCGGCGGCGGGGCTGGCCCTGCTCAGCGGCACCTGGTCGACCGAGCGGGCCGAGGACCGGCTGATGTTCCTGGACTCGCTGCGCGACGACCTCTCCCCGTCCGATGAGCCGTTCCTCGAACAGGCGCTGTCCGACCGCAGCCGGAACGTCCGGGCGACCGCCGCCGAGCTGCTCTCCGCGCTCCCCGGCTCCGCGCTCGCCGCGCGCATGGCCGAGCGGTCGCGGGGCTGCGTCTCGCTGACCACCGACGAGGTGACCGGCGGTGAGCCGACCGGCGGCGAGCCGACCACTGACAAGCTGACCGCCGCCGAATGGATAACCGTCCGGCCGCCGGACGAGTGCGACAGCGGAATGCAGCGCGACGGCATCGTGCCCAAGCCGCCCTCCGGCCGGGGGGAACGATCCTGGTGGCTGGGCCAGTTGGTGGAGGCGACCCCGCTGGACCGCTGGAGCGCGTGGTTCGGCGGACGCGGTGCCGCCGAGATCGTGGCGCTGCCCGTCGCGGACGGCTGGCAGGCGGATCTGCACGCGGCCTGGTGCCGGGCCGCGGTGCGGCAGCGCAGTGCGGAGTGGTGCCGCGCACTGCTCGGCACCCCGGCGGTGGCGCCGGTCACCGCCGGGGAGGCGGCCCCCGCCGCCTGGCGGGACCCGGCGAAGCTGCTGTCCGCGCTGCCCGCCCGGGAGCGGGCGGAGTGGGTAGCCGAGTTCATCGCGTCCCACGGGCTGTCCGACGCCTTCCGGCTGCTCGGGGTCTGCACCGTGCCCTGGGCCGAGCCGCTGGGCCGGGCCGTCGTCGACGCGCTGGACATCGCACGGGACGCGGGCAGCTACCCGTGGAGCTTCAGCGGGGTCATGGGCCTGGCCGAGCGTTGTCTGGACCCGGCGCAGGCGGATCGGCTCGAGGTGCTGACGGCGATACCGGACGAGTCGGAGGGGGCGGCGCCAGGAGCCGGGGGTTATTGGGCGGAGGCGTTCCAGCGGCTGGTGGGCACGCTCCGGCTGAGGGCGGCCATGCAGGCCGAGCTCGAACCGTCGTGATCGGCGAACCGGGCCCGAGGGCCGGCGGAAGCCCTGGCCTCCGGTCGTGCGCGGGGCCTCTACCGTGCCCGAACCGGTAATGCTCCGTGGCCCGCGTGCGCGCCCGGGCCGGAGGTGCTCCGGGATCCGGCCGCGTCCAGGGATCCAGTGGGGCTCCGGCGCCTCCCGTTGGGCTCCGGGCCGGTCGAACTCCGGACCCGGTCGCGCCCCGGGATCCGGTCCTGCCTCCGAGGAGTGGGGCGGCCCCGGTCGGACTCCGGGCCCGGTCGGGTTCCGGGGCGGGCCGGGGCGTCAGCCTCTGGGGCGAGCCCGGGCATCAGCCTCGGACTCGGGCCCGGGTGTCGGGCACGGAGGCTGACTCAGGCATCAGGTATCAGGCCGCGGGTTGCGGGCTGCGGGCTGAGAGCCGGATGTCCACCGCCACGGGGCCAGGGGCCACCAGCACAACGTGGCACCGCACAGCCCGGCGCCATGCGGCCCAGCGCCGTACCGCCCCACACAGAACCGGCAGGTCAGGCGGCTACCGGGCGGACGTTCTCGCGCACCCACTCCACGATGGACGTCGTCGTCGCGCCCGGGGTGAAGATCTCCGCGACGCCCTGCTGCTTGAGCGGGGGGATGTCCGCCTCGGGGATGATCCCGCCGCCGAAGACCTTGATGTCCTCCGCCTCGCGCTCCCGCAGCAGCTCCAGCACCTTGGCGAACAGGGTCATATGGGCACCGGACAGGATGGAGAGCCCGATCGCGTCGGCGTCCTCCTGGATCGCGGTGTCGACGATCTGCTCGGGCGTCTGGTGGAGCCCGGTGTAGATGACCTCCATGCCCGCGTCACGCAGCGCCCGCGCGATCACCTTCGCCCCACGGTCATGGCCGTCCAACCCCGGCTTGGCCACCACCACACGGATCGGACCGGTCACACCCATCGCAGCCTCCAAGCCCTTCGAGCCCTTCGAGCCCTCGCCGGCATCGACGTGAACGAACGTTATCTCCAGCATCCCCTACCCGGCAGTTTCGCGGCGCGCCGCGAGGGGGAAATCACACGTGGGACACGTTCGCTGAAGGCCGCGCCCGCATCCGCGCACGCCGCGCATCCACCGCGCGGACGCCGCATACGCTTCGGGCCGGCCACACCAGGGGAGCCGCAGCGGGGACCGTCGCACCGCGCAGCGCCGTCGAGAGCCGCATGGCGCCGCGGTGCGACGGGCGGTCCTGCGTCATGCGGTCACAGCGCCCTTCCCCGTGCGGTGCCGGAGGACATCGGGCCACCGCACGGCCGAAGTCGCCATGACCCACGCCCTGACCGGCCCTGACCAGGGTTCATGACCGGGGCTCATGACCACGACCGATGCGACCGGCTGCCCATGAGGGCATACGGGGGGAGCCTCCAGCCGCCTCCTGTGCGCCGCATCGCGGGAGGTCGGCCGCCATGGGCCTCGTACAGATCCGGCAGCTCCGGGCCATCGCCCTCGACCTGGCGCTGCTCGCCGGGCATCTGCTGCTCTACCCGACCGGGCTGCGCCAGGAGCGCCCGCCCGCTCCGCCGCCGCCCGGCGCTGCGGCGCGCCTGCCCACGGACGGCCGGACCCACCGGCCCGTCCTGCTTCTCCACGGCTTCATCGACAACCGGTCCGTCTTCGTACCACTGCGCCGCTCGCTCGGCCGCCACGGCCGGCTGCACATCGAGGCGCTCAACTACTCGCCACTGCTGTGCGACCTGCGTACCGCCGCCGCGCTTCTCGGCCGCCATGTCGAGGAGGTCTGCGCCCGCACCGGCCATGGCCAGGTGGACGTCATCGGCCACAGCCTGGGCGGTCTGATCGCCCGTTACTACGTCCAGCGTCTCGGCGGGGACGCCCGCGTCCACACCCTGGTGACGCTCGGCACCCCGCACAGCGGCACCCGTGTCGCGCCCTTGTTGTCCGCACATCCACTCGTGCGCCAGATGTGCCCGGACTCCGAGGTGATAACGGAGTTGCGACAACCTGCCCCTGATTGCCATACGCGTTTCATCGCTTTCTGGAGCGATGTGGATCAGTTGATGATCCCGGCGGAGACGGCCCGGATAGACCATCCGGATGTGATCTCCCAGAACATCCGCGTCAACGGAATCGGACATCTCGCCCTGGCGGTGCATTCCTCCGTGGCCATACGGATCCGCGAGGCCCTGGATGCCGCCGACGAGGCGCCGACGGACGCCTCCGGCGCGGTCTCGGTGGCATGAGACGAGGGACCGCCGCACGGCGACAGAAGGCCCCCTCCCGGTAGTTCAGCAGGCCCGGAATTGCCGAACGTCAATCGAACACCCGGCCAAGGAAGTGCGTACAGTCAGCCGAAAGACGGCCAAATGCCCTTTGCCGTGATGCTCAAAACTCACTGAAGATTGTCGCTGCCGCGTACCGCCGGGTACAGTCGCCGCTAATTCTCCTGCAGCCGAGGCGAAAGAGAAGTTGGTGGTGAACGACCGTCACCCGTCGGGGGCCCCTCCGACCGTCCCCGCTCCTGACGCCTCGTATCCGTACGACGAGGCCTACGGTCAGCCACAGGACACAGCGCACGGCTACGCCGGGTACGACGGCTATTCCACCGGCAGCTTCGCCCACCTGGCCACGGCCTACGGTGACGGCGACCCGCTCTTCGGCACGCTCCCGGGCGCGTACGACGACGCGCAGGGCGCCCACAGCGGTCAGTACGACGCCTCGCAGTGGGCCGCCGTCGCCCAGCATCAGACCGGGTCGTACGAGACGGGCCACTACAACACGGCCCACTACGACACCACTCAGTACGACTCCGGCTCCTACGACACCACCGCGATGTGGGCCGCCGCCGGCTATCACCTGCCGACCGGCACCCCCGCCCAGCAGGACACCGAAACCGGCGCCCAGTGGGACATCGGCGCCTGGGACACGGGCGCCACCGGCCACACCGAGATGCCGGGTCAGTGGGACCAGGGCGCGGGGTACGAGGCCGAGGCGTACACCTCGGGCGTGGACACCGGCCAGACCCAGTTCTGGGACACCACCGCCTACGGGACCGTGGACGAGGGGCAGCACTACGACCACTCGGGGCTGACCCAGCAGGGACTCGACCACTCGGGCTTCGACCAGCAGGGGCCTGACCATCACCCCGGGCTCGATCAGACAGGGTTCGACCAGCACCAGCCCGAGCACGAGGCGAACAGCCTCGAGCAGACGGCCGTGTTCGAACCCAACGCCTTCGACCAGAACGGCGCCTTCGAGCAGCCGAACGCCTACGAGGCCAACGCCTTCGAGCAGACAGCCGCGTTCGACGAGACGGCCGCATTCGAGCAGGCCGCCGGCGCCGAGCAGACCGGCGGCTTCGAGCACACCGCCGTCTTCGACCCGGTCCACGAGTCCGACCAGTCGTACGATCCGACCCCCGAAGCGGAACCTGAACCCGAGGCGGCGGCCGTGCGGGAATCCGCCCCCTCCCCCCGCCGGGAGGCGAGCCGCGGTCGCCGCCGTACCCCCTCGCCCCGTCCCAAGCGCTCCGCGCTCCTTACCGTCGCCGTCCCCTCCGTCTGTGCCTTGGGCGTCACCGCCGTGGCCGCCGCCTCGGTCAGCGGCGTGGGAAGCGACAAGAAGGACGAGTCCACCACTCAGGCCGCCCCCGACACCGCGGCGGCCCCCGTGAAGCCCTCCGTGGCCAACAGCAAGCTGGACTCCCAGCTCGCCGGGGTCCGGGAGGGCGCCGACGACTTCCGCGACCGCGCCAGCCGCACCCAGGAACGGATCGACCTCCAGGCACGCCAGGCCGCCGAGAAGAAGCGCAAAGCCGCCGAGGCGGCGCGCAAGGAGGCGCTGCGCCCGAAGTTCGCGCTGCCCGTCGCCCAGCACGGCCTGAGCGCCATGTTCGGCCAGGCCGGTATCAACTGGATGTCCGTGCACACCGGCATCGACTTCCCGGTGAGCTACGGGACGCCCGTGATGGCCGCCACCGACGGCACCGTGACGACGCAGTGGAACGACGCCTACGGCAATATGGTCGTCCTGACCAGCCCGGACGGCACGGAGACCTGGTACTGCCACCTCAGCAGCGCCAAGATCCGCTCCGGCACCGTCAAGGCCGGGGAGACCATCGCGTACTCCGGGAACTCCGGTAACTCCACCGGCCCGCATCTGCACTTCGAGGTCCACCCCGGCGGTGGCTCGGCCATCGACCCGCTGCCCTGGCTGCGCGGTCAGGGCCTCGACCCGACCTGACCGGCCCCGGGTCTGGCCCCACTCCCGACCCGGGCCCTGACCGCTGTAGCGCGCCACCGGCGCGCTACAGCCTCAGCCCTTCGGCCGGCCGCTACAGCTACAGCTTCTCCACCGGTGCGTACCGCAGCAGCAGCCGCTTCGGCTTCTCCTCGCCGAAGTCGATCGTCGCCTCCGCGTTGTCCCCGCTGCCCTTCACCGCCACCACCGTGCCGAGCCCGAACGAGTCATGGGTGACCCGGTCGCCGATGGCCAGCGCGACCACCGGGCGCTCCTTGGCCCGCCGGGTCGCGAACCCGCTGCCCCCGGTGCGCGACCGCGACGACGACAGACCGGACGACAGCCCCGACGGCGGGGTCGAGGCGACGCTGCCCATGGACGCCGACGGGGTGGCGGGCCCGGTGCGCCGCCACCGCACATACTGGTCCGGGATCTCCTCCAGGAAGCGGGACGGCGGGTTGTACGCGGGCTGGCCCCAGGCGCTGCGCATCGTCGAGCGGGTCAGATAGAGCCGCTCGCGGGCCCGGGTGATCCCCACATAGGCCAGCCGCCGCTCCTCCTCCAGCTCCTTGGTCTGGCCGAGCGCCCGCATATGCGGGAAGACGCCGTCCTCCATACCGCTGAGGAAGACGACCGGGAACTCCAGGCCCTTCGCCGTGTGCAGGGTCATCAGCGTGATCACGCCGGAGCCGTCGGTGTCCTCGTCGGGGATCTGGTCGGAGTCGGCGACGAGCGCGACCTGCTCCAGGAAATCCGCGAGGGTGCCGGGGTTCTCCTCGCCGCGGTCCTGCTCGAACTCCAGGGCCACGGCCGCGAGCTCCTGCAGGTTCTCGATCCGGGTCTCGTCCTGCGGATCGGTGGACGCCTGGAGCTCGGCCAGATAGCCGGTGCGCTCCAGCACCGCCTCCAGGACGGTCGCCGGGCCCGCCCCGGACTCCACGATGGTGTGCAGCTCCTCCATGAGCGTGTTGAACCGCTTGACCGCGTTGGCCGAGCGGGCCGCCATGCCGTACGCGTCGTCGACCCGGCGCAGCGCCTGCGGGAAGGTGATCTTCTCGCGCAGCGCCAGCGCGTCGATCATGGCCTCGGCGCGCTCCCCGATGCCGCGCTTGGGCACGTTGAGAATCCGGCGGAGCGGGACGGAGTCCTCGGGGTTGGCCAGCACCCGCAGATAGGCGAGGACGTCCCGGACCTCCTTGCGCTCGTAGAAGCGCACGCCGCCGACGACCTTGTACGGCAGCCCGACCCGGATGAAGATCTCTTCGAAGACACGGGACTGGGCGTTGGTCCGGTAGAAGACCGCCACGTCACCGGCCTTGGCGTCGCCCGCGTCCGTGAGCCGGTCGATCTCGTCGGCGACGAACTGGGCCTCGTCGTGCTCGGTGTCGGCCACATAGCCGGTGATCTCGGTCCCGGCGCCGGCCTCGGTCCACAGGTTCTTCGGGCGGCGGTTCTCATTGCGCTCGATGACCGCGTTGGCCGCGCTCAGGATGGTCTGGGTGGAGCGGTAGTTCTGCTCGAGGAGGATCGTCCGCGCGGTGGGGTAGTCCTCCTCGAACTGGAGGATGTTGCGGATCGTGGCGCCCCGGAAGGCGTAGATCGACTGGTCGGCGTCGCCCACCACGCACAGCTCGGCGGCCGTGGTCTCCTCGGTGTCCGTGCCCACCAGCTCGCGCACGAGGGTGTACTGCGCGTGGTTGGTGTCCTGGTACTCGTCCACCAGGACGTGCCGGAAGCGGCGGCGGTAGTGCTCGGCGACGTCCGGGAACGCCTGGAGCAGATTGACCGTGGTCATGATGATGTCGTCGAAGTCCAGTGCGTTGGCCTCGCGCAGCCTCGCCTGGTACATCGCGTACGCCTCGGCCAGCGTCTTCTCGAAGCCGTCCGTCGCCTGTCCGGCGAAGGTCTCCTCGTCGATCAGCTCGTTCTTCAGGTTGGAGATCTTGGCGCTGAAGGACTTCGGCGGGAACCGCTTGGGGTCGAGATCCAGATCCCGGCAGACCAGCGACATCAGCCGCTTGGAGTCGGCGGCGTCGTAGATCGAGAACGATGAGGTGAAGCCGAGCTTCTTGGACTCCCGGCGCAGGATGCGGACGCAGGCGCTGTGGAAGGTGGAGACCCACATGGCGTTCGCCCGCGGGCCGACGAGCTCCTCCACCCGCTCCTTCATCTCGCCCGCCGCCTTGTTGGTGAAGGTGATGGCGAGGATCTGGCCGGGGTGTGTCCCGCGGGCGCCGAGCAGATAGGCGATGCGGTGGGTGAGCACCCGGGTCTTGCCGGAGCCGGCGCCCGCGACGATCAGCAGCGGCGAACCGGTGTGCTCCACGGCGGCTCTCTGCTGCTCGTTCAACCCCTCGAGCAGGGCGGACGGGTCCACGACGGGCCGCGCCGCGCCGTCCCGGTAGTGGGCCTCCCGGGGCACGGGCGCGTCGAAGCCGCCGCTGAAGAGGTGATGCGGCACGTCCTCGGCACCATCGGGGCCGGGGTGCGCCGAATCCTCGGGCGGCGGTGGTGGCTCCTCGTTCGAAGGAGGCCCGAGGTCCGCCAGGAAGCTGTCGTCAAAGAGGCTGCTCATCGCTCCCCGAGTCTAGGCCGCCCCACTGACAGCCGATGCCCGAACATCACGAAACGGTTTCGGGCAAAACGGCCACCAGTCTTCACAGGAGCCCCACGCGTTGGCTACCGTCCTGCGTCAGGCGGCCCGGAAGATCCGTCGGCGAACCACGTCGGCACGGGCGGCCTCCGCCGAGTCCGGCACCGCCGTAAGGCGCCCGGAGCCGGGGACCCGACAACGCAACACCGGGGTGAATCGGCCCGAACGGCGTGGCACGCAGGTGCCGCCCGGACACGGCCGTAGGGCAACCTTCCGTACCGCCCGAACCCGACAGCTAACCCGGTAGGCGGTCCACGGAAGGAGTCGCCTCCCTTGGCGTCGCACCGCAAGCCGCGGAGCCGAATACCGGCCCCGCTCACCGGTCACGGCCGCCGTACGGCCGTCGGGTTCACCACGGCCGCCCTCGCATCCGTCACCCTGCTCTCCCAGACGGCCAACGCCGCGCCGGGCGACCCCAAGCCGGCCGGCCAGTCGATCGAGAAGGTCAAGGAGAAGGTCGACACCCTCTACCACCAGGCGGAGAGCGCCACCCAGCGCTACAACGCCGCCAAGGAGCGCGCCGATCAGCAGCGGGCCAAGGTCGACAAGCTGCTCGACTCCGTCGCCCAGCGCACCGAGAAGCTCAACGAGGCGCGGCGCACGCTCGGCGCCTACGCCGCCGCCCAGTACCGCGACGGCGGAATGGCCCGCTCCGCCGCGACCCTGCTGTTCTCCAATGACCCGCAGGACGTCTTCGACCAGTCGCATCTGATGGACCGGCTGACCGGTCGGCAGAAGCAGGCCGTCGACGACTTCCAGAAGCAGCAGGCGAGCGCCGCCAAGGAGCGCGGTAGGGCCAGCGAGAGCCTCGCCTCGCTGACCGCGTCGCAGAAGCAGCTGAAGACCCAGAAGAAGACCGTCCAGGACAAGCTGACCGAGGCCCGGCGGCTGCTGGCGAATCTGACCGCCAAGGAGAAGGCGCGGCTGGCGGCGATCGAGAAGAAGAAGGCGGAGGAGGCCCGCCGTAAGGCGGCCGCGCTCGCCGAGAAGCAGCGGCAGGAGGCCGCGCGCAAGAAGCAGCAGGAGCAGAACAAAGACAGCAGCTCCGGTTCGACGGCGCCCTCGGCCCCGGCCAACAGCTCCAAGGCGGCCCAGGCCATCGCCTTCGCGAAGTCGCAGCTCGGCAAGCCGTATGTCTGGGGCGCGACCGGCCCCAGCTCCTTCGACTGCTCAGGGCTGACGCAGGCGGCCTGGAAGGCGGCCGGGATCTCGCTGCCGCGCACCACCTGGGACCAGGTGAAGGTCGGTACGCGCGTCTCGACGTCCGAACTCCAGCCGGGCGATCTGGTCTTCTTCTACGACGACATCAGCCATGTCGGCCTCTACATCGGCGACGGGATGATGATCCACGCGCCGAAGCCGGGCGATGTGGTGAAGAAGGCGCCGATCACCGAGATGCCGATCTACGGGAGCGTGCGGCCCGCGTAGGGCGGGCGCGGGGGCCGTACAGGCCCTTGGCGTGGGGGGGGGGGGGGGGGGGGGGGCCCCCCCCCCCCCCCCCCCCCCCCCCCCCCCACCCCTGCCTCACCTCAACCGCTACGTTTCCGCGTCCGAGTTGCCGCGCAGTTCAGCCGCGCGCCGGTGGTTCCGGCACCCCAGGCCGACGGAGACGAGGGGTGAGGGCGTCCGCCGTGAACCCGACGTAGGTCCCGCGTAGCGACGCGTTCACGTGAAGAGGCGTGCAGGGTGCGGAATTCGGTGTGCACGGCATGGATGTACGGGCGGGCCGTCCGAAGTGATCCGCGATGTCACAACTGTGTGCTGGGCGCGATCTGGAGCGGTCACAACCCGTCGGCGGGGCGGCAGTTGGCGGCCGGGCGGCGTTCTCCATTGCGCACACTGGTTCTGCAGAGCAGGTCAGCACGGGCACAACGGATGACGAGTGGGGGGAACGCGCCATGGCGGACGGTTGCCGGGACTGTGAGACGTGTACGAGGTCGTGGCTGGGGCGGCTGCTCCAGAACGCGGCGGTGGGGCTGATGCATGTGGTGACGATCGGCATCAGCTATCTGGTCAAGAAGGGGTTCAGGCGGCACTGCCCGCAGTGCAAGCACCTGCTGTCGCGACACTCGCGCAGGGCGGACGGTTCATTCCGGGACTGAGCGCTCCTCACGGCGCGAGGGTCGTTCGTCCGAGGACGCCGATATCGCCTGGGCCCCGTAATGGATCAAGCGCCCGCCGGGCCCGGGATGGTCGCGCTGATCATGCCGGTCAGGCGGTGCAGTTGCGCGGCCAGGGCGCGGCGCTCCTGCGGGGTGAACTGCGACAGCGCCTCGTACTGGCGCGCCCGTAGCTCGGTTTGCATCGCGGTGAGGCGTTCGGCGCCTTCTTCGGTGAGGCGGACGAGGACCTGGCGCTCGTCCTGCGGGGAGCGACGCCGCGTGATCACACCCTTGGCCTCCAGTTGCTGGAGCATGCGGGTCGCGGTGGGCACGCTGACCTCGGCGCCGGCCGCGAGGCGGCCGACCGGCAGGCCCTCCCCCTCGGCGTCCTGCGCCAGGGGGTCGAGCAGGGCCACCTGCGACATGGACAGGCCGACCGCGGACTGGCCGACGGTGGCCGCCCGCGAGCGCCGCATGGCGTAGAAGAGCCGGTCGGCGGCCTGGGCCAGGTCTTCCACGCCCGCCTCGGGGGCCGCCTCGACGGCCGATTCGAGGGCGGGACCCGTCTCTGGTTCGCCCGCCTCTTGGTTGCCTGCCTCGCGCATGATTGTTAGCTTACTAAATAAGATTGGTTAGCAAGCTAAGTACTAGGAGGCTCATCATCATGCCCTTCCCCGCCCGTATCGACGTCCACCAGCACATCGTCCCGCCCATCTGGGCCTCGACCCTCGCCGCGCACGGCCTCGACTCCGGCGGCTGGGCCATCCCTGCCTGGAGCCCGACCAGCGCCATCGCGATGATGGACCAGCAGGGCATCGCCACCGGCGTCCTGTCGGTCACCTCCCCCGGCATTCACCTGGGCAGCGACGCACAGGCGCGCGACCTCGCCCGCGCCGTCAACGAGTACGGCGCCGAGGTCGTCAGGGACCACCCCGGCCGCTTCGGCCACTTCGCCAGCGTCCCGCTGCCCGACGTGGACGCCGCCCTGACCGAGACCGCGCATGCGCTGGACACCCTGGGTGCCGACGGCGTCGTCCTGATGTCCAACGCCCACGGCCGCTACCTCGGCGACCCCGACTTCGAACCGCTGTGGGCCGAGATCGACCGCCGCGGCGCCACCGTCTTCGTCCACCCCGCCCAGCCGCCGATGCCGCTGCTGCCCGGCACCCCCGCCCCGCTCGCCGACTACGTCTTCGACACCACGCGCACCGCCCTCAACCTGGTGCTGAACGGCGTCATGAGCCGCTACCCGGACATGCGGGTGATCCTCTCCCACGGCGGCGGCTTCCTGCCCTACGCCGCGTACCGCTTCTCCGGCCTGACCTCCACCGTCGTGGACCGCGAGCGCAACGCCGAGGACATCCTGCGCGACCTGAAGCGGTTCTACTTCGACACCGCCCTGTCGGCCAGCCCCAGCGCCCTGCCCGCGCTGCTGGCCTTCGCCGAGCCCGGTCACGTCCTCTACGGCAGCGACTGGCCCTTCGCGCCCCAGGACGCCGGCACCTACTACAACCACTACCTGGAGACCTACCCCGACTACGCCCCCGGCCAGGCCGAGGCCATCGACCGCGGCAACGCCGAGGCGCTCTTCCCCCGCCTCGTCCGCTGACCCACCCATCCCGACCCGAGAAGGGAGACGCAGGTCACATGCGGTCCTGTCACATCTCCCCGAGCCGTTCCGTCAGGGAGGTGTCACGACAACAACGGCATAGGAGAGCCCGTCATGGATGCTCGTTTGAACCTCTTCGGCAACCCGCTCCTCGGCACGTTCCTGAAGCACATCAACTCCGCGGGCAAGGCGGTCACGGACTCGGCGCTGCCGGCCGCGACGCAGGAGCTGGTGAAGCTCCGCGCCAGCCAGATCAACGGCTGCGGCTTCTGCACCGACATGCACACCAAGGAGGCCGCGAAGGCCGGGGAGACCTCGACGCGCCTCAACCTCGTCGCGGCCTGGCGGGAGGCCACGGTGTTCACCGATGCCGAGCGCGCCGCCCTGGAGCTGGCGGAGCAGGGCACCCGCATCGCCGACGCGGCCGGTGGCGTCACGGACGAGGCGTGGGCGAACGCGGCCAAGCACTACGACGAGGAACAGCTCGCCGCCCTGGTGGCCATCATCGCCATCATCAACACCTACAACCGCCTGAACGTCATCGTCCAGCAGCCCGCCGGCGACTACCAGCCCGGCCAGTTCGGCTGAGACCGGCGTCCGCCGTCGGAAACCCTCAAGGGCGGTCGAGCCGGAGGCGCTCGGCCTTCGGCAGCCCCGCGACCACCAGGTCGTAGGAGTCCTCGATGAGCTCCCGGACCAGCCGGTCCGGGAGGCCGCCGTCGACCGTCACCGTGTTCCAGTGGCGCTTGTTCATATGCCACCCCGGGATGATCAGCTCCGGATACCCCTCACGGAGCCGGCCCGCGTCCGCCGGGTCGCACTTCAGGTTCACCGTGAGGGGACGCGCATCCAGCGTCGTCAGGGCGAAGATCTTGCCGACCACCTTGAAGGCCGCGACCTCCGGGTGACGGGAGAACGGGAACTCCTCCACCGCCGCGTTGAAGGAGAGGCAGAAGGACCGCAATTGTTCGGGGGTCACTCCGGATTCTCCTCGCACTCGACGTACTCGACCGAAAAGGCTCAAGGGGTGCAACAACGAACTCACCGTAGCCCAGGCCCCCGACAGCCGACTGGCGAGAATCCGTGGAGGCTCGGCAGAGACGCTCTTGGTTGCTGTCACGGCCTGTGCCTAGCCCCGGCGGACGCGTCGACGAGGTGCTGCTCGACCGCACCAAGCTCGACCATCGACTTCGGGCTCCTCGCCCGCACCGTCTCGCGGGCGTTGGAGCAGCGCGGAGCGGCTCAGCCGTAACACCGCTTACGCGCGGACCAGCATGATCGTCTCGTTGGGCACGATCGCGCCCTCCGCACGGCGTTCAAGCACGAGGAGGCCGACCGCGATGTTCCGGTAGGTGCCCGCCAGGCGGGGATCTCCCAGCAGAAGGAGGGCCACCTCGGACAGCGCCAGCGCTTCCAGACGGAGGAAGGTGGCCTCCGACGCCGTGAGGGGCCGTAGTGCCGCGGCGTGATCGGTGGTCGCCGCCACGATCCTGGCGGCCATCTCCTCGAAGGCACCGGCGAATACGCTGTGGTTGCGGCTCCGGACCAGGGACTCCTTCGCGTCCCTGGCGATGTCCGCGAGCGCCTCCGGCATCAATACCCGTACGCGGGAGGCGGTGAAGTCGACGCCGCTCAGCACCCGGTGGACGAGTGCCTGATAGGTGTCCGACCGCGCCGTGCCACGCCGGGAGCCCCTCCGCCAGCCGGCCAGACGGAGCAGCAGGGCGGCCAGTCTCAGGGCTCGGTAGGCATCGTAGGAGTAGCCGCGTGCCATGGCTTCACCGCCGGTCTCGTAGCCGGTTGTGACGAGTTCGCCGACGTCCGGCACGAGGGAGAGCCCCAGATCCGTGGCGCTGACGATGGCATCCCGGACGGCCGGGATCACGGCTCTGCGCGATTCGAACGTGACTCCGGCACGGAACATGGCACGGAGGTCGTCGCATGCGAGGGCCACGGTCAGGAGCAGGGCCGGATACTCCGGGTCGTTCCAGACCACGTTGCCGGCCGAGCCACGCGAACGGGTCATGACGTACTCGGTTGAACCACCGCCCGGACGGATGACGCCCGCTTGGTCGATGAGGTCCCGCACCAGGGCAAGCGCCCACCTGCCCTGGTCCAGGATCGCCTCGTCCCGATGACTCCGGCCGAGCCAGGAGTCGGACTCGCCGAGCCTCGCGCCGCCGAGCCCGCCGGCCGCCCCGTTGCCCTGGACCGGGTGGGGCGCGAGGCCGGGCCGTAAGTCCTCGGGAGCGAGCCACCAGGGATTGGGCGCACCGTCCGGCACCCACAGCGACAGCGACAGGGGGTTACCGTCCGAGGGGGCGTACCAGACGGTGTGCTCGGTCGTCGGAGCGGCGAGGCGGAACCCAGGGTCGGCGACTTCCGCTTTGGTGGGCAGCCGATAGCTGACGTCCTCGGGCAGGAGGCTGTTCAGCCACCGCACGAAATCCCAGGACTGCACCCTGGTCATCCCCGTGGCGGCCGCCTGCGGCGGGGCGTCGATCGGGCCGCGCTCCGTCGGCAGGAGGTGTTCCGCCGCGAAGAGACCGTAGATTTCCCGCGTCACCGGCCGCGCGCAGACCAAGGTGTCCTCGCCCAGCCGCACCGTGTCGCGAAGCCACCGCATGACCGTGACGGCCGTCATCAGACGGCGCCGGAGCGAGTCGACGGGCTCCCAGAGGGCTTCCTCGCGCAGCGCTTCCAGACGGCGGACCACCGACACGTCGAGTTCGGTCGCCTCCTCCTCGCAGTCGAAGGCCAGGGCGAGCGCCCTGACGGTCTCCGAGGACAGGCATGCCTCCACCACCGGGGCCGGGTCCACGCGGGCCGCGTACAGCAGTGTGGTCTCGCGCCACCAGTCGTCGTCCACGTTGGCGGCCAGGACGTCGACCCGGCCCCGGCGCTGGATGTGCAGGGCGGCCAGATGTTCCTGGAAGGTGAGATGGGCGAAGGAGTACAACCCGCGCTCCCGCTCGATCAGCAGTCCGCTGACAACGATCGCGTCCAGGAACTCCTGTGAGGACAGAATCGAGGAGACCCGGAACAGAAGAGGACGCAATACGTCCGAGGCGTACTCGCCACGGATGTCGCGCATCCGGTCGGCCATCATCACGAAGGCCAGCTCCCGCAGCACCACCTCCTTCTTGGCTCCCGTCAGCTCATCCCGCGACGCCGCCGCCCCGCCCTTGGCCTCATGGCGGCGCCACAGCAGCACCTCGCAGATCTCGCCGTACAGCTCGGCCCGGCTGCCGGGCAGCGCGCCCCGGTAGCGGTGCACATTGGCGATCATCGTCAGCAGGAGCGGATTGGCCGCCAGGTCGTACAGAACGGGGCGGGCTCGCAGCCGGGCCAGCAGGTCCTCGGCACCCTCCTCGGCGCGGTCGGCGACGGCGGCGTCGTCCGTGCCCGTACTCAGCCGCTCGATCGCGCGGTACCAGCCGTGGACGAAGCGCCGGATCTGCTCGCCGGTGAAGCGGCGCACCTGAAGCACCCTCGCGCGGTTGACCGGGGCGCTCGCATAGCCGTGGGGCGTGAGGTGAGGACGAAATCGTTCCCCTCGTACTGCTCGATCTGCTCCTCGACCCACTTGGACACATGGCGCCGGCCCTCCTCACGGGCCACCTCGTCCAGACCGTCCAGCAGTACCACGCACCGCCCCTCCTCGAGCTGACGGGCGAACCACCCCGGTGGCTCATCGCCCTTCAGCCGCCGCAGCGAAGCCCCGATGATCTCCGGCAGCGAGACGTCCGGGCGCGCGCTGATGGCCTCGGCGTGGTCCCGTAACAGCAGCAGCACCGGCAGGTCGCGTCCGCCCCGCTCCCGTGCGAGCCCCAGCGCCAGATGTTTGAGCAGCGTGGTCTTACCGGTGCCGGGGGCTCCGATGATCGCGAGTGCGGCGCCTTCCGGCTTACCGAGGAAGTCCCGTACGGACTGCCGCACCCCTACGGCACCGTCTACGCCACCGCCGACGTCCCCGGGGAGCGTCCCCGCCAGGGACTCGCGCGACGCCTCATGTGTCGGCCTCGGCGCCAGGCTGACGTCGACGAAGACCTCCTCGAGGCCAGGGGTGTAATCCCCGCGCGTGGCCAAGCCCTTGAGGTCTATGAAGCGGTGGTGGCTCAATACGTACGCGCGGTAGTCCCGCTCGAAGCGTGAGAGCCGCCACCGCAGCCGCCGGTCCACGGCGTCGGCGACCCGCTCAACCCACCGGTCGGCGACTTTGCCGTACACCTTGGCAAGAAATCCCAGACCCGCCAGCAGCGCTCCGTACCCGAGGAAGAGCAGCAGCGAGACGACCGGATGCGCGCTGACGGACGACCAGAATCTCGCCCCCAGCACCGCCGGCGGCACCAGACTCGCCACCGCGAGACCGAACCGCGTCAACACCTCCGCATTGCCCTTGCCGACCGCCACAGGTCTCCCCCGCCCCCTCGGTCCCCGCTCCCGTGCCGTCCCTTATACCGGCACGCATGCCTCGGCCCAATGGTTGCCTCGCATCAAAGGATTTCCAGTGGGCCCCAACCCCGAGTTGCGGCCCCCCACGCGCGGGGTGACGGTGGACACAAGGGGGACACGGGGGCGTGGGAGAACGTGGGGGGCTGAAGAAGACGCACAGGACCGCGCCGGTACACGGGAGCAGCGGACCGTCGTCCTTGGGGCCTGGCTTTCCGCGCAGTGGCGCGTGTCCGCGTTTCGGGGGAACGCACTGACCGCGAGCGCGCACAGGAGCGGAGAAGGCAATGACGAACGGACCTGGGCCCGCGGGGCCCATGGGCAGGGGCCCGAACGGGGAGCGGCCGCAGCGTGCCGGTACGCCGCTGGGGACGCAGCCGACGGAGTACACCGGGCGGTATGTGGTCCTGCTCGATCAGCAGGAACCCGAGCGCGGGATGGAGGCGCTGCGCTCGTCCGTCGGGATCGCGTCCGTGGAACGCGTCCGCGGGGCGGACCCCGGGGCGGCGGAGCTGCTGGCGCGGCCTGATGTGTCGGTGGTCTTCGACGAACTCGGCGTCGCCGTCGTCGATGTGCAGCCGGACCAGCGCCATGCGCTGGTCACCACGGCGGAGGCGGAGCCGACGATCATCGCGACGGAGCCGGAGCGCGTGGTGTACGCGTCGGTGATCACGGAGCCGCACCACACGCTGACCGGCTTCTTCCCGACGTACCGCAGCGACGAGGACGAGGTGACCCGGCACACCCGGGCCGAGCTCGCCACCTCGCTGGGACCGGCGTGGGACGAGCAGAACACCACCTGGGGGCTCCAGGGGATCCGCGCCAACTGGTCACATCTGACGGGCAGCGGGGTGAAGGTCGCCGTGCTCGACACCGGTGTGGACACCGACCATCCGGATCTGACCGAATGCGTCGAGGCGACGGCCTCCTTCGTGCCCGGGGCGAGTGTCGAGGACGGCCATGGCCACGGCACCCATTGCGTCGGCACGGTGGCCGGTCCGGCCAAGCCCGGGCACGCGCCGCGGTACGGCGTGGCCGGTGAGGCCGGGGTGCTGGTGGGCAAGGTGCTCAGCGACCAGGGTGTGGGCTCCGACGGCCAGATCCTGGCGGGGATGGCCTGGGCGGTCTCCCAGGGCGCCCGGGTGATCTCCATGTCGCTCGGGGCTCCGGTGGAACCGGGGGAACTGTTCCCGCAGACCTACGAGAACGTGACGCGGCGAGCGCTGCGGCTCGGCACCGTGATCGTGGCCGCGGCGGGCAACGAGAGCCGGCGGCCCGGCTTCGTGGCGCCGGTGGGGCGGCCCGCCAACTGCCCGTCCATCCTGGCGGTGGCGGCGCTCGGCAAGGACCTGGGGACCGCGTTCTTCTCCTGCGGTGCCATCAACGGGGAGGGCGGGGAGGTCAATATCGCGGCGCCCGGGGTCGACATCTTCTCGGCCGCGCCCGGCGGGACGTACCAGACGATGAGCGGCACGAGCATGGCGGCGCCGCACGCCGCCGGTGTCGTCACGCTGCTGGCTCAGGCGCATCCCGAGGCATCGGCGGCCGACCTCGGCACCCGACTGCGGTCCGGGGCCCATCCGCTGGCGCAACCGGCCACGGACGTCGGCTCGGGTCTGCTCCAGGCCCCGTGAACGGGGACGCTGTGGGGCAGGCGGCACCGTCCGGGCCGGTGGGGGTCATCCTCTCGGTCGACCCGGACCGGTTCGCCCAGGTCGTGGAGGCCGCGCGCCGGGTCGGGCTGACGGTCACCGGTGAGCAGCCGATCCTCGGCTCGCTGTCCGGGACCATCGCCGAGGAGCGGATCCCGGTCCTGGAGGCGGTGGACGGCGTCGAGTCGGTGGACCGGGAACAGATCGTCCGGCTGCCGCCGCCGCCCGACTCGCCGATCCAGTGAGCTCCGGCTCGCGCCTGGGGCTCGGCGTTCCGGGGTCCGGGGGCCGGGCTGCGGGCTGCGGGCTGCGGGCTGCGGCTGCGGGCTGCGGGCTGCGGGCTGCGGCTGCGGGCTGCGGGCTGCGGGCTCAGACGTGGTTGAACGGCTCGGCGTACGCGAAGGCCCCCTTGAGGGTCGGCTGATAGGCGGTCAGGGTCCGGACCTGGAAGTAGTCGCCCCAGGCCGGTTCCGGGGCCGTGATGCCGTACTCGGTTGACGGGCGGAAGCCGAACCGGCCGTAATAGGCAGGGCTGCCCAGCAGGGCCACCAGCGATTCGCCGAAGGCGTCCGCGGCGCCGAGCACCGCGTGGACGAGCGCCTGGCCGACGCCGCGGCGCTGATGGGCGGGGTGCACGCTGAGCGGGCCGAGACCGAGGGCGAGGGCCAGGTCGGAGCCGACATGGCCGCGGGTGCAGACGACATGTCCGATCACCTCGTCCCGGTCGCCGGTGGCGACGAACGACAGCGCGGGCAACCAGCCGTCGCTGATCCGGAGTTCGTCCAGCAGCGTGGTCTCGACCGGGACCGGGGTGCCCGTGGTGCCCATGGTGTCCGAGGTATCCGGCTTCGCGAACGCGGCCGAGGTGACGGCCCTGATGGCGTCGATGTCGGAGCGGGTCTCTCGTCGGATCAACATCGGGTCAGGATGCGTCCCAACGCGGTGCGGGAGCAAACCAATTGTGCGCCGTCACGCGGGACGGGCTCCGGGGTCAGCCCTTCGTGGCGCGGACGGAGAGGGCCCGTTCGACCTGGATGTACGTCACGTCGTGGTCGGCCAGGACATGCGCGGCGACACCGGGGCGAGCGGTGAGGGCGAGCAGCAGATGCTCATCGCCGATGTGCTTGTCGCCGCGGGCGAGGGCGATCCGCAGCGAGCGCTCCAGCACCGACTTGGCCTCCCGGGAGAACGGGCGGCGCAGGGGGCGCCTGCCGCGGCGGGGAGCACGTGCGGAGGCGGATTCGGGGGTGGATCCAGGAGTGGATCCGGCCGTGGCGAGGGCGCCCACGCCATGGGCCTCCTCCACCCGCGCGACGATCTCGTCCACATCGATGCCCAGCCCGGCCAGCGCCTCCACATCGGCGCCGGTGATGCCCCCGCGCCGGCGGACCTCGGCCAGGGCCCGCTCGATCGAGGCGCGTCGGCCATGCGCGCCGAGGGCGGTGAGAATCTCGGCGGCGGGACTGCCCTTACGGTCGCCGCGGATATGGGCGCGGTCCTTACGGCCGCCGCTCGCCTCCGTATGACTGCCGCCGTCCTCCGTACGGCTGCCGCCTGCACCGCTGCCGTCCGTACGGTCCAGGAGTGCGAGCAGCAGCTCGGCCTCGCCGACCGTGTCGGCCCCGGTGTCCTCCGCGTGGCGGACGGCGCCGCGTACGACCTCGCGGGCACTGGTGGTGAACCTCTCGAACATCAACGCCTCCCGTGCTTCTTGTGGACCGCCTGCCTGCTGACGCCCAGTTCGGCGGCGATCTCCTGCCACGACCAGCCCTGGGCACGGGCGCTGCGCACCTGTACGGCCTCCAGTTGCTCCAGCAGTCGGCGCAGCGCGGCGACGGCACGCAGTCCGACCCGGGGGTCCCGGTCGCCCGCGCGCTCGGCGAGATCCGTTGCTTCGGTCATGCCGTCAATGTAGGTTGACGCCTCGCACGCCGTCAACATGGGTTGACGAATGGGTCCGTAATTGGTTCGACACGGCCGCCTACGTCCGGCAGCCTCCCGTCATGGACCCCCATTACTGGCCCCTGTACGGGCTTCGCCTTCGTACGCCGCGTCTGGAACTGCGGCTTCCCGACATCGCCCTGCTCGACGAACTCGCCGCGGTCGCGGCGGACGGGGTACACGACCCGGCCGAGATGCCCTTCAGCACCCCCTGGACGGACACGCCCCCGGAGGAGCGCGGACGCGGCACCTTCCAGCATGCGCTGGGCACGATCGCCGAGTGGCGGCCGGAGAAGTGGACGCTGAGCCTCGCGGTGCTGCACGAGGGCGCGGTGATCGGCCGACAGGACCTGATCGCGACCGAATTCGCGGTCACGCGGGAAGCCGAGACCGGCTCCTGGCTGGGCACCGCCCATCAGGGCAAGGGCCTGGGCACGGAGATGCGGGCTGCGGTGGCGCACCTGGCGTTCGAGGGCCTGGGCGCGCTGTCGCTGACCTCGGGCGCGATGGTGGAGAACGGCCGCTCGATGGGGGTTTCCCGGCGGCTCGGCTACCGCCCCGACGGGCTGTCCGTGGTCGCCGTAAGGGGCGAGGCACGCACCATTCAGCGGCTGCGGCTGGACCGCGCGGCCTGGGAGGAACACCGCACCACCCCGGTCGAGATGGCCGGACTGGAGCCGTGCCGCTCGCTGTTCGGCGCTCCGTGATCGCCCGATGGGGCCCGATGGGCCCTGCCGCCCTTCTGATGCGCCCTGATGCGAGAGTGCGAGGCCGCATCGCCCGCTCTACGGTGGCTTGAGGGGGTCGGTGCGGCTGATGGAGGTGGCATCCATGGCGGGCAAGTTCGAGATCTACGAGGACAAGGGCGGCAAGCACCGCTTCCGGCTGAAGGCGGGCAACGGCGAGATCATCGCCGTCGGCGAGGCCTACGAGTCCAAGTCGGCCGCACAGAAGGGCGTCGAATCCGTCAAGAAGAACGCCCCGACGGCCGAGATCAAGGAAATCCCGAGCGACAAGAAGTAAGCGCGGCAATCGCGGCGAGCGCGGAACGGCCGAGGGCGGGCGCGCGCCCGAGGACGGCCGCCCCGCGGCGAGCCGGGGACGGACCGGGGACGGGTCGGGGCAGGGCCGGGGACGGACCGGGGAAGGGCCGGGGAAGGGCCGGGTAGCCGTGCCCTCATGCGGGCAGACCGCGTTCGCACGGCGCTGGTTACCCTCCCTTCCGTGGTCAAACCTCATATATCGAAGCTCCTGGCCAAGGGGCGCGGCTCGCTCCGGCGTCTGCGCAAGGCGTACCTGCGCCGCTGGCGCCATCCGCGGCTGAAATGGCCCAAGCGGATCGTGGCCGCCCTCGTCGGCTGCCTGGTGCTGGCCGTACTCGCCGCCGGGATCTCCCTGCGGCTGCTGTACGCGGGCGATCCCGGGCCCGGTACGCAGACCCGGGGCCGGGACGCCGTATGGCTCGGACACGCCTGGGTGGACGGCCGCAAAGGCGACGCCGAACTCCAAGGGCTGGCGCGGCGGGTGCGCGGCACCGGGATCCGCGATCTGTACGTCCACGCGGGCCCGTTGGAGCATGACGGCACCCTGCCCAACGGGCGCTACCCGAAAGCGGGGTGGCTGCTGGAGGCGGTGCACCGCGAACTGCCCGGCGTCCGCGTCCAGGCGTGGCTCGGCGACGTTCTGGACACCGAGGGCCCGACCGGGCTCAGCCTCGCCGACGGCGACAACCACACGCGGATCGTGGCCTCGGCGCGGCAGGTGCTGGACGCGGGGTTCGACGGCGTCCACTTCGACCTGGAGCCGCTGCACTCCGAGGACCGCGCCTACCTCGCCCTCCTCGACGCGCTGCACGCCCTCACCCGTCCCCGCCACGTCCCGCTGTCGGTCGCGGCCCACCAGATCGACCCGCTGCCCGCCCTGCACTCGGTCGCGGGGTTCCTCACCGGCCACCCCAAGTGGTGGTCGCAGTCGTACTTCGGGCAGGTGGCACGGCGAGTCGACCAGATCGCGGTGATGTCGTACGACACCTCGATGCCGCTGGAGAGCCTCTACGGCGGCTATGTGGCCCAGCAGACGGAACTCGCGCTCGAGATCACCCCGCCGACCACAGATCTGCTGATGGGCCTCCCCGGCTACCACACCGACAACTTCGGCCGTCACGCCTGGGCGGAGACCGTCCCGGCGGCGGTCCGCGGCGCCCGCCTCGGCCTCGGCCGCGAGGACCGGCGGCGTGAGCGCTTCGGGGTGGCGCTGTACGTGGACTACGCGGCGACGGACGACGACTGGGCGGCGTACCGGGACGGCTGGGGGCGGCGCGAGGCGGACTGACCCGGGGGTGGCATCTGGAGCGGGGGCGTCCGGGGCGGCGCGCCCGGTCAGGAGCGGGACGGGGTGACCAGGCCGGACTCGTAGGCCGCGATGACCAGTTGGGCGCGATCGCGGGCGCCCAGTTTGCCCATGATACGGCTGACATGGGTCTTGGTGGTGAGCGGCGAGAGGCCGAGAGTCTGGGCGGCCTCGGCGTTGTTGAGGCCGCGGGCGACGAGGGCGAGCACCTGGCGCTCGCGCTCGGAGAGCGCGGCCAGTGCGGCGGGGGCCGGGGCACCGGGCGGCGGGGCGTCCGGGAGCCGCAGGACGCGGGCGATGAGGCGGGCGGTGGGGCCGGGCGAGAGCAGGGACTCCCCCGCCGCCACGGTCCGTATGGCGTCCAGGAGTTCGGCGGGCCGGGTGTCCTTCACCAGGAAGCCGGACGCGCCCGCGCGCAGCGCCTCGACGATGTGCTCATCGGTGTCGTAGGTCGTCAGGACGAGGACCCTGACACCGGCGAGGTCCTCGTCGGCGGCGATGCGGCGGGTCGCCTCGATGCCGTCGAGGTCGGGCATCCGGATGTCCATGACCACGAGGTCGGCGCGGGCGGTGCGGGCCAGTTCGACGGCCTCGCGGCCGGTGCCCGCCTGCCCGACCACGTCCATGTCGCGGGCCGAGGAGACCAGCATGGCGAAGGCGGAACGGACCAGCCTCTGATCGTCGGCGAGCAGCACCCTGATCGGCGCGGCGGTGCCGGATGCCGGGTCCGGTGCGGCGGTTCCGGGGGCAGCGCCTGACGCCGGGTCCGCTGGGCTGGTCCCTGGTACCGGGTCCGGTGCGGTGGTCATGCGGTGGCCTCCCTGGGCGCTGCGGCGGTCTGTGCGGTGCCCGTACGGCCGCCGGGCGCGCCGCCCCAGCCCCACGGCAGCGCGGCCCTGATCGCGAAGCCTGGGCCGTCCTCGCGTGGTCCGGCGGTCAGGGTGCCCGCGACGCTGCGGGCCCGCTCGCGCATGCCGACGATGCCATAGCCCGGTTCCGCGGGCGCGGTAAGGGGCTCACCGTCGCCGCCGGGGCCGTCGTCCACGGCGACGACGCACAGCTCCCCCTCGTCCCGTACGAGCGTGATCCGCACCCGTGTGCCGGGGGCGTGGCGGACGGCGTTGGTCAGGGCCTCCTGCACGATCCGGTACGCGGCGGCGCCCAGGGCGGGCGACAGCTCGGCCGCGTCCACGCCGACCGTAAGGTCCACGCGTACGCCCGCCGCCTCCGCCGCCGCGGCCAGGTCGGCGAGTCCGGCGAGCCCCGGCAGCGGGCCGATGTCCTCCTCGTCCGCGTGGTCGGTGTCGCCGTCCGCGCTCCCACGGAGCACCTGGAGGGTGGCCCGGAGTTCGGCGCGGGCGTCCCGGCAGGTGTCGGCCATCGCGTCGAGCGCCTTGGCCATCGCCTCGCGGTCCAGCCGCTCGGGGTCGGCGATCAGGACATGCGCTGCGACGGAGGTCTGGACGCCGATGAGGGTGATGCTGTGCGCCAGCAGATCGTGCAGATCGCGCGCGATGCGCAGCCGTTCCTCGGCGACCCGCCGGGCCGCCTCCTCCTCACGCGTCCGCTCGGCGCGCTCGGCCCGCTCCAGGATCGCGGCGATGTACTTACGGTGGATGCGGACCGCCTCGCCGATCACCACGACCGACAGCACCCAGCCGGAGCTGCGCAGCATGTTGGCGCCGGCCTGCACGTTGCTGCCCAGGGTCATCATCGTCACCATGCCCGCGAGCAGGATGCCGACCGAAAGGAAGGACCGCAGCGGCGGGCCGATCACGGCCAGGGTGTAGACGGCGAGGAGCCCGGCCGGGACGACCGCGATATGGACGTTGTCCATGGCGTGGTACGGCCCGACCATGAGCACTACCGCCGCGGTGACCATCATCGGGCTGTGCCGCCGCCCCACGAGCGCCACGGCGCTGGCGGTGAGCAGCGCCCAGCCGAACGCGTCGGGGCGATGGCCGTTCCGATCGAGGTTGAGCAGGGCCAGCGTGATCTGCAGGACCAGCACCGCACCGGCGACCCCGGCGTCCACCCGCCGCCGCCTGCGGGCCTCGTCCCGGGTCTCGGCGGGGCGGGGGCCGCTGTGCAGGGCGCGCAGCACGGAGGCGAGCGCGCGGGGGGCGGTGAAGTGCGCGGTGGGGTGCGCCGGTGGGGTGGTCGCGGGGTGGGTCGCGGAAGGTGCGGGCACGGGCTCCATCCTCGGGGATCCGCCTCGGGCCGATCCATAGGGCGGTACGAAAGGGGCGGCGCGAACAGGCGGTGCGAACGGGCGGTACGAGGGGGGTTCCGGAACCGGCCGTCCCCTGTGCGGCCGGTCCGGGCTCAGGGGGCGGCCTCAGCCGCCGCGTACGGCCGGTTCGGGACGGGCCTCGGGACCGGCGGGGCCGCCCTGGCCTCCCGACGCCGAGGATGCCGACGAAGGTGACGAGGAGGGCGGGGCGGGCGTACCGCGGAAGAGGGCACCCGGCCACCACACCCACCGCTTCAGCAGCAGGCTCGCCGACGTCACCAGGTACGTCCGCACGAGGAAGGTGTCGAGCAGCACGCCGACCGCCACCACGAACCCCATCTCGACCAGCATCACCATCGGCAGCGTGGCCAGCACCGCGAAGGTCGCCGCCAGCACCAGACCGGCCGAGGCGATCACCCCGCCCGTCGTGCGCAGCGCGGTCACGGCCGCGTCCGGGACGTCCGCCCCGCGCAGCGACTCCTCTCGCATCCGGTGCATCAGGAAGATGCCGTAGTCGACGCCGAGGGCGACCAGGAAGACGAACGAGAGCAACGGCAGCCCGGGGTCCACTCCGGCGAAGCCGAAGACCGGGTCGAAGAAGAGCCCGCCGACTCCCATCGCCGCGCCCCATACGGCGACCACGGCGACGACCAGGACCAGCGGCGCGACGAGGCTGCGCAGCAGGGCCGCGAGGATCAGCAGCACGGCGATCAGCACCAGCGGGATGACCAGCATCCGGTCGCGGGCGTTGGTGTCCTTCAGATCGAGCTGCTGGGCGCTGGGCCCGCCGACGACCGCGTCGGCGTCCTCGACCCGTACGAGACCGGAGCGCAGGGCGTGCAGGGTGGCCGTCTCCCCGGCCGACTGCGGGGCGCCCTGGGGGAAGACGTCGATCTCCGTCCAGCCGCCGCCGCTGCGCCCGCGATCCGCCCGCGCGACCCCCTCCGTGTCGCGCGCCCGCCGCAGCACCTCGTCCGCCCCCGCGGTGCGCGTCATCACGCTGATGGGCTGGCTGCTGCTGTCGGGATAGGCATGGGCGAGGGTCTGGGTCGCGGCCACCGACTCGGGCTTGTCGGTGAAGGTGTCCTCCTGCTTGAGGTCGCCGGGCAGATTGAGCACGCCGATGGCGAGAGCGCCCAGCAGCGCGGCGCCGCCGAGCAGGACGGCTCCGGGCCGGCGGCGGGCCGAGCCGCCCATCGCCTCGAAGAGCCCGCGCCGGCTCGCCCGCGGCTCACTGCCGTAGGTGGGGATCAGCGGCCAGAACACCCGCCGCCCGAGCAGCACCAGCACCGCGGGCAGCAGCGTCATCATGGCCGCCAGCGCGCAGACGACCCCGACCGCGCCGACCGGGCCCAGTCCGCTGCTGCTGTTGAGGTCCGCGGCGAGCAGACACAGCAGCCCGGCGGCGACGGTGCCGCTGGAGGCGAGCACGGCTGGACCGCAGCCGCGCAGGGCCTCGCGCATCGCGTCGTACGGGGCGCGGTGGCGGCGGAGTTCCTCACGGTAGCGGGAGACGATCAACAGGGCGTAGTCGGTGCCCGCGCCGAAGACCAGCACCGTCATGATCGAGGAGCTCATGCTGGTGACGACGAGGTCGAAGCCCTGGACGAGGCCGTAGACGATCGCCATCGCGGCCATGGCGGCGACCCCGACCACCCCCAGCGGAACCAGCCACAGCAGGGGGCTGCGGTAGGTGATGATCAGCAGCAGGGCGACCACCCCGGCGGTGGCGAACATCAGCGTGCCGTCGGTGGAGGCGAAGACCTCCTGCGAGTCGGCGCTGAGCGCCCCAGGACCGCCGACCTGGACGCTCAGCCCCTCGGGGTGGGAGGCGAGCTCGGCGCGGACGTCCTTGACGGCCTCCGCCCGCTCCTTCTCGTCCGTCACGCCGGTGAGCGCCATGGGGTACATCAGGGTCGTGCCGTCCTTGGACGGTATGGCGCGCGGCGCCTGCCCACCGACGATGTCGTGGCGCCCCGCCACCTCGGCGACCCTCCCGCCGGCCGCCTTACGGTCGGCGTCGGTCAGCCCGCCGTCGCGGTGGTAGACGAGGACGAGGTCGATGGTGTCGCCACCGGGCAGCCGCTCCTGGAGCCGGGCCACCTGGGTGGAGTCGGCGCCCGCGGGGAGGTAGTCGACGGCCGTGTCCCGCTTGACGCCCTCGAGCTTGCCCGCGAAGGGGACGGCGACGAGGAGCAGCAGCACCCAGCCCGCGATGAGCGCCCAGGGCAGTGAGCGGTGCCGCTTGCCAGCGGGCCCGGCGGGCGGCCCGGCCGCGGAGGGCGGCGCCGCGTCCGATTGATGGGGATCGCTCGGGATCCCTGACGATGTCGTCTCCATGCCCCCAGGCTTCCGGCACGGGGGCGCCGATACGTCGCGCCGACGACGGAGATGGCGGCTACTGCGCCGGGGGCGGGACTGGGCCGATTACTCCCTGGGGAGTAGGGAGGCGAACCGGAATCTCCGTTTCAGAACGCCACCCTTGCGGCTTCAGGACTTCTGCCCTTGTGTCGGCTTCAGAACGCCGCCCGCGTGGCGGCCAGCAGCCGGGCCGTGTCGTCCGGGCAGATCATCAGGGCCCGGCCGACGGTTTCCAGGACCGCGCGCTCGGCCGGGCGGTACGGTCCGTCGGCCACGGCGATCCGTGCGCCCTGGAGGAGGATGGCCTCCCGGCCGGTGGGGGCCAGATGCGGGGCCAGCGGCTCCAGGGCCTCATGCAGCTCGATGGCAAGCGCCGTGCCGCACGGGTCCAGTCCGTCGCGCTCGCCGCACGCGCCCGGGAGCCGCCCGGTGTCGGCGGCGAGCGCCTCGATGAGCGCGAGCAGCTGGTCCTCGCTGCAGTCGGCGAACCCGGCGGCGCGCACCGCGCCCACCGCGACCTGCCGGACCGCCGTCGCCTCGGTGCCGCCCGCGGCCAGGACCGCGAGGGCCACGGTGTGCACCGCGTCGCGGAGCATCGCGGAGAAGCGGATGGTCGTGGGGTGGTCGAGCACCTCCGTGCCGTAGCGGCTGCCGCAGGCCGCGCATTCCACGATGGGCGCGACCGGTCCGCGCGGCAGCACGGGCAGGCCGAGCACCACGATGCGGCGGCGGCCGGTACGGCGGCGGAAGTTGCGGTCACCTCCGCATTCAGGGCAGAAGAACTCACCATCGCCGACGGTCCGCCACAGAGTGCGCACGCCTACCACACACAGGTCCCGGTCACGGCGGGCTCGCCGGTGCACCACGTCACACCTCCATAACGCTTCGGCCACGTTGCCGCGTTGACGTGATGCTAGCCACATCCATGATGTGACGTCAGTACCCCGAACGGAGACAACAGGCCAAACCCGAGGCCCCGCCCACCTCGCATGGTGAACGGGGCCCGTGTGGGTGACAAGGTCAACGGGGTGATGAGCCCGTCGGATCCGTCGGATGAGAGATCATCTACGCGCCGGAAAAATTACCGGCGCGCCCGGTTCACCGCCGAGACGACCGCCTTGAGCGAGGCCCGCACGATGTTGGCGTCGATCCCGACACCCCACAGCACCTGCCCGTCGATCGCGCATTCGATGTACGCGGCGGCCTGGGACGCGGCGCCCTCGCTCAGGGTGTGCTCGGAGTAGTCCAGCAGCCGTACGTCCACATCGATCGAGGCCAGGGCGTCGAAGAAGGCCGCCAGCGGGCCATTGCCGGTGCCGGTCAGCACCGTCTCGACGCCGTCCACGACCGCCTCGACGGTGAGCGCGTCGGTGCCCTCGCTGGTGGTGGACGTCTGTGCGCTGCGCAGCGCGATCCGGCCCCACCGGTTGTCGTCGGTCGGCAGGTACTCGTCCTGGAAGGCCGCCCAGATCTGGCCCGGGGTGACCTCGCCGCCCTCGGCGTCAGTCTTGGCCTGAATCGTCTTGGAGAACTCGATCTGCATCCTGCGCGGCAGGTCCAGGTTGTGGTCGTTCTTCAGGACATAGGCGATGCCGCCCTTGCCGGACTGGGAGTTCACCCGGATCACGGCCTCGTAGGAGCGGCCGACGTCCTTGGGGTCGATGGGCAGGTACGGGACCGCCCATTCGATCTCGTCCACGGTCTTGCCCTGCTCGGCGGCGCTCGCCTCCAGCGCCTCGAACCCCTTCTTGATGGCGTCCTGGTGGGAGCCGGAGAAGGAGGTGTAGACCAGATCGCCCGCGTAGGGGTGGCGCGGGTGGATCTCCATCTGGTTGCAGTACTCGGCGGTGCGGCGGATCTCGTCGATCTGCGAGAAGTCGATCTGCGGGTCGACACCCTGGGAGAACAGGTTCATGCCCAGCGTCACCAGGTCGACATTGCCGGTGCGCTCGCCCTGCCCGAACAGACAGCCCTCGATCCGGTCCGCCCCGGCCATGATGGCCAGCTCGGCGGCGGCGACGGCGGTGCCGCGGTCGTTGTGCGGATGCACCGACAGGCAGATGTGCTCGCGCCGGGACAGCCGGCGCGACATCCACTCGAAGCGGTCCGCGTGGGTGGACGGGGTCGAGCGCTCGACGGTGGCCGGCAGATTGAGGATGATCTCGCGACCCTCCTCGGGCTGCCAGACGTCCATGACGCCCTCGCAGACCTCCAGCGCGAAGTCCAGCTCGGTGTCGGTGAAGATCTCCGGGCTGTACTGGTAGCCGAAGACCGTCTCATCGCCGAGGATCTTGTCGGCGTACTCCACCACCAGCCGGGTGCCGTCCACCGCGATCTGCTTGACCTGCTCCCGGGTGCCGCGGAAGACGACGCGGCGGAAGGTGGGGGCGGTGGCGTTGTACAGGTGCACGGTGGCCTTGTGCACCCCGCGCAGCGACTCCACGGTGCGCTCGATCAGCTCCTCGCGCGCCTGGGTGAGGACGGAGATCGTCACGTCCTCCGGGATCGCGCCCTCCTCGATGATCGACCGTACGAAGTCGAAGTCGGTCTGGCCGGAGGAGGGGAAGCCGACCTCGATCTCCTTGTAGCCCATGCGTACCAGCAGGTCGAACATCTCGCGCTTGCGGGCCGGGGACATCGGGTCGATCAGCGCCTGGTTGCCGTCCCGCAGATCGGTGGACAGCCAGCGCGGGGCGACGGTGATGCGGTTGTCCGGCCAGGTGCGGTCCGGGATGTCGACGGCCTCGTACGGGCCGTACTTGTGGATCGGCATACCGGAGGGGCGCTGGGTGACGGTCGCGGCCGTGAGGGGCGTGGGGCGGCCGACGGCGCTGCCGGAGGTCGCGGAATGGCCGGGCGTATCGGAGTGAGTCGTCATGGTGCGCGGGGCTCCTTGGGTAATCCGCTGTCCACAGGACGAATCCGCTGTCGCGGACATCCTGGGGCGGCCGACAGGGCGTGATCACTGCAACGCCGAACTCCGCGGGGAGGGGGTCGGCCTTCGACTACAGGCCCTCGCCGCGGCAGCTAAGAAGAAGCAGCCCGAAACGCATGATGCGGAGCAGCCTAACCGAGACGCACCGGCGCGGCGGAACCCGTATCACTATGCGGACGGAGACATGGTCTGTGGAGGAATACACATCTACCACTCGATTTCAGCAATCATGACCGCAAGGCGTGACACTCGCATCACGCGGTGCGACATTGCCAGCCATGGACGCCAACGCCAATGCCCCCGCGCAGGCCCGCAGTCGCCGCCGCGGCACCTTCTGCACGATCGTGCCGCCACATGTCCTCGACAAGCTGTCCCATGCCGAGAACACCTCGCTGGCCGATCTCGCCCGCCGCACCCTGGAGCACGACGCCCTGCAGCGCACCCGCCGCCGGATCACCACCGTGCGCGGGGTCCCCGCGGCGCGGGCCGCCGCGCCCTCCGACAAGCCCGAGCGCACCATCTACGACGCCCACCGCAAGACCTCGCTGCCGGGGAAGAAGGTGCGCGGCGAGGGCGACCAGGCGAGCGGGGACGACTCGGTGAACCGCGCCTACGACGGGCTCGGCGCGACCTTCGAGCTCTTCCTCAAGGCGTACGGCAGGCGCTCGATCGACGACTCCGGCCTGCCGCTGAACGCGAGCGTCCACTACAGCGAGGACTACAACAACGCCTTCTGGGACGGCGAGCAGATGGTCTTCGGCGACGGAGACGGTGAGGTCTTCCTGGACTTCACCATCCCGGTCGACGTCATGGCCCACGAGCTCACCCACGGCGTCACCCAGTACACCGCCAACCTCGAGTACTTCGGCCAGTCCGGGGCGCTCAACGAGTCGATGTCCGACGTCTTCGGCTCACTGGTCAAGCAGCATGTGCTCGGCCACAGCGCCGAGGAGGCCGACTGGCTGATCGGCGCGGGGCTGCTGACGGACCGGGTCACCGGAGTGGCCCTGCGCTCGATGAAGGCCCCGGGCACGGCGTACGACGACGATGTGCTGGGCAAGGACCCGCAGCCGGGCACGATGGACGACTACGTCCGCACCTCACGCGACAACGGCGGCGTCCACATCAACTCCGGCATCCCCAACCACGCCTTCTACCTCGCCGCCACCGCCCTGGGCGGCAACGCCTGGGAGCGCGCCGGGCAGATCTGGTTCGACGTGCTGACCGGCGGCGATCTGGCCTCCGACGCGGAGTTCGCCGACTTCGCCCACCTTACGGTGGCCGCGGCGCACGCCCGCTACGGCGAGGGTGAGGAGCAGACGGCGGTGCAGGAGGCCTGGGCCGGGGTGGGCATCACCGATCTGCGGGCCCGCGTGGGCGCGCGCTAGAGCACGCCATCGGGTAGTGATGGAGCCATGCGCATCTCCGTCATCCGCACCGGCGGTTTCGCCGGAATCGAGCGCCGGGCCGAGCTGGACACCACCGGCCGGCCCGACGCCACGCATCTGGACGCCCTGGCCCATCAGGCCGTCGAGACCGGCCACATCTCGGCCGCCCGCGGCGTCCCCGACGGCTTCCAGTACGAGATCACCGTCGACGGCCGCACCGTCCACGCCGCGGACCCCCATCTGAGCGACGCCCAGCGGGAACTGATCCGCACGGTGCTGAAGGAAGGCGCGTAGGGGCGCTCAACGGGGCCCAGAACCCCGTTTCCGCGGCGGCGTGGGCCCGG
>NZ_JBIADZ010000007.1:197993-248327 GCF_042868035.1 Streptomyces sp. NPDC007875 | reverse complement strand
GGCTCAGAACCCCAGCTTCCGCAGCTGCTTCGGGTCACGCTGCCAGTCCTTGGCGACCTTCACATGAAGGTCGAGAAAGACCGGCGTACCCAGCAGCACCCCGAGCCCCCTCCATCTGCCGCCCTCGCACCGCTCGGCCCCAGAGGGCCTCCCGCGCTTCGCACGGCCGCACCGGCCTCCGACCGGCAGTGAGGGCCAGACTCAGAACCCCCAGCTTCCGCAGCAGCGTAGGCCCGGCTCAGAACCCCAGCTTCCGCAGCTGCTTCGGGTCACGCTGCCAGTCCTTGGCGACCTTCACATGAAGGTCGAGAAAGACCGGCGTACCCAGCAGCGCCTCGATGTGCTTGCGGGACTTGGTGCCGACCTCCTTGAGGCGGCGTCCCTTGGGGCCGATGATGATGCCCTTCTGGCTGGGCCGCTCGATGTAGAGGTTGGCGTGGATGTCGAGGAGCGGCCGGTCCGCGGGGCGGTCCTCGCGGGGCAGCATCTCCTCCACGACCACCGCGATGGAGTGCGGCAGTTCATCCCGTACGCCCTCCAGCGCGGCCTCCCGGATCAGCTCGGCGACCATGACCTGCTCGGGCTCATCGGTAAGGTCGCCCTCGGGGTAGAGCGCCGGGCCCTCGGGCAGCAGCGGGACCAGCAGATCCGCCAGCAGGCCCACCTGCTTGTCGCCCACAGCCGACACCGGGACGATCTCGGCCCATTCGATGCCCAGCTCCGTGCCGAGCCGGTCGATGGCGATCAATTGCTCGGCCAGCTGCTTGGACTCGACCAGATCGGTCTTGGTGACGATCGCGACCTTGGGGGTCTTCTTGATCCCCGCGAGTTCGGTGGCGATGTAGCGGTCGCCGGGGCCGAGCTTCTGGTCGGCGGGCAGACAGAAGCCGATGACGTCGACCTCGGCCCAAGTGGTGCGCACGACATCGTTGAGCCGCTCGCCGAGCAGGGTGCGCGGCTTGTGCAGACCGGGGGTGTCGACGAGCACCAGCTGGGCCTCGGGGCGGTGCACGATGCCGCGGACGGTGTGGCGGGTGGTCTGCGGGCGGTTCGAGGTGATCGCGACCTTCGTCCCCACCAGCGCATTGGTCAGGGTCGACTTGCCCGCGTTGGGGCGGCCGACGAAGCAGGCGAAGCCCGAGCGGTGCGGGGTCTCCCGCTGCTCGGTCGGGGACGGGGAGGTACCGGCAGTCATGGACCCCATTCTCCCCGATGCCCCGGCCCGCTCGGACCAGTCGCCCCGGGTCTCGTACGGCCGGTCGTCCCGGCGGCGTACGGCCGGTCGTCCCGGCCCCCGTACGACCAGTCGTCCCGGCCCCCGTACGACCAGTCGTTCCGGCCCCCGTAGACCAGTCGTTCCGGCCTCGTACGACCGCCGGTGGCCGGTGGGTCGGTCAGGCCGGGAGCGTGGCCCGCAGGGTGCCGTCGAGGCCCGCCAGCAGCACCGGCGTCCCGGCCCCGCCGAGGTCCCGTACGGCCGCGCGGTCCTCGTCCGACGCGCTCTCCGCCTCGGTCACCACGGCCGCGGCCTCCAGGGACGTGGCACCGCTCGCCACGGCCATGGCGACGGCGGTCCGCAGGGCGCTCAGCTTCAGCGAGTCGAGGGCCACGGTCCCGGCGACATAGGTACGCCCCGTCTCATCGCGGACGGCGGCGCCCTCCGCCACGGAGTTGCGGGCCCGCGCGGAGCGGGCCAGCGTGATGATCTTGCGGTCTTCGGGGTCCAGCTGCGCTGCTTCGCTCATGCGGATGAGCATATGCGGGGCGTTGACCGGCGGTGACGCCGGTGGGGTGGACGGGGAGCCGAGCCCGAGCCCGCTCCCGGGCACACGGCGGCCCGCGCCGGGCCGCTGCGGGGCGGCCCGGCGCGGGCGTGCCGTGTGCTCCAGGTGTCTCTCTCCTGTCTCCAGGTGTTCTCGGGGCCTTACGGGAGGATCGGCGTCGGCTGGAAGGTCAGCGAGGCCGAGCCCGACGACGGACTCAGGCCCGGGGCGCCGGCGAAGGAGGCGGTGTACGTCGAGGCGGTGAGCACGGTCGGCGACACGGTGACGTTGCTGAGCGTCGCCGTGCCGCTGGCGTTGGTGACCGCGCTGCCCAGCGGGATCGGGCCCAGTACGGAGTTGGCGACGAAGGTGAGGGTCTGGCCGGGGATCGGGTTGTTCGACGCGTCCCTCAGCGTTGCGCTCAGGGTCGGGATGATCAACGTGCCGTTGAACCGCAGCCGGATGGTGGCCGGGGTGGCGGTCACGGTGGTCCCGGTCGGCGCCGCGACCACGTTCTGTGTGATCGTCGGTGACGTCGAAGTGCCGAAGCAGCCGTCGCCGTTGTAGGTGGCGGTGACCGTGTGCGCTCCGGTGGTGAGGGCGTTGGTGCTGGCCGTCGCCACGCCGGAGGCGTTGAGCGTGCCGGTGAGGGTGGGCCCGCCGCTGATCACGAAGGTGACGGTCCCGGTCGGCGTGCCCGTCGCAGGCGGCACCGCGGCGACGGTGGCCGTGAAGGTCACGTTCTGGCCAGGGGTGGACGGGTTCGGCGAGGAGGTGAGCGTGGTTGTGGTGCTCGCCTGGTTGACGGTCACGGAGCCGGAGGCCGACGAGCCCGCGACGCCGGTGTTGCCCCCGTAGGTGGCCGTCACCGCATGCGCGCCGGTCGGGATGGCATTGGTCGTCACACATGCCTGGCCGCTGCCGTTGAGCGTTCCGGTCAAGGTCGGACCGCCCGTGATCACGAACGTCACGGTTCCGGTCGGAGTGCAGGTGCCGGGCGACGTCGTCGTCACCTGCGCGCACAGGGTCACCGGCTGGCCGCACACCGGAGAGGCGGGCGTGATGGTCAGCGTGGTCGTGGACGTGGCCTGGCCGACGGTGATGGAGCCGGAGGCCGACGAGCCCGCGACGCCGGCGTTCCCCGCGTAGGTGGCCGTCACCGCATGCGTGCCCACCGGAATGGCATTGGACGTCACACACGCCTGACCACTTGCGTCGAGTGTCCCGGTCAGCGTCGGACCGCCCGCGATCGTGAACGTCACCGTCCCGGTCGCAGTGCAGGTGCTGGGCGGCGTGACCGTCACCTGAGCACACAAGGTCACCGGCTGGCCGCACACCGGAGAGCTGGGCAAGAAGGACAGCGTCGTGGTCGAGACACCCTGGTTGACCATGACGGACCCGGTGGCGGACGAACTGGCGACGCCGGTGTCACCGGAGTAGGTGGCCGTCACCGCGTGGGTGCCGGGCGGGATGGCGCTGGTGGTCACGCATGCCTGGCCGGTCGCATCGACCACCCCGGTCAGCGTCGGACCACCCGCGATGGCGAAGGTGACCGTTCCGGTCGGCAGGCAGGTGCCGGGCGGCGTCGTGGTGACCTGGGCGCACAGAAGAACCGTCTCGCCGCATGACGCCGTGCTGGGCGTGATGGTCAGCACGGTCGTCGAGGACGCCTGGTTCACCGTGACGGAGCCGGTCCCCGTCGAGCCCGTGACACCCCCGTCGCCCTCGTAAGTCGCGGTCACGGTGTGCGTGCCGACCGGAATGGCATCGGTGGTCACGCAGGCCTGGCCGGCCGCGTCGAGTACGCCGGTCAGGGTCGGACCGCCGGTGATCACGAAGATCACATTCCCGGTGGGGAGGCATGTGCTCGGCGGCGCGACGGTCACGTCCGCGCAGATGGTCACCGTCTCACCGCAGACGGCCGGGCTGGGCGAGACGCTCACCGTGGTGGTCGACGTGCCCTGCCCCACGGTGACCGACCCCGAGCCGGTGGAGCTCGCGACGCCCGTGTCGCCTCCGTACGTGGCCGTCACGGTGTAAGACCCCGCGGTCAGCGCGTTGGTGGTCACACATGCCTGGCCGGCCGCGTCCAGCATGCCCGTCAGGGTCGGACCGCCGGTGATCACGAAGGTCACCGTGCCCGTGGGCGTACAGGTGCTCGGCGGCGACACCGTCACCTGGGCGCAGATGGTGACCGTCTCACCGCAGACCGGTGCGGCCGGGGACACCGTGACCGTTGTGGTCGAGGCTCCCTGGCCGACCGTGACCGATGCGGTGCCGGTCGAGCCCGCGACATCCCCGTTGCCGTTGTAGGTGGCCGTCACGGTGTGTGTCCCCACCGAGATGTCGCTGGTCGTCACACATGCCTGGCCACTGGGGTCGAGCACGGCGACGACGAACGGCACACCGTCGACGGCGAACGTCACCGTGCCCGTCGGGGTACAGGTGCCGGGCGGCGTCGTGGTGACCTGGGCGCACAGAGTCACCTCCTCGCCGCAGACCGGCGCGGCCGGGGACACGGTGAGGGTCGTGGTCGAGTCCGCCGGGTTGACGGTGAGCGGCGTCAAGGCCGAGTTGGAAGCGGCGAAGTTGGTGTCGCCGTTGTAGAACGCGGCGACCTGGTGCGTTCCCACGCTCAGGGCGGGGACGGTGACGGAAGCGTTCCCGGCCCCGTCGAGGGCCCCGGTCACCGTGGGCCCGTCCGCGCTGATGATGAAGGTGACCGTACCGGTGGGTGTGCCGCTGCCCGGGGGCACCGCCGCCACATTGGCGGTCAGCGTCACGGTCTCCCCGCAGACGGGCGCGGGCGGGACGAAGGTGACGGTGGTGACCGTCGCCGACTGGTTGACCTGCTGGATGGTCGTGCCGGACGAATTGTCGACCGGATCGCTGGAGTTGACGAAGTTCGCCGTGACCAGATGGGAGCCGACGGCGAGGGTGGAATCGGTCACGCTGGCCGTGCCGGAGTCGACTCCGGTTTGGGTGAGCGTTACGGGGCCGATGGTCGGGCCACCGGCGATGACGAAGGTCACGTCGCCCCACGGAGGGGTCCCGGTGGTGATGCCGGTGACATTGGCGGTGTAGGTGACGGATTCGCCGAAGACGGAGGGATTCGGCGTAGAGGTCACCGCGGTGGTGGACATGGAGGCGGCCGCCCTTTCCTGATCTCAGGGGGATGAGCCGCCCGGCTCCGCGCGGCGCATGCCACGCGGAGCCATGGCCTCTGCAGGGGGTGCCCATACGGCCGACCTGTCTACGTCAAGCAAGACAAGCCGACTGTCCCCCGACAGAGGTATGGGCGACCCACCAGTCGGTATCTGCAAGTAAGCGGGGGCCTACGCCAGATGGGCCAGGGAGCGGACGGCTATTCCACTCGTATGGCGCAGCGCGGGCCGCGCGTTGCCGATGCGCTGGCGCGGCGGCCCGCTGCCGCGCAGGCGGTGCCGCGCCCCGGCGCGTGCCGCGGGAGCGCGGAGCGGCGGGCTTCGCGGCATGACGGCGCGGCCCCGGTTTCGCGGCATGACGTCGCGGCCCCGCCCACGGGGTGTGGACGGGGCCGCGTCGCGGGTGCGTGGGGGCTGTTGGAGGGCTACTCCGGCTCGGCCGCCGCGGTTTCGCGGACCGGCTCGACCAGCACCGTGACAATGCGGTTGCGGCGGCCCGCCGGGGACTCGGCGGTCAGCCGCAGCGCCTTGAGCGCGGGGTCGATGCCGCCCTCGGGGACGTCGACCTCGGCCGTGGCACCCGCGATCGGCACCCGGCCCAGCGCCTTGGCGAGCAGCCCGCCCACCGTCTCGACGTCCTCGTCCTCCAAGTCCGTGCCGTACAGCTCGCCCAAGTCGCCCAGGGCCAGCCGGGCGGTCACCCGGTGGGTGCCGTCGCCGAGGTCCTCGATGGGCGGCAGCTCGCGGTCGTACTCATCGGTGATCTCGCCGACGATCTCCTCGAGGATGTCCTCGATGGTGACGATGCCGGCCGTGCCGCCGTACTCGTCGATCACGACGGCGACGTGGTTGCGCTCCTGCTGCATCTCGCGCAGCAGATCGCCCGCGTTCTTGGTATCCGGGACGAAGGTGGCGGGCCGCATCGCCGTGGAGACCAGCTCGGCCTCGGCCTCGCGGTTGATATGCGTCTTACGGACAAGATCCTTGAGGTAGACGACCCCGACGATGTCGTCCTCGTTTTCCCCGGTGACCGGGATCCGGGAGAAGCCGGAGCGCAGCGCGAGGGTGAGGGCCTGCCGGATGGTCTTGAAGCGCTCGATGACCACGAGGTCGGTGCGCGGCACCATCACCTCGCGCACCAGGGTGTCGCCGAGCTCGAAGACGGAGTGGACCATGCGCCGCTCCTCGTCCTCGATCAGCGACTCCTGCTCGGCGAGGTCCACCAGGGCGCGCAGCTCGGCCTCGGAGGCGAACGGGCCCTTACGGAAGCCCTTGCCGGGCGTGAGCGCGTTACCGAGGAGGATCAGCAGCGGCGGGATGGGGCCCATGACGCGGGCCAGCGGGATCAGCACATAGGCGGCGACGGTCGCGGTGTTGAGCGGATGCTGGGCGCCGATGGTGCGCGGGGAGACGCCGACGGCCACATACGACACCAGGACCATCACGCCGATCGCGACGGTCAGCGCCTTCCAGGTCTCGTCGAACTCGCGCAGACTCGCGAACGTGACGACCGCGCCCGCCGCGACCTCGCAGGCGACCCTGACCAGCAGCGCCACATTGAGATAGCGGGTGGGGTCCTCGGCGACGAGCATCAGCTTGGCGCTGCCCCGCCGCCCGGAGCGCACGGCCTCCTCGGCCCGGAACCGGGTGGTGCGGGCGAGACCGGCCTCCGCGCAGGCCGCCAGCCAGGCCACCACGACCAGCAGGACGGTCGCGGTGACGAGCTGGGCGCTCATCGGACGGTGGGGGCCGGGGAGGGGCCGGTCAGGCCCTGCTCCGCGCGCCAGCCGTCGAGGATGGCAGCCTGCAGGCCGAACATCTCGGCGCGCTCGTCCGCCTCCTCGTGGTCATAGCCGAGGAGGTGGAGGACGCCGTGGACGGTGAGCAGCTGCAGCTCCTCGTCCATGGAGTGCCCGGTCGACGCCTCCTCCCCCTGCTTCTTGGCCACTTCGGGGCAGAGCACGATGTCCCCGAGGAGGCCCTGCGGGGGCTCCTCGTCGTCCTTGGCCGGCGGGCGCAGCTCGTCCATCGGGAAGGACATGACATCGGTCGGCCCCGGCAGGTCCATCCACTGGATGTGCAGCTGCTCCATGGCGTCGGCGTCGACGACGATCACCGAGAGCTCGGAGAGCGGGTGGATACGCATCCGGGCCAGCGCGTAGCGGGCGACGTCGAGCACAGCCCGCTCGTCGATATCGGTACCGGACTCGTTGTTGACGTCGATCGCCATGGGGGTTCGTGGTTACTTTCCGTTGCGGCTGTCGTACTGGTCGTATGCGTCGACGATACGGCCGACCAGCTTGTGACGGACCACGTCGGTGCTGGTGAGCATGGAGAAGTGCACGTCCTCGACGCCATCCAGGATCTCCCGCACCTGGCGCAGACCGCTCTTGGTCCCGCCGGGGAGGTCGATCTGGGTGATGTCGCCCGTGATCACTATCTTGGAGTCGAAGCCGAGCCGGGTGAGGAACATCTTCATCTGCTCGGGGTTCGTGTTCTGGGCCTCGTCGAGGATGATGAACGCGTCATTGAGCGTCCGGCCACGCATATACGCCAGCGGCGCGACCTCGATCGTGCCCGCGGCCATCAGGCGCGGGATGGAGTCGGGGTCGAGCATGTCGTGCAGCGCGTCGTAGAGCGGCCGCAGATACGGGTCGATCTTCTCGTAGAGGGTGCCGGGCAGGAAGCCGAGCCGCTCCCCCGCCTCGACCGCCGGCCGGGTGAGGATGATCCGGGTGACCTGCTTGGACTGCAGCGCCTGGACCGCCTTGGCCATGGCCAGATAGGTCTTGCCGGTGCCCGCCGGCCCGATGCCGAAGACAACCGTGTGCTTGTCGATGGCGTCGACATAGCGCTTCTGGTTGAGCGTCTTGGGACGGATGGTGCGACCGCGGTTGGAGAGGATGTTCTGAGTGAGCACCTCGGCAGGCGTCTCCTGCCCTCCGCCCTCTCCATTTTCGGCCGCGCGCAACATGGAGATCGAGCGCTCCACCGCATCCTCCGTCATCGGTTGACCGGTGCGGAGCACCAGCATCATCTCATCGAACAGACGCTGGACCAGGGCGACTTCCTTCGGATCCCCAGTGGCGCTGACTTGGTTGCCCCGTACGTGGATATCGGTCGCCGGGAACGCGTTCTCGATCACACGCAGCAGCGCGTCACCGGATCCCAGGACCATGACCATGGGGTGCTTGTTCGGGACCGTGAACTGCGCATGCGCCTGCGGTGCTGTGGTTGGTTGCGTCATGGGCCGGCTCTCTGGCCTGCTTCTACCTCCTGGCACAAAGGTTCTCGCCGCTCGACAACCTTGGCTACAAGGGTACGACGGAGCACCGACAAGACCCGAGCACTTTTACTCCTCATCCACTCATCACCGCACTCACCTGGGGCTCCCCCGCCCCGGCCGCTCCAGGGCCCGGGACCTCGGCGCTACGCCTGGCGGAAACCGATCGTCGGAACGGCCCGGCGCAGCGGCCACGGGCGGGCGGCGGCCGGGAGCAGCCGGTCGAGGAAGGCGTAGCGGCGCAGCGCGCGGCCGGGCTGGTCGTCGTAGGAGCGGGCGTGCTGCCACCAGGCGGCGATCTCGACCCAGCCGGGCGCGGACAGCGAGCCGCCGAACTCCTGCACCGACAGCGCGGCGGTCAGCCCGGCGAAGGCCAGCCGGTCGGCGAGCGGCCAGTCGGCGAGCGTGCCGGTGACGAACCCGGCGACGAACACGTCCCCGGCGCCGGTCGGGTCCAGGGCCTCCACGGAGATCGCGGGCACCTCGGCGGTCTCGCCGGTGCGGCCGTCGACAGCGTACGCCCCCTCGGAGCCGAGCGTGACGACGGCGAGCGGGACCAGGTCGGCGAGGGCCCGGGCGGCGGCGCGCGGGCAGTCGGTGCGGGTGTAGCGCATCGCCTCCTCCGCATTGGGCAGGAACGCCTCGCAGTGCTCCAGTTCGGCGAGGTCGGCCGGATCCCAGCGGCCGGTGTCGTCCCAGCCGACGTCCGCGAAGACCCTGCTGCCGCGGCGGGCGGCCTCGGCGACCCACTCCTGGCCGCGGCCGGGCACCAGGGAGGCCACGGCGGCGCGGGCCGGGGGCGGGCAGCTCGGCGCCGGCTCCTCGGGCGGCGGGGCCTCATGGCCATGGGAGACCATGGTCCGCTCGCCCTCGTAGGCCATCGAGACGGTCACCGGGGAGTGCCAGCCGGGGATCGTGCGGGAAAGCGAGAGATCGATGCCCTCGCCGCGGTCCAGGGCGTCCTGGCAGTAGTCCCCGTAGTGGTCGTCGCCGAAGGCGGCGGCGAGCGAGGTGCGCAGGCCGAGCCGGGCCAGGGCGGTGGCCATATTGGCGACGCCGCCGGGGCTCGACCCCATGCCGCGGGCCCACGATTCGGTGCCGCGGACGGGAGCGGTGTCCAGACCGGTGAAGATGATGTCCAGGAAGACGGTGCCGGTGAGATAGACGTCGCACGCCGGGTCACCGGGCCGGCGAACGGCCTCGAGCGGGTCGAGCAGGGGGTAACCCGCTGTGAGCTTGTCGCCGTTGTGTGTCGTCACCGCGCTCTCCCAGGTCTGACCGGTCCGCCTCCATCGTCGGATGCGGGTGCGGACAGTGTGCACGATGGCACGGACAACGGGCCGGGGACCGGGCAGGCGTCACCCCCTCGGGGCGTCCGTCGCCCCCACGACCCGGGCGGCCCCGCCGCGGCACGGGCCTGCACCGCCCCCCCACGGCCCGGGCGGCCCCGCCGCGGCGCCCTCAGCGCCGTTTGGGCAGCGCCACCGTCATCAGGTCCTCGGCGACCGTGAGCTCCCCCTCGAACCCGGCGGCCCGCGCCTGGCACTCGAAGTCGGACGGATCGCCGTAGCGCTGCGAGAAGTGCGTCAGCACCAGATGCCGCACCCCCGCCCCGGCGGCGACCCTGGCCGCCTGCCCGGCGGTCAGATGCCCGTACTCGACGGCCAGCGCCTCCTCCTCGTCCAGGAAGGTCGACTCGATGACCAGCAGATCGCACCCCTGCGCCAGCGCGAAGACGCCCTCGCACAGCCGGGTGTCCATGATGAACGCGAAGCGCTGCCCCCGGCGCACCTCGCTGACCTCTTCGAGCGTGACCGTACGCCCCTCGATCTCCAGCATCCGATCCCGCTGCAGCCGGCCGATCTCCGGGCCTCGGATGCCGAACGCGGCGAGCCGCTCGGGCAGCATCCTGCGGCCGTCCGGTTCGATCAGGCGATAGCCGTAGGACTCGACGGGGTGCGAGAGCCGGGCCGCCTCCAGCGTGTACGCGCGGGTGCGGGCCAGCACCGCGCCGTCACCGGCGACCGGCTCCTCGGTCAGCGCCACCGTCTCGCGGTAGGCGGTCGCGTACCGCAGCCGCTCGAAGAACCGCTGTCCGCTCGCCGGGTAGTGGGCGGTCACCCGGTGCGGCACCCGGTCGAGGTTGATCCGCTGGATCACCCCGGCCAGGCCCAGGGAGTGATCCCCGTGGAAGTGCGTGACGCAGATCCGGTCGATGTCGTGGGCGGCCACCCCGGCCCGCAGCATCTGGCGCTGGGTGCCCTCGCCGGGGTCGAACAGCAGGCCCTCGCCGTCCCAGCGCAGCAGATAGCCGTTGTGGTTGCGGTGCCGGGTCGGCACCTGGCTGGCGGTGCCGAGGACGATCAGTTCCCGTGCGGACAAGGGTTATCCGGGGGGCCAGTTGAGCCCGCGGCCGCCCAGGACGTGGGCATGGGCGTGGAAGACGGTCTGGCCGGCGCCGGAGCCGGTGTTGAACACCACGCGGTAGCCCGTCTCGACGAGCTTCTCATCGGCGGCGACCGCGCCCGCCTCGCGCAACACATCCGCGGCGCCCTGTGGTTCGGCCGCCGCGAGGGAGGCCGCGTCCGGGTAGTGCACCTTGGGGATCACCAGGATGTGCGTGGGCGCCTGGGGGTTTATGTCGCGGAAGGCGACGGTGGTGTCCGTCTCGCGGACGACGGTGGCCGGCACCTCCCCCGAGACAATCTTGCAGAACAGGCAGTCGGCCTGCGGTTCTCCCGCCACCGGTGGCTCCTTACGGATCGTCGGCACATACGGTCCGGATGGTACCGGGAGCCCCTGCCGACGGGAGAAATCACGGCCTATTCGCCCTGACCGCCGCCCTCGGTACCGCCCTTACCGGCGCTGTCCGCGGTACCGGCCTGACCGGCGCCGCCCTCGGTGGTCGGGTGGTCCCAGGGGGAGCTGCGGGTCGGCTGCGGGTCATCGGTGCTCGGGCGGTCCCACGGGTGGCTCCGGGTCGGCCCGGGGGCCTCGGTGGTCCGGTGGTCCCACGGGTGACTACGGGTCGGCTGCGGGCTCTCGGTGCTCGGGCGGTCCCACGGGTGACTGAGGGTCGGCCGGGGGCTGTCGGTGTCCGGGCCGCCGCCCTGGCACTCCCCGATCACCTGCGCCTCGAAGACCTTCCGGCCGTCCACCTCGCCGGTCACATCGCCCCGGACGCAGTGGTCCGCCCGTACATAGGTCACCCGGCCCTTGATCCTGATGTCCTTGTCGCTGTCGGTCCTGCCGTGGCAGTCCACCCGCGCGTCGGTCTCCCCGGAGCGCTCGCTCCGCGAGGGCGAAGCACCGGCCGTACGGCCGTTCTTGAACTCGGCGTTGCAGCTCATCCAGCGGACGCCGACACCGCCCCGCTCCAGCGCCTCCGTGACGACCTGGTCCGTGGTGATCGCGACCGTCACGGAGCTGATACCGCTCCCCGTCGGCTCACACGCCGTCACCGCGACCGCCGCGCCGACCGCCGCGACGGACAAGAGCGTCCGTCCCCGTCGTGCCTGACTCAATACCCCCATAGGGGATAGGTTCCCATCGGCCGACGCGTATCGGAAGGCCGTCCTCGGCCAGGTACGGGCGCACAGAAGCGCGAAGAGACCCCTAAGGGGTTTCTCACCCCAGAGGACCCTCTCATCCCCAGCGGCCGGTGCGGCCGAGCAGCAGCGCGGCGGCCGCCGTTCCGGCCGTGGAGGTGCGCAGCACGCTCGGGCCCAGCCGGTACGGCCGCGCGCCCGCCTCGGCGAAGGCCGCCAACTCCTCGGGGGACACGCCCCCTTCGGGCCCGACGACCAGCACGATCTCGCCACTCGCGGGCAGTTGGGCCGTCGCGAGCGGTTCCCCGCCCTCCTCGTGGAGCACGGCCGCGAACGCGGCTTCGGCGAGAAGCCGGGCAACCTGTTTGGTCGTCATCGCGTCCGTGACCTCGGGGAAGGTCAGCCGACGGGACTGCTTGCCCGCCTCGCGCGCGGTCGACCGCCACTTGCCGAGCGCCTTGAGGCCGCGCTCGCCCTTCCACTGGGTGATGCAGCGGGACGCCGACCACGGAACGACGGCGTCCACGCCGGTCTCCGTCATGGTCTCCACCGCCAGTTCGCCCCGGTCGCCCTTGGGCAGCGCCTGGACGACGGTGATCCTCGGATCCGGGGCCGGCTCCCGGCGCACCTCGTCCACCGCGACCTGCAGCCGGTCCTTGCCCTCGACGGCCGCCACGGTGCCCTGGACGCCCGTACCGTGGCCGTCCGTCACCACCACGGGCTCACCGACGCGCAGCCGCCTTACGGACACCGCGTGGCGCCCCTCCGGGCCGTCCAGCCAGACCCGGGCCCCCGTGGCCGCACCCGCCAGGGAGTCGGCCACGAACACCGGGGCGGTCACGACACCGCACCCCGCTGGGGCTGAAGGCCCAACTCGCCCCGTGCGGCGTCGAGTTCCACCGCGAGCGTCTCCACCAGCCGCGCGGCGGGCAACTCGCGCGCCAGCCGGTGCCCCTGCCCGGCCCACAGCGCCATCCCCTGCGGATCGCCCGCCTTGGCGGCCGCCTTACGGAGACCGGACGTCATGTGGTGCAGCTGGGGGTAGGCGGCGGGCGCGTGCGGGCCGTGCTCGCGCATGAAGCGGTTGACCAGGCCCCGGGCCGGGCGGCCGGAGAAGGCGCGGGTCAGCTCGGTCCGGCCGAACAGCGGATCCGTCATCGCCTGCTTGTGCAGGGCGTTCGCCCCGGACTCGGGGCACACCAGGAACGCGGTCCCCATCTGGGCCGCGACCGCGCCCGCGGCCAGCGCCGCGGCGATCTGCGAACCACGCATTATCCCGCCCGCCGCGATGATCGGGATCTGGACGTACTCACGGACCAGCGTGATCAGCGACAGCAGACCGAGCCCGGCGCCCATCCCGTCGACGGCCGGGTCATTGCTGTACGTGCCCTGATGGCCGCCCGCCTCCACGCCCTGCACACAGACGGCGTCGGCGCCCGCCCACTGGGCGGTCTGCGCCTCGACGGGCGAGGTCACGGTCACGATCGTGCGGGTGCCGGCCTTGGCGAAGGCGTCGAGGACCGCACGGGTCGGGCAGCCGAAGGTGAACGAGACGACCGGAACCGGGTTGTCGAGGAGTACGGCGAGCTTGGCGTCGTACGCGTCGTCCGAGCCCGCGTCCGGATCGCCCAGCGGAGTCTCGTACCAGGCCGCCTCGCCCGTGAGCCGTGCCCGGTAGGTCCCGACGGCGGCCGTGTCGGCGTTGGACGGCTGCGGCATGAACAGGTTGACACCGAAGTGCCGTCCGGTCAGCCCTCGCAGCTGTTTGATCTCCTCATACATCGCTTCCGGCGTCTTGTAGCCGGCAGCGAGGAAACCGAGGCCACCGGCCTCGGAGACAGTGGCGGCGAGCTGCGGGCAGGAGGCTCCACCCGCCATCGGCGCCTGCACGATCGGGTACCGGTAAAGATCGGTCAGCGCGGAGGACATGGCCACATCGTGCCATGCCCTCCACATGGGCTCACCACCGGATCAGCAGCGCTGCGGGCGTCAGCGGCGCCCTACGGGCCGCATCCCGGCCCGGAAGCGCCTACCGCCCGTTGAACGCGTCCTTCAAGCGCGAGAACAGCCCCTGCTGCCCCGGCTTGAATTCGCCGACCGGGCGCTCCTCACCGCGCAGCTTCGACAGCCGCCGCAGCAGCTCCTCCTGCTCCGGGTCGAGCTTGGTCGGGGTGGTCACCTCGACGTGCACGATCAGATCGCCCCGGCCGCCGCCCCGCAGATGGGTGACGCCGCGCTGGTGCAGCGGGATCGACTGGCCGGACTGGGTGCCGGGCCGGATGTCGACCTCCTCCAGGCCGTCCAGCGTCTCCAGCGGCACCTTGGTGCCCAGCGACGCCGCCGTCATCGGGATGGTCACCGTGCAGTGCATATCGTCGCCGCGCCGCTGGAAGACCGGGTGCGGGACCTCGTGGATCTCCACATACAGGTCGCCCGCCGGGCCGCCGCCGGGTCCGACCTCGCCCTCACCAGCCAGCTGGATCCGGGTGCCGTTGTCCACACCGGCGGGGATCTTCACGGTCAGGGTGCGCCGCGAGCGGATCCGGCCGTCGCCCGCGCACTCCGGGCACGGGGTCGGCACCACGGTGCCGAAGCCCTGGCACTGGGGGCACGGCCGCGAGGTCATGACCTGGCCCAGGAAGGACCGCGTCACCTGGGAGACCTCACCGCGGCCACGGCACATGTCACAGGTCTGCGCCGAGGTGCCCGGCGCCGCGCCCTCGCCGCTGCACGTGGTGCAGACGACCGCGGTGTCGACCTGGATGTCCTTGGTGGTCCCGAACGCGGCCTCGCTGAGCTCCACGTCCAGACGGATCATCGCGTCCTGACCGCGCCGGGTCCTGGAGCGCGGGCCGCGCTGCGAAGCGGTCCCGAAGAACGCGTCCATGATGTCCGAGAAGTTGCCGAAGCCCCCGCCGAAGCCGCCGGCGCCACCGCCGCCGGCCCCGGACATCGGGTCTCCGCCCAGGTCGTAGACCTGCTTCTTCTGTGGGTCCGACAAGACCTCGTAAGCGGCGTTGATCTCCTTGAACCGCTCCTGGGTCTTCGGATCCGGGTTCACATCCGGATGCAGCTCGCGTGCGAGCCGGCGGAATGCCTTCTTGATCTGGTCCTGCGAGGCATCACGCGGCACGCCCAGGACTGCGTAGTAGTCCGTCGCCACTTACGACTCCGCCAGGATCTGTCCGACGTAACGTGCCACTGCGCGTACCGCTCCCATCGTTCCGGGGTAGTCCATGCGGGTCGGTCCGACCACGCCGAGTTTGGCGACCGCCTCGTCGCCGGAACCGTAGCCGACCGCGACGACCGAGGTGGCGTTGAGCCCCTCGTGAGCATTCTCATGCCCGATCCGCACGGTCATACCCGAGTCCTTGGCCTCGCCCAGCAACTTGAGGAGGACGACATGCTCCTCCAGTGCCTCCAGGACGGGCCGGATCGTCAGGGGGAAATCATGCACGAAACGCGTGAGGTTCGCGGTGCCGCCGATCATCAGCCGCTCCTCGGTCTCCTCCACCAGCGTCTCGAGCAAGGTCGACAGCACGATCGAGACGGTCCCCCGGTCCTCCTGTTCGAAGGACTCCGGAAGATCCTGCACCAACTGCGGCACATCCGCGAAACGCCGACCCACGACCCGGCTGTTGAGCCGGGCGCGCAGATCGGCCAGCGAGTCCTCGGTGATCGGAGTGGGGCAGTCCACCATGCGCTGCTCCACCCGGCCGGTGTCGGTGATCAGCACCAGCATCACCCGGGCCGTGGCCAGCGGCAGCAGCTCCACATGGCGCACCGTCGAGCGGGTCAGCGATGGATACTGCACCACCGCCACCTGCCGGGTCAGCTGCGCCAGCAGCCGGACCGTGCGGCCCACCACGTCATCGAGGTCGACCGCACCGTCCAGGAAGTTCTGAATGGCCCGCCGCTCCGGGCTGGACAGCGGCTTCACTCCCGCCAGCTTGTCCACGAAGAGGCGATAGCCCTTGTCCGTGGGGATCCGCCCGGCGCTCGTATGCGGCTGGGCGATGAACCCCTCGTCCTCCAGAGCGGCCATGTCGTTACGCACCGTGGCCGGGGAGACCCCCAGCCGGTGCCGCTCGGTGAGCGCCTTGGAGCCGACCGGCTCCTCCGTCCCCACATAGTCCTGGACAATGGCACGCAGCACCTCGAGTCTGCGTTCGCTGAGCACCCCGCGCACCTCCAGTCCAGCGGTCTCATCAGGTCGTCCGCCTGGCACTCACTGGGCACGAGTGCCAGAGCCCCTCCGCCAGTGTACGGCGGGGTGCGGTGGCATGGGCAAGAGTCGCCGCTGGCAGCAACTCTCCCCCATCCCTGTTGAGCTAGCGTCGCGGTATGGAGACGTGTTGGGAAGAGGCAGGCTGGGAGCGGCTCGCGCCCGGTGTGGCCCGCCGTCGGTTGCCGGAGTGGGACGAAACGGTCGGCGTGGTCGTCGGCCGGACCGACATCCTCGTCGTGGACACCGGCGCGACCCTGCGCGCCGGTGCCGAGCTGCGCGCCCTGATCACCCGGCTGACCGGCCGCCGCCCCACCCGGATCGCGCTCACCCATCCGCACTTCGACCACGTCCTGGGCTCGGCCGCCTTCGCGGGCTGCGAGGTGTACGGGGCCACGGGCATGGACGAGCTGCTGCGCCGCGAGCGGGAGACGCTGCGCGAGGACGCGATCCGCCACGGGGTGGACCGGGACGCCGCCACCGAGGCCGTGGACCATCTGGTCGGCCCGCACCACCCGGTCTCCGGGGAGCTCACCCTCGACCTGGGCGACCGGCCGGTGCTGCTGGCCAATGTGGGGCCCGGCCACACCGCCCATGACCTGGCCGTTCTGGTGCCCGGCCGGCCCGAGGTGGTCTTCTGCGGCGATCTGGTGGAGGAGTCCGGCACGCCCCAGGCCGGACCGGACGCGATCCCGGGCCGCTGGCCCGCCGCCCTCGACCGGCTGCTCGCCCTCGGCGGCCCGGACGCGCGATACGTCCCGGGGCACGGCTCGGTCGTGGACGCCGCGTTCGTGCGGGCCCAACGTGACGAACTGGCGGCCCGCTTCGGCGTGTCCCTCTAGGCGTCCACCTAGTTGTCCGCACTACAGGAGTGGGCGGTCGTCGCGCGCTATCGTCATCCGGATGCGACAGTACGACCCGGACCTGACCCCGCCCTGGAAGCGGCAGCGGCCCGCCCCGGAGGTCCCCGCCGAACCGGACCTCGTCGTGGAGGAGGTCACCACCGGCTTCTGCGGCGCCGTGATCCGCTGCGAGAAGACCGCCCAGGGCCCCACGGTCACTCTGGAGGACCGCTTCGGCAAACATCGTGTCTTCCCCATGGAGGCGCGCGGTTTTCTCCTCGAGGGGCGTGTCGTCACCCTCGTACGCCCGCGCGCGGCGGCCCCCAGCGCGCCCCAGCGCACGGCCTCGGGGTCGATCGCCGTTCCGGGAGCGCGCGCGAGGGTCGCCCGTGCGGGGCGCATCTACGTCGAGGGGCGCCATGACGCGGAGCTGGTGGAGCGGGTCTGGGGCGACGATCTGCGCATCGAGGGCGTCGTCGTGGAGTACCTGGAGGGCGTCGACGACCTGCCCGCCATCGTCGATGACTTCTCCCCCGGCCCGGACGCCCGGCTCGGCGTCCTCGTCGACCACCTGGTGACGGGCTCCAAGGAGTCCCGTATCGCCGCGCAGGTCACCGGCGAGCAGGTGCTGGTCCTCGGCCACCCCTACATCGACATCTGGGAGGCCGTGAAGCCGTCGTCCGTCGGCATCCCGGCCTGGCCGACGGTGCCGCACGGCCAGGACTGGAAGAAGGGCGTCTGCCGTGCCCTGGGCTGGCCGGAGAACACCGGGGCCGCCTGGCAGCGGATCCTGTCCTCGGTCCACTCCTACAAGGACCTCCAGCCGGAGCTCCTGGGGAGGGTGGAGGAGTTGATCGACTTCGTGACGGCCCCGCAGGGCTGACGGCTCAGCTCTCAGTCCACCAGGTCGCGCACCACCGCGTCCGCCAGCAGCCGCCCGCGCAGCGTGAGCACGGCCCGCCCCCGTCCGTACGGCTCCGGGTCCAGCAGGCCGTCCTCCAGCGCCCGTGCCGCGGCTGCCGCCCCGGCCGGGCGCAGCAGCTCCAGCGGGCAGCCCTCGACCAGCCGCAGCTCCAGCAGGATCCGCTCCACCCGGCGCTCCTCGCCGGTCAGCAGCTCCCGGCCCGCGCCGGGCGACCGGCCCTCGCCCAGGGCCTGCGCATACGCCCCGGGGTGCTTCACGTTCCACCACCGCACGCCGCCCACGTGGCTGTGTGCGCCGGGGCCGGCGCCCCACCAGTCGGCGCCGCGCCAGTACAGCTCGTTGTGCCGGCAGCGCCCGGCGGGCGAGGTGGCCCAGTTGGAGACCTCGTACCAGGCGAACCCGGCGGCCGACAGGGTCTCCTCGGCGATCAGATAGCGGTCCGCGTGCACATCGTCGTCGGTCATCGAAACCTCGCCGCGCCGGATCCGCCGCGCCAGCTGGGTGCCCTCCTCCACGATCAGCGCATACGCCGACACATGGTCCGGCCCCGCGCCGAGCGCCGCCTCCAGGGAGGCCCGCCAGTCCGCGTCGCTCTCCCCCGGCGTCCCGTAGATCAGGTCCAGGTTCACATGGTCGAACCCGGCCGCCCGCGCCTCGGCCACGCACGCCTCCGGCCGCCCGGGGGTATGCGTACGGTCCAGCACCTTCAGAACGTGCTGCCGGGCGCTCTGCATCCCGAAGGAGATCCGGTTGAACCCCGCCTCCCGCAGCTCCGCCAGATAGCGCGGGTCGACCGACTCCGGATTCGCCTCGGTCGTGACCTCGACCCCCTCGGCCAGCCCGAACTCCTCCCGGATCGCCCCGAGCATCCGCCCGAGGTCCGCCGCGGCGAGCAGGGTCGGGGTCCCGCCGCCGACGAAGACGGTCTCCACGGGCCGCGGGTCCTCGCCCAGCACCTTCCGCGCCAGCCGCACCTCGTCGACGACCTGCTCGGCGTAGTTGTCCCGCGAGGCGAGCACACCGCCGGAGCCGCGCAGCTCACTGGCGGTGTAGGTGTTGAAGTCGCAGTAGCCGCAGCGGGTGGCGCAGTACGGCACATGCAGATAGAACCCCAGCGGCCGACGCTCCGCCCCCGCCAAAGCGGTCGCGGGCAGTGCGCCGTCCTCGGGCATGGGCTCACCATCTGGCAGTACGGAAGGCATGCCCCCATTGTCCGTCACGGCCCGCGCCGCCCAGGACCACGAGGTGCGGGCCCCGGAGCCCGGAGCCCGGGCCTGTCCGGGCCTGTCCGGGCCCGCCCGGGCCTGCCCGGCGGATCGTCGCCGCACAGGGCCTCGCCGGACGGGGCCTAGACCACCTTCAGGACCAGCATCGCCAGGTCGTCGTCCGGCGGCTCCGCCGCGAACTCGTCCACCGCCTGCCGCACCCGCTCCGCGACCTCCCGCGCGCTCAGCCCCGCGCACAGCGCGAACGCCGCCGCCAGGCCGTCCTCGTCGTCGAACTGCCGGTCGCCGGATCGGTGCTCCGTCACCCCGTCCGTCACACAGAGCAGCGTTTCCCCGGGCGCCAGATCGAACGATTCACTCTCGTACGTCACATCGTCCACAACGCCCAGCAGTATCTGCGGCGCCGCGACGGTCCGCACCTCGCCCTCGGGCCGCAGCACCAGCGGCAGCGGATGTCCCGCGCTGGCCAGCGTGCAGCGCACCCCCTGGCCCTCGCCCAGCGGCTCCAGCTCCCCGTACAGCAGCGACAGGAACCGCGCGACCCCGCCGCCCACCGGGAGCCCCGTGCCGACCAGGCCGCCGTCCATCAGCTCCACGACCCCGGCGGGGCCTCCCACGGCCTCCACACCGGCCGCCACGGCCTCCGCGGCGCCCTCGACCGCCTGTTCCACCGCCTCCTCGCCCAGGAGCTGGTTGAGCCGGTCCAGGACCTCTCCCACGCCGTACCCCTCGCGGGCGAGCAGCCGCAGCCAGGGCCGGACGAGGCCGGTCACCACGGCCGCCTCCGGGCCGTTTCCGCAGACGTCGCCCAGGACGAAGCACCAGCGGCCGTCACCGGCCGGGAAGACGTCGTAGAAGTCGCCCCCGGCCGAGATGTCGCCGGTCGGCTCGTACACGACCGCCGACTCGACGCCGGGGATGCGCGGGATGACGGACGGCAGCAGTCCGCGCTGCAGCACCCGGCTGATGGTCGCCTGCCGGGTGTAGCGGCGGGCGGAGGCGAGTGCCAGGGCGACGCGGCGGGCGAAGTCCTCGACCAGGCCGACCGCTTCGTCCGGCATCCGCACCAGCCCGGCCCGCCCCAGCAACAGCGTGCCGAGCGCCCGGCCGCCCGCGACCAGCCGGCAGGCGAGGGCCGCGCCGCCGGGCCCGTACGCGGCGGGGTCGGCCGGCCAGGGCCACTCCACGGCGCTGCCGCGGACGGCGGCGGGCACCTGGGGCGGCTCCTTCTCCAGCACCCGCCGCAGGCCCTCGATGCGCCCCTCGCTGGCGTGCCAGACCCGGGCCAGCCGCGGCGGGCCGCTCGTGGAGTCGAGCCAGATCGCGCACCAGTCGGCGAGCCGGGGCACCAGCAGCTGGCCGGCGAGCGAGGTCACCATGTCCTCGTCGAACTGCCCGGCCAGCAGGTCGGACGCCTCAGCGAGGAAGGAGAGCGCGCCGCGCTGGATCCAGTCGGGGTCGAGGCGGACGGGGGCGCGGCCCGGCGCGGGCGCGACGATCTCGACGGACTCCTTACGGCCTTCACAGACGACTCCCGCGCCCTCAGGGACGGGGCCCAGGCCCTCGCGGACGGCCCCCGCCCCGAACCCGCCCTCGGGCTCGGCCACGGTGGCGGTCGCCGGGTCCATGGCGGCCGCGGCGTCCATGAAGACCGAGCCCATGGTGCCCGTCCCCGCGGTGGCCGCCCCGGTGGGCGCCACCGCCATCTGGAACCACACCGACTTGGTCGCCCGCCGGTAGGTCGTCCCCCAGGACTCGGCGAGCTCGGCCACCAGGCGCAGCCCGTGGCCACCGGCGTACTCCGGCCGCTCGTCCGGATCCGGCGGATCGCCGCGCACCACCCGGGTGGGGTGGTGATCGGTCACCTCCACCACCAGGGACGGCGGTTCGCCCTCACGGTCCGACACATCGAGCGCACAGCTCACCTCGACGGCGGTGCCGGCGTGCACCACCGCGTTGGTGACCAGCTCGCTCACCAGCAGTATGGCCTCGTCCGCGACCCGGTCGGTGACCCGGTCGGCGGCCGGGACCTCGAGCGCGGCCCAGTCGGCGAGGGCGGCACGGACGAACCGGCGGGCGGCCGAGGCCGCGAGCGGAGTGCCGGGCAGGCTGACGCGCGCCGAGGCGCTGGTACGAACGGGGCCAATCCCACCCCCGACCGGTAGAACAACCCCACCGCCCTCAACCGACCCACCAGAAGTGGCAGAAGATGACGTCCCCACTGTGCGGCTCCTGAAGAAGCTCCGTCATAACGCCGTATCCGTAACCGTATCCGGCACGGACAGAGTGACAGACGGACCGCCCTCATATGCACCGGGTTACGCAAGTGAACCGCGATAAGGGGAAAATTCATGTGTCCGGCGGGCCGGTCAACCTGAAATCCGGTGCGGGGTCGTATCCTTGCCCGTTAAACCTCCCGCGTGCCCGCGTACATGTCCTCGATCAGGGCCTTGTACTCACGCTCGACCACCGGGCGCTTCAGCTTCAGGCTGGGCGTCAACTCCCCGTGTTCCACGTCGAGATCGCGCGGCAGCAGCCGGAACTTCTTGATCGTCTGCCAGCGCTGCAGTCCCTCGTTGAGCCGGAGCACATAGCTCTCGATCAGCTTCCGTGTCTCGTCGGTGGCCACGACCTCCGCGTAGGACTTGCCCCCGAGGCCGTGCTCGGCCGCCCACTTCATGATCGTCGGCTCGTCGAGGGCGATCAGCGCGGTGCAGTAGTTGCGGTCGGCACCGTGCACCAGGATGTTGGAGACGAACGGGCACACCGCCTTGAACTGGCCCTCGACCTCCGCCGGGGCGACGTACTTGCCGCCCGAGGTCTTGATCAGGTCCTTCTTGCGGTCGGTGATCCGCAGATAGCCGTCGGGGGAGAGCTCCCCGATGTCTCCGGTGTGGAACCAGCCGTCGGACTCCAGCACCTGCTCGGTCAGCTCCGGCAGCCCGTGGTAGCCCTGCATGATGCCGGGTCCGCGCAGCAGCACCTCGCCGTCCTCGGCGAACCGCACCTCCAGGCCGGGGAACGCCTTGCCGACCGTGCCCGTGCGGTAGTCCGCCGGGTTGAGGAAGCTGGCGGCGCTGGACTCGGTCAGGCCGTAGCCCTCCAGGATGTTGATCCCGGCGCCCGCGAAGAAGTAGCCGATGTCGGGGGCGAGCGCGGCGGAGCCGGACACCGCGGCCCGCAGCCGGCCGCCGAACGCCTCGCGCAGCTTGCCGTAGACCAGCTTGTCGGCCACCGCGTGCTGGGCCTTGAGGCCGAAGGGCACGGAGGCGGTGCCGGTGCGGCGGAAGGTGTCCTGCGAAGTCCTGGCGTACTCCCGGGAGACCTCGACGGCCCATTGGAAGATCTTGTACTTGGCCCCGCCGCCCTCGCGCGCCCGCTGGGCCACCCCGTTGTAGACCTTCTCGAAGATCCGAGGCACGGCGCACATATAGGTCGGCCGGACCACCGGCAGATTGTCGATGATCTTGTCGACCCGGCCGTCCACCGCCGTGGTGTGGCCGACGTAGATCTGCCCCGCCGTCAGCACCTTGCCGAAGACATGCGCGAGCGGCAGCCACAGGTACTGCACATCGTCGGGGTAGAGCAGCCCGTCCTGGGTGCCGATCACGATGGCCATGTACGACCAGGAGTCATGCGCCAGCCGTACGCCCTTGGGGCGCCCGGTGGTACCGGAGGTGTAGATGAGCGTCGCCAGCTGATCGCCGCGCAGGGCGTCCATGCGCTCCCGTACGGCGCCCGGCTCTCGCTCCAGACGGGCCGCGCCCCGCTTCTCCAGCTCGGCGAGCGAGAGCACCCAGCCCTCGGGGTCGTCCGCGGCGGGGACGGCGTCCCCGGCCTCGATCACCACCACATGGGCCAGCTCGGGGAGTTCCTCGCGCTGCGCCCGCACCTTGGCGAGCTGCGTCGCGTCCTCGGCGATCAGGACCCGGCTGCCGGAGTCGGAGAGGATGAAGGAGGTCTCGTCGGCGTTGGTGGTCGGGTAGACCGTGGTGGTGGCCGCGCCCGCGCACAGCACGCCGAGGTCGGCCAGGATCCATTCGACGCGGGTCGAGGAGGCCAGCGCCACCCGCTCCTCGGGGCGGATGCCCAGTTCGATCAGCCCGGCGGCGATGGCGAAGACCCGATCCGCGCTTTCCCGCCAGGTCAGCGGCCGCCAGTCATCGGGGCCGGTGCCCGAGGCGGGAGGCACCGGATAGCGGTACGCCTCCCCGTCCGGTGTCGCCTCGACGCGCTGGAGGAAGTGCGTCGCCAAAGACGGCGGCCGGTTCTCGAGCAAGATCTGTGTGTCGGTCACGGCATCCTCCGGGGCCCGCCTCATTGCTTGGTGACTCGCGAGTAACCTTCGAGTGGTGATCAGAGTAGGGGCCGAATCCTTACCGCGTAAGGGGGTCCGCGTCACGTTGTTCTCACGAGATGCCCAAGAGGTTCCCCCGCACACAGCAGGCCCGGCGCAACCATCGCACCAGGCCCGCTGACCGCACTCTCCCCGTGGGCTCCGCCCTCACCTTTGCCAGGGCTCCACGCCCGCCCGGGGCGGCTCCTATTTCTTCGCCTTGGCGTCCTTACCGTCGGAGTCGGAGGACAGCACCGCGATGAAGGCCTCCTGGGGAACCTCCACGTTGCCGACCATCTTCATCCGCTTCTTGCCTTCCTTCTGCTTCTCCAGCAGCTTCCGCTTACGGGAGATGTCACCGCCGTAGCACTTGGCGAGGACGTCCTTACGGATCGCACGGACCGTCTCACGGGCGATGACCCGGGAGCCGATGGCCGCCTGGATGGGCACCTCGAAGTTCTGCCGCGGGATGAGCTCGCGCAGCTTGGCGACCAGCCGGACGCCGTACGCGTACGCCTTGTCCTTGTGGGTGATCGCCGAGAACGCGTCCACCTTGTCGCCGTGCAGCAGGATGTCGACCTTGACCAGGTCCGAGGTCTGCTCACCGGTGGGCTCGTAGTCGAGCGAGGCATAGCCGCGGGTCTTGGACTTCAGCTGGTCGAAGAAGTCGAAGACGACCTCGGCCAGCGGCAGGGTGTAGCGGATCTCGACCCGGTCCTCGGAGAGGTAGTCCATGCCGAGCAGCACCCCGCGGCGGTTCTGGCACAGCTCCATGATCGCGCCGATGAACTCGCTCGGGGCGAGGATCGTGCCCCGGACGACCGGCTCGTGCACCGTGTCGATCTTGCCCACGGGGAACTCGCTGGGGTTGGTCACCGTGTGCTCGCTGCCGTCCTCCATCTCCACCCGGTAGACCACATTGGGCGCGGTGGCGATCAGGTCGAGATTGAATTCGCGCTCCAGGCGCTCACGGATGACCTCCAGGTGCAGCAGCCCGAGGAAGCCGACGCGGAAGCCGAAGCCGAGAGCGGCCGAGGTCTCCGGTTCATAGACCAGCGCGGCATCGTTGAGCTGCAGCTTGTCCAGGGCCTCGCGCAGCTCCGGGTAGTCGGAGCCGTCCAGCGGATACAGCCCCGAGAACACCATCGGCTTCGGGTCCTTGTAACCGCCCAGAGCCTCCTGCGCACCGCGGGTGACCTGGGTGATCGTGTCACCGACCTTGGACTGGCGGACGTCCTTCACACCGGTGATCAGATAGCCCACCTCGCCCACGGACAGCCCGTCGGCGGGGGTCATCTCCGGGGAGTTGGTGCCGATCTCCAGCAGCTCATGGGCGGCACCGGTGGACATCATCTTGATCCGCTCGCGCTTGCTGAGCGTGCCGTCGACGACCTTCACATAGGTCACCACGCCCCGGTAGGCGTCATAGACGGAGTCGAAGATCATCGCGCGGGCGGGGGCGTCATAAACGCCCACCGGGGACGGAACGAGCTCGACGACCCGGTCCAGCAGCTCGGCCACGCCCTCGCCGGTCTTCGCGGAGACCCTGAGCACGTCGGAGGTGTCGCAGCCGATGAGATGGGCCAGCTCGGCGGCGTACTTCTCGGGCTGGGCGGCGGGCAGGTCGATCTTGTTGAGGACCGGGATGATCGTGAGGTCGTTCTCCATCGCCAGATAGAGGTTGGCGAGGGTCTGGGCCTCGATGCCCTGGGCCGCGTCGACCAGCAGGATGCAGCCCTCACAGGCGGCGAGGGAGCGCGAGACCTCATAGGTGAAGTCCACATGGCCGGGGGTGTCGATCATGTTGAGGATATGGGTGGCCGACTCGCCGCCCTCATCCTTCGTCGGCGCCCAGGGCAGCCGGACCGCCTGGGACTTGATCGTGATGCCGCGCTCGCGCTCGATGTCCATGCGGTCGAGGTACTGCGAGCGCATCTGCCGCTGATCAACCACACCGGTCAGCTGGAGCATGCGGTCGGCGAGCGTCGACTTGCCGTGGTCGATGTGCGCGATGATGCAGAAGTTACGGATCAGAGCCGGATCGGTACGGCTAGGCTCCGGCACATTGGTAGGGGTCGCGGGCACGCAGGGTCCTGTGTCTAGGCGGGACTCGGTGTTATCGGTATGGGTCAGTCCCGTCCATGGTCCCATGAATGGCGACCTCTTCCGGGTTTGGGACGCCATGGACCCTGCTGGTAACCTGGCCGACTGTGTCTCGTGCCCCTCGCTGACGGACATCTCCATGGACTCTCATGGACACCTCCACGGGCACGGACGCACACCGAAGCAAGCGAAACCCAACGAACCTGCGAAGGCTTTCTACGTGGCGAACATCAAGTCCCAGATCAAGCGGAACAAGACGAACGAGAAGGCGCGCCAGCGCAACAAGGCGGTCAAGTCCGAGCTGAAGACCGCCATCCGCCGCACCCGCGAGGCCGTGGCCGCCGGTGACGCCGAGAAGGCCACCGAAGCCGCCCGCGCCGCCGCGCGCAAGCTCGACAAGGCCGTCAGCAAGGGTGTTCTGCACAAGAACAACGCCGCCAACAAGAAGTCGGCGATCGCCCAGCAGGTCGCCGGCCTCAAGGGCTGACACCCTCCCGGCTGATCTCGAAGGCTGACCCTTCCGGGGCACACCGCCCCACCCCGCCGCCGGTTTGGGCACAGCGGTCCCTCTCACCCGCTCCGACCGGCAGCCGAGAGCTTCTTCAGCTCTCTCAGCGGCACCGCGCCGCACGCGGCCTGCGTTCGCCACGCGGGTGCGGCGCACTCGATCGACACGAAGGCCCCGCGCCTGTTCTTTCCCCAAGGACAGGGCGGGGCTTTCGCGCTTAATTCGGGTATGTTCACGTCATGTCGACACCGGGGGAAACACCCAATCCGTACGGCCCGCCGCAGCCGCCCCAACCCCCTCAGCCACCTCAGCAGAGCCCTCCGCAGAGTGCGCCGCAGAGCCCGCCGGAGATTCTGTCGCAGGGGCGCCAGGAATCACCGCAGGGGCCGCCGCAGAGCCCGCCGCCCGGCCCGTACGGTCAGGTGCCGCCCCAGCCCCAGCCGCCCCAGCACCATCCGTACGCGTACGCCCAGCCGACGATGCCTTCCCTCCCCCTGGGCGGTGGGTACGGGCCGATGAGCATGCCACCCGGGGCGCCGCCCACCGGCTCCGGAGGCGGCGGCAAGGGCTGGCTGTGGGGGCTGGGCGGGGCCGTGGTCGCCTCGGCGGTCTGGGCCGGGGTGCTGTTCGCCACCGGAGGGTTCGAGGACGAGGCGAAGGCCGATCTCGCGGGCTACCGCTATCGGACCAATCTGTGCACCCCGACGGATACCCAGCCCTTCGAGGACGCCGGGTACGAGCAGAAGGACGAGAGCGGGTCGACGTCGACATCGACGTCGAACCCGCAGCACAGCAGCTCCGAGAACGCCGCGCTGGACTCGATGACCTGCAATATCGACTTCGAGCCGAGCGGCTCGAGCAGCAGCGACTACTCCTCGGTCTGGCTCTACACCACGGCGTCGCTGCACAAGAAGACCAACCCCGGGCCGGAGTTCGAGGCCCAGTACCGGTCGTACGAGGACCAGAAGACGTCCACGTACAGCTACGAGGTGAGCCCGGTCAGCGGGCTGGGCGACGAAGCGTATGTGGTGAAGCAGAACAACAGCAGCAGCTCCAACACCGGCGCCTATGTGATCCTCGCCGTGCGGGACGGCTGGATGACCTATCAGTCGACCTGGTCGCAGTATGTGTCGTCCTCGTCCAGCGCCTCGGCCAAGACACCCGAGGAAGCCACCGAGCTGCTCAAGAAGAGCGCCAAGGCGACGCTGGAGAAGATGAAGGAGTAACTCGCGGGCCTGAGCCGGGCCGTCGCTCCGATCGGAAGCGGATGCGGATGCGGATTGCCCGCGGCACCTCGGCCAGGGCCTAGGGCTGACCTCGGCCCGCGGCCTACGGCTGACCTCGGCCCGCCCGGGCGGCGCGGACGATCGTGACGACCGCCTTCTCCAGGGCATACGCCGGATCGTCTCCGCCGCCCTTGACCCCCGCGTCGGCCTCGGCGACGGCGCGCAGCGCGACCGCCACTCCATCCGCCGACCAGCCGCGCATCTGCTGCCGCACCCGGTCTATCTTCCATGGCGGCATGCCCAGCTCACGGGCGAGATCGCCGGGGCGGGCGCCGCGCGGTGCGGAGGCCAGCTTGCCGATCGCGCGGACGCCCTGGGCCAGGGCGCTGGTGATCAGCACCGGCGGCACCCCGGTGGAGACGGCCCAGCGCAGCGCCTCCAGCGCCTCGGCCGCACGCCCCTCGACGGCGCGGTCGGCGACGGTGAAGCTGGACGCCTCGGCGCGGCCGGTGTAGTAGCGCGCGACGATGGCCTCGTCGATCGTGCCCTCGACATCGGCCACGAGCTGGGAGACCGCGCTGGCCAGCTCGCGCAGATCGCTCCCGATGGCGTCGACCAGAGCCTGGCATGCCTCGGGGGTGGCGGACCGGCCGGTGGCCCGGAACTCCGAGCGCACGAACGCCAGTCGGTCGGCGGGCTTGGTCATCTTCGGGCAGGCGACCTCGCGCGCCCCGGCCTTACGGGCGGCGTCGAGCAGCCCCTTGCCCTTGGCCGCGCCCGCGTGCAGCAGCACCAGCGTGATCTCCTCGGCCGGGGCGCCGAGATAGCCCTTCACGTCCTTGATCGTGTCGGCCGACAGATCCTGTGCGCTCCGCACCACGACCACCTTGCGCTCGGCGAAGAGCGAGGGGCTGGTGAGCTCGGCGAGGGTGCCGGGCTGGAGCGCGTCGGGCGTCAGGTCGCGCACATCGGTGTCGGGGTCGGCCGCGCGGGCAGCCGCCACCACCTGCTGCACGGCGCGGTCGAGCAGCAGCTCCTCCTGGCCCACGGCGAGCGTCACGGGGGCGAGCGGATCGTCGGTCGTCGTCTTCCTGGCCATCGCGGTCCAGCATCCCACGGACCACCGACAACCCCGCCGCGTGCTGCCGCCCGGATGTCCGACAATGTTCCGGTGATCGATGAAGGACTGACCGGCGCCCGGCACATCCTGGTGCTGCCCGACCGCGACGCCGCGGAGGAGGTGGCCGAGGCGCTGCCGGAGCGCTTCGGCATTGCCCAGGAGCCCCAGCTGGTGCGGGACGCGCTGGCGGGCGAGGACGACGCCGAGGACGCCCAGTGGCTGGTGGTGATCGAGGACCCGGCCGGGGGCCTGGACCCGGCGGCGCTGGACGCGTTCGCGGACGAGTACGAGGGCTGGCTGGAGGCCGAATAGCCTGGCGCCTGGCCAGGGTCATGGCTCATCGTGGTCACTGAAAATGGCCACTAAAGGTGGTCGCTGAAGGTGGCCACTGACGAGGGGGGTTCCAAGGATGAGTGGGACAGTGACGGCAGTCAGCAGCAACGGCGAGTACTCGTTCACCAAGCCGAACCGGGACGGCATCACACTGCTCGCCGGCCTCGGTGTCGAGGGCGACGTACACGCCGGTGTGACCGTCAAGCACCGCTCGCGCGTCGCACAGGACCCCACCCAGCCGAACCTGCGCCAAGTCCACCTCATCCATGAGGAGCTCTTCGCCGAGGTCGGTGCGGAGGGATTCACGGTGGTGCCCGGTGACCTGGGCGAGAACATCACCACCCGCGGTATCGATCTGCTCGGCCTGCCGGTCGGCACGCTGTTGCGCATCGGCGATGACGCGGTGCTGGAGGTCACCGGCCTCCGCAATCCCTGCCTGCAGATCGACAACTTCCAGAACGGGCTCCTGAAGCAGGTCGTCGGCCGCGATGGGGCCGGGAACATCGTGCGCAAGGCCGGAATCATGAGCATCGTGAAGGAGGGCGGCACGGTGCGCCCGGGCGACACGATCACAGCAGAGCTCCCCACCGGCCCCCACCGCCCCCTGGACCGGGTCTGACGGCTTCCCCGCGGGGCGGGATCGCCCTGGGCTCTCTTCCGGAAGCGCTCGAATTCCCGTGCGCGACATCGGGCCGGGTCCCACACTGCGGGCATGGAGCAAAACGCCGACCCCGCGGCCGTCACGCCCGCACAGCAGTCGAGTGAGTTGCTGGGGTATCCGCCCGATACGCGGCTGCTGATCGTCAACTGCGATGACTTCGGCATGTATCCAGCGATCAACGCCGCGGTGATCGAGTCGATCGGAGAGGGCATCGCCAGTTCATGCAGTCTGATGGTCCCGTGCCCCGCGGCGCCGCAGGCCATGGAATTGCTCAGTCGACGGCCGAGGATCCCGTTCGGCATCCATCTCACCCTGGTGTGCGAGATGCCCGACTGCCGGTGGGGGCCGATCGCCGCCCGGGAACGCGTTCCCTCGCTGCTGGACCCCGCGGGTGAACTGTTCCCGCCGACGCCCGCCGGACGGACGGCTCTGCTCGGCCAGGCCCGGCTCGAGGAGATCGAGCTCGAGTTCCGGGCCCAGATCAATGCCGTCGCCGACGCCGGGCTCACGCCGACCCATCTGGACTTCCACTGCCTGGCCGATGGCGGCCGCGACGACATCCTCGACCTGACGGTGGGGCTGGCCGCCGAATACGGCCTCGCGGTCCGGGTCTGGCTCGAACCCGCGCGCCAGAGGATGCGGCGCCGCGGGCTGCCGGTCACCGACAACGACTTTCTGGATAGCTTCTCGCTCGCCATCGAAGGAAAGGCGGCCCGATACGTTCAGATGCTGCGCGACCTGCCTGCCGGGCTCAATGAATGGGCGGTGCACCCGAGTATGGGAGACAAGGAGTCGCTGTCCGTCGACGAGTGCTGGCGCGTGCGCCGGACGGACTACGAGTTCCTGATATCGCCGCAGGCCCGTGAAGTTCTCCAGCAGGAGGATATAGCCGTGATCGACTACCGGACGATCCAGCACGTCTGGGGCACAACCATGCGGCCGGAGAGGCCCGCGGCCTTTACTCGGCGTGTGCCAGGGCCTTGATGAGCTCTTTTGCCAGAGGGCCCGCGGAAGCCGGATTCTGCCCGGTGAAGAGATTGCGGTCCGCGACCGTATAGGGCTCCCAGGCGGGACCCCGCGAGTACTGGGTGGGCAGCGTCTTCAGCTCGTCCTCCAGCAGCCACTTGGCTTTGTCGGCGAGACCGACGCCGGCCTCCTCTTCGTTGCAGAAACCCGTCAGACGGTAGTCGGCGAAGGGAGTGTCGCCGTTCGCGTCACGGGTGGCGAGGAGAGCGGCGGGGGCGTGGCAGACAATGCCGAGCGGATTGCCGGAAGCGAGTGCCTTCCGCAGCAGTGCCCCGGAGTCGGGGTCGACCGAGAGGTCTTGCATCGGGCCGTGGCCTCCGGGGTAGTAGACCGCGTCATAGTCCTCGAGGCGCACGTCCGTGAGGGAGATGGGGTGCCGCAGCTCATCCGCCGACTCGATGACGGCCTCCTCCTGGAGGGCATTCTCCTCGCCGCCCGCCATGCGGGGTTCCAGGCTCATCGTGTCGACAACGGGGACGACCCCATTCGGAGTCGCCACGGTGACCTCGTGTCCGGCGCCGGTGAATACGCTGTAGGGCGCCACAAACTCCTCGGCCCAGTAGCCGGTGGGGTGTCGGTGTCCGTCTTTCAGGGTCCAATAGCTCGCGCCGGTCAGTACGCACAGAATCTTGGCCATGAGGCGCTCCTCTGAAGCCGTTGCCCTGAAAAGGGCCCGCGTCCTAAATTGCGCATATGCAGCAAGTCTGGGCGGGTGGGTGGGAGGCTGCAACTCGGGGCCGAGCTGCCCCCAGGCGAGGCGATCAGGAGCTTCGCCGGACCACACCGCGCTGCTCGTATTCCATGATGGACTCGACGCTTATGGCGATGGATGCCCCGCACTCGCGGGTGATCATCCATAGCGCCAGATCGATTCCGCTGGTGACACCGCCCGCGGTCACCAGGTTCCCGTCGTCGACGACTCGTGCGTCGATCACCTTGCCTCCCTGGGCGGCCAGATCGGCCTTGGCGAGGTGGTGTGTCGTGCACGGGCGGCCTCTGGTCAAGCCTGCGGCGGACAGCACCATGACTCCTGTGCAGACACCGGCGACGATGACTCCGGCCTGCTGTGCCCGTACGAGGTCCCGTAGGACATCCGGATCGTTGATCAGCTGGTCGCCGCCGCCCGGCACGATCAGAAGATCGGTGTCGGTGGGTTCCCATGCGGCCGGCACCGTGACTTTGGTGCCGAAGAAGCATGTCACCTCGCCAGGAGCCGATGGCCGCACCAGTGTCGTTCGTATCTGGCCGCCCGCCGCCTCAGCGTGCCCGAGGACGTCACGCGGCCCGATGAAGTCCTGCTCCTCCACCCCGTCGTACAGGAGGATCTGAACGCGTAGAGGCATCGGCTTGGTCTCCTTGGTCGGTGGAGCGCCCGCAGATGCCGCGGGCGCTGCGAGGGCCCGACCGAACCGAGACCGGCAGTCGCGGCTGACCGTTGGTCACGTTCGGCCCACATCGCTCTTCGGGAGCGCCGGCCTGCCCTACAAGTCGGCTGCGCCGGTCGGATAGTTCCCGTCCGGCCATCCCCCGCTACGAAGGCGAGGTGGACATGAGTGAGGCGCCAGGGTCAAGGAAGACCTCTGGCGCCCCACCCGCGGCCGAGCCGCTCAGTCGTGACGTAGAGCCTCAACGATCGCTGCCCAGACGGCTCGCGCCGTCAGGGATACCGCGAAGCGCTCCACGAGACTGCCGCGCCACCTTTTTCCCTTTTTGACGGACGACCTGAAGAAGCCGACCACCATCACCACCACCTCCCAGGGGTTCCACCCACCGCCCTCTGCGATAGGCCCGTCCCTCCCCCTTCGGGGGCAGGCCAACCTGACAGCGGTGAGGAACCACGCCTCGTCCGTGGTGACAGACTCCAAGGTACAACCAGGGCTAAATGATCGGTAGTTGACGCAGAGGCAGCGCGGCTCACCGACACGGGCGCCAAGCGGCCGTGACCGGCCCGACAGTGCCTAAGCTTTCGCCGTGAACGACACGACACCTGGCATACACGTCAGATCAGGCAGCCTGGCCGACGCACCGGCCATCCTGGACATGCTCGACTCCGCGGTGGCCTGGATGAACGCTCGGGGCAACACCGAACAGTGGGGCACGACGCCGTATTCGCAGAAGACAGGCGGGGTGGCGCGGGTCCAGCGGTACACGACCGAGAATGCCCCGTATATCGCGGAGTTGGACGGGACGCCTGTCGGAGCTGTGGTGCTGGACTCCGGGCCCAGCCCGCAGATGCCGATCGCACCGGCCGGGGAACCCGAGCGATACGTCCGGCTGCTGGTCTCCGACCGACAACACGCCGGCCTGGGCATCGGGGCGGCACTGCTGGCCCATGCCGTCGAGGAGACCCGGCGGGCCGGCGTGGGGCTGCTGCGGGTCGACTGCTGGGCGGGCGGCGGGGGCGAACTGGTCGCGTTCTACGAGCGCAACGGTTTCACCGCCACCGACCGGTTCCTGTTCGGGGCCTGGCCTGGACAGGTGCTGGCCCGGCGGGTCGACTGACCGCACAGGCAGGGCGGGACACCGCGCCACAGTGGCATCACGTGGCACCACTAGAGGCGCCAGAGTGGCCGAGCGCTCTACATGGCGCCGCATTGACGCAATCCGATACCAGCACATTCCCCCAGGTCAGGGCCGCCCGATGACCCCCGGCTCACGACCACCCCTCTCACCGCCTTGCGCGTGGCGCCACGATGGTGCCACTATGGCGCCATGGACCTCACGCCGTATGTCGACAACCTCCGCCGCGAACTCGCGGTGGCCGCCGAAGCGGGCGGCGAAGAAGCCCGCGAGCTGGCCGACCGGCTCACCGCTCCCCTGGAGTCGGCGACCCGGCTGACGATGCTCAATGTGCTCTCCGCCGCGATGGACGAGATCACCCGTGAACTCGCCCCCGGCTCGGTCGACGTTCGGCTGCGCGGGCTCGACCCCGACTTCGTGGTGACGCGGCCGGCGGGCGACGAGGCGTACGAGGGCAAGAGCGGGCCCGCCGAGCCGCTCAAGGCACCGGCCCCGGCACCCGCAGACGGCGACGACGGCGGCACCGCCCGCGTCAATCTGCGACTGCCGGCCCACCTCAAGGCGCGCGCCGAGGAGGCCGCGAACCGCGAGGGCCTGTCGGTCAACGCGTGGCTGGTACGAGCCGTGTCGGCCGCGGTCGACGGCGGCACCCCGTCACGTACGACGGTGCAGCCCCGCGCCACCCGCACCGTCGGGCAGAGCTTCACGGGCTGGGTGCGCTGACCGCGCCCCGCCTACGCCACTTCACCCACCCCACTTCGCCCACATCACGTCCCACCAGCAGGGACGCCACGAAGACCCAAGAGGACGGGACAGCCATGCCTTCTTTCGATGCTCCTTTCGACACTCCCGAACCGATCTCGGTCACCGCCCATGTGGAAGCGGGATCCATCCGGTTCATCGCCGCCGACCGGCTCGACACCCTCGTCGACGTGCGGCCCCGCGACCCGAAGAAGGACCAGGACGTACGGGCGGCAGAACAGTCCGAAGTGCGGTACGCGAGTGGCCTGTTGACCATCAGGACACCCAAGCAGCGCTATCTCATCGGGCGCACCGGCACCGTCGACGTGACGGTCGAACTGCCCACCGGCTCGCAGGTGGAGATGACCGGCGCCTGGGCCCAGGTGCACGGCGAGGGGCGGCTCGGCGAGGTCCGGGTGAAGACCTCGTCGGGCGATGTCCGCCTCGACACCACCGGGCCGCTGCACCTGATCGCGTCCCACGGCACCATCACCGTGGACCGCGTCGAGGGGCCCGCCGAGATCACCACCAGCTCCGGCAGCCTGCGCGTCGGTGCCATCGGCGGCGCGGCCGTCCTGAAGAACTCCCACGGCACCACGACCGTCGGCGACGCCCTGGGCGATCTGCGGGTGAGCGGCGCCAACGGCGACATCTTCATCGAGCACGCCGAGGGCTCGGTCACCGCCACCACCGCCCACGGCGCCGTCCGCGTCGATGAGGTCGCGCGTGGCACCGTCCAGTTGGAGACCTCCTACGGCGCCATCGATGTCGGCATCCTCGAGGGCACGGCCGCCTGGCTCGACGTCAGCTCGAGCGCCGGCCAGGTGATCAACGCGCTCACCGCGTCCGAGAGCCCGGACAAGTCCGAGGACACCGCCGAGGTCAGGGCCCGCACCCGCTTCGGCAACATCAACATCCGCCGCGCCCGGGCCTGACCCGCCCCCTCTCCCGACAACAAAGATCATTTCACCGCTCACCACGCCTTCGAAGGGGAGGGCCCCATGCATTCATCTGTCATGCCCACGTCCAGGGAGAGCGGCGGCCAGCAGCCGCCCGCCGCCGTCTCCACCGCCGACCTGCGCAAGTCGTACGGCGACAAGACCGTCCTCGACGGCATCGATCTGCGCATCCCGTCCGGCTCCGTGTTCGCGCTGCTCGGGCCGAACGGCGCCGGAAAGACCACCACCGTGCAGATCCTGTCCACGCTGATCGCGGCCGACGGCGGCCAGGCCCAGGTCGCGGGCCACGACGTCGCCACCTCACCGGAGGGAGTGCGCGCCGCGATCGGCGTCACCGGGCAGTTCGCCGCACTCGACGACCTGCTCACCGCCGAGGAGAACGTGCTCCTCATGGCCGATCTGCTGCGCCTGGGCAAGCGCGAAGGACGCAGGCGGGCCAAGGAGCTGCTGGAGCGGTTCGACATCGGGGACGTCGCGCACAAGCGCGCCGCCTTCTTCTCCGGCGGTATGCGGCGCCGGCTCGACCTCGCCATGACACTGGTCGGCGAGCCGCAGGTGATCTTCCTCGACGAGCCGACCACCGGGCTCGACCCGCGCAGCCGCCGCACCATGTGGGAGACCGTGCGCTCACTGGTCGCCGACGGCGTCACCGTCTTCCTCACCACCCAATACCTGGAAGAGGCCGACCAGCTGGCGGACCGGATCGCCGTGCTCGACGGCGGCCGGATCGTCGCCGAGGGCACCGCCGACGAGCTCAAGGCGCAGATCCCCGGCAGCCATGTACGCCTGCGGTTCACCGACCCCGACGAGTACGAGCGCGCGGCCGCCGCCTTCCCCGGGACGGCCCGGGACGATGAGCAGCTCGCCCTGCGCATCGCGGGCGACGGCGATCTCGACGCGCTGCGCGCCCTGTTCGACCGGCTCGACGCCGCCGGTATCCGCGCCGCCGACTTCTCCGTGCACACCCCCGACCTCGACGACGTGTTCCTCGCCCTGACCGGCGACGGCAGCACCAACCCCGCGCTCCCCGCGAAGGAGACCCTGCGATGAGCACGCTCACCTACGCCGTGCACGACTCGATGACGATGCTGCGGCGCAATATCAAGCACGCGCTGCGCTATCCGGGCGTCTCGCTGGGCGCCTCCATGATGCCCATCATGATGCTGCTGCTGTTCGTATACGCCTTCGGCGACTCGATCGGCTCCGGTATGGGCGGCGGCCGGGACGCGTATCTGAACTATCTGACGCCCGGCATCATCATCATGGGGGTGGCCGCCGGCTCGATGTCGACCTCGATCGCGGTCTGCACCGATATGACCGAGGGCATCATCAACCGCTTCCGCACCATGAACATCACGCGCTCGTCGTTCATGACGGGCCATGTCGTCGGCAGCGTCCTCACGACGATGGTGAGCCTCGTCCTGGTCGTGGGCGTCGCCCTCGCCATCGGCTTCCGCCCGGACGCCAACCCGCTGGAGTGGCTGGCCGCCGCCGGTCTCCTCACGGCCATCGCGTTCGCCGTGACGTGGCTGTCGTGCGCGCTCGGCCTGATCTCCAAGACGGTGGAGTCCGCGAGCAACAAGCCATTGCTGGTCCAGTTCCTGCCGTTCCTCGGCTCCGCGTTCGTACCGGCCGAGTCGATGTCCCCGGGCCTGCGCTGGTTCGCCGAGTACCAGCCGTTCACGCCGATGACCGAGACACTGCGCGGCCTGCTCTCCGGCTCGGAGATCGGCAACGACGGCTGGATCTCGCTCGCCTGGTGCGCCGGGATCGCCCTGGTCGGCTACGTCTGGTCACGCTCGCTCTTCAACAGCAACACCAAGCACTGAGCACCGGAACACGCCCGGGCGGGGTGCCCACTCACTGACAGGGAGTGAGCACCCCGCCCGTGCATGTCCGCGCTCAGGGCCCACCGTGGCCTCCGAGCACCGCGCGCAGCCCCGGGTCTCGTATCACCGCGATCGGCCCATCGGTGTCGGTCCGCAGCACGGTGGCTCCCTGGGCGCGCAGGGAGGCGATGGTGCGGGGCGACGGATGGCCGTAGGGGTTGTCGGCGCCGCAGGAGATCAAGGCGAGGCGGGGTCTGAGGCGTCGGAGCAGGTGCGGGTCCTGGTAGGCGGAGCCGTGGTGGGCCACCTTGAGGACATCGACCTCGGGGAGGATGGGGTGCGCCGTCTGCAGGGCCTGCTGGGCCGGGGGCTCCAGGTCGCCGAGGAGGAGCAGGGTCAGGCCTGCCGTGCGGACGAGGAGGGTGACGCTCGCGTCATTCGGCCCCTCGGCCCCGGCCGGGGCGGGCGGCGGGGCGGGCCACACGACCTCCCAGGACAGCGGGCCGAAGCGCCGCCGCTCCCCCGGCACCGCCGCGATAACCGGGACATGCGCCGACCGGGCCCTGTGCCGAACGAACTCGGCCTGGCCGGGCGGCTCTTCCAGACCGGTCGTCTCGATGGCGCCGACCGCGCGCCCGCGTAACGCACCGGTCAGCCCGGCCACATGGTCGGCGTGGAAGTGGGTCAGGACCAGCAGCGGGATCCGGACGACGCCCAGCGAACGAAGACAGCGGTCGACGGCCCGCGGCTCGGGCCCGGTGTCCACGACGACGGCCGTACCGGGCCCCGCGGCCAGGACGAGGGCGTCACCCTGACCGACATCGCACGCCACCATCCGCCAACCGGGCGGTGGCCAGCCGGTGATGATCCGGGCCAGGGGTGCCGGGCGTACGACGGCCAGCAGCACCAGCAGGGCGCACACGGCGCACAGCAGGCGGTGCCGCAACAGTCGGCGGCCGACGAGGACCACGGCCAGGGTGACGACGGCCAGCAGCAGCGCGCCGGTCCAGCCGTCCGGCCAGTCCGCCTCGGCCCCGGGCAGCGCCGCACCGGTGCGGGCCACCTGGGCGATCCACCCGGCGGGCCAGCCCGCCGACCAGGCGATCCACGCGGCGACCGGCGGCACGACGGCGGCCGCCGCGAGCGCGGCGAACCCGAGGACGGTGGCGGGGGCGACCGCCACCTCCGCGATGAGTTTGCAGGGGATCGCCACCAGGCTCACCCGCGCGGCCATGGCCACCACGACCGGTGCGCAGACCGCCTGGGCCGCGGCGGCGGCCGCCAGCGCCTCGGCCACCCGGGGCGGTACGCCACGGCGCCGCAGGGCCGCGCTCCACCCCGGCGCGATGGTGAGCAGGGCGCCGGTGGCCAGGGCGGAGAGCAGAAAGCCGTAGCTCCGGGCCAGCCACGGGTCGTAGAGCACCAGCGCGAGGACGGCGGCGGCCAGGGCCGGGAGCAGGGAGCGGCGGCGGCCGGTGCCGAGGGCGAGCAGCGTGATCAGCCCGCAGGCGGCGGCGCGCAGCACACTGGGATCGGGTCTGCAGACGATGACGAAGGCGAGCGTGAGCCCGCCGCCGAGGAGGGCGGTGGTCCGCAGCCGGATGCCGAGCGCGCCCGCGAGACCGCGCCGCTCGGCCCGCCCGGCGAGCTGCGGCGGACCCGTGAGCAGGGCGAGCACCAGCGTCAGATTGCTACCGGAGACGGCCATGAGATGAAGCATGTCCGTGGCCCGGAACGCCTCGTCCAGATCGGGCGGCACCCGTGAGGTGTCCCCCACGACCAGTGCCGGAAGCAATGCCCGCGCGTCCGGGGAGAGTCCGTCGGTCGCGGTGCGCAGCCCGGCGCGCAGCCGCCCGGCCAGCCGCTGGACCGCGCTGGGCGGGACCGTTACTCGCGGGGGCCCGCCGCCGTTCACGCGCACCACGGCCGCTATACGGTCCCCGTCGCGCAGCGGCGGCACCAGGCGGCCGTGGACACGCAGACGGGTGGACGGCAGCAGCCCGAGCCAGGCTGTCCGTCCCTTACCGGCCCTCGGGTGGACCGTCACCAGGACGGGGGCGCGGGTGGTGGTCGTGGTGCCGCCGGGGCCGGTGACCCGGCCTGCCTCGGCCTCCAGGACCACGGACGCGGGCGCGAGCGCCGCGCCCCGCACACGTGGCCGGGTGAGCCGTGGATCCCCCGTGACCGTCACCTCGGCGGTGGCCTCCGCGTACTCCCGGGCCAGCGCGGGCACCGGGCCGCGGCGTACGTCCGCCCCGTGCAGCCCGGCGACCGTCCCCGCGGCGGCCCCGCACAACAGCACGGCCGCCACCGCCCCCGCCGTACGACGCCCACGCCACGCGGCGGTGCTTTGCGGCGAAGTGGCTTGCCGCCGCGGCACATTGTGGACTTCGCCGGTGCCCGGACGCCTGTGGGCCCCGGGTGCGGCATTGGGCGCGGCACCGGGCGACCGGTCGGCCGCCGGCGGCGACGCCTTCCGCTCCCGCTGCCGAGACACGGCGCCGCGCGGCCGCGCCGGGGTGGGTTCGAGCGCCCGTCCGCCGTCCGGGAGGGGCACCGGCGAGGGCATGTCCAGGCCGCGCCGGGGACGGGGTGCGCCGCGCCGTCGTCCACCCGATGTCGGGGCTCGTCGGCGGGCCCCGATGAGCAGGGTGGCCGCCACGAGGGAGGCTGCCGTGCAGGCGAGGGCCACCACGTGGGCCGGTGCGTCCAGGGCGAGAGCCGCGGCCGCCCAGGCGGCCAGGGCCGGGGGCACGAGGCGGAGGTCGGGTGGGCCCTCCTGCTGTGGCTGTGACGCACCGCGCGAGGACGCGGCCGCCTCATGGACCGGGGCGCGGGTCCGCGGGGGCCTCGCGACCGTCATGGCCGGACCAGCGGACGCAGATCGGCGAACCGGCGCTCACCGATGCCATTCACCTCGCGGAGTTCATCGATGGAGCGGAAACCTCCGTGCTGGGTGCGGTAGTCGATGATGTGCCGGGCCAGGACGGGGCCGACCCCCGGGAGGGTGTCGAGCTGTTCGGCGGTCGCGGAGTTGAGGCTGACCGAGCCACCGGGCGCCCCGGGGTCAGCCGGTGCGTTCGCGCCGTTGGCCACGTTCGGGTCACTGGGCGCGTTCGGGCCGTTGGGTGCGTTCGGTACGCCAGCGGCCGGATCGGCGACCGCACCCGGTGCGGGTGGTCCGCCCGCGGGGGCACCGACAACGATCTGCTCCCCGTCCACCAGCGGCCGGGCCCGGTTCAGCCCGCTCAGGTCGGCGCCCGGCCGTACTCCACCCGCCGCTTCGAGGGCGTCGGCGACCCGCGCCCCGGGCGGCAGCTTCCGCAGCCCCGGGCGACGGACCTTGCCGGTCACATCCACCACGACCGTGCGACCGCCGCCGGACGGGGTGAGCCGTCCCCGGGGCATCGGGCCGGGTTCCGAGGGCGCGGCGCGCGGGGGCTCCGGATCCGGTGCGCGCACGGTCTGGGGACGGCCGGTCCAGAAGTGATACGCCGCGAAGGCCACCGCGGCGAGCAGGGCGACCGCCAGGGCGGCGACCGTTCTCAGCTCCATACCGCAGCGCAGCTGAAGCCACACCGGCAGCCGCTCGCGCAGGGCGAGCTTTACCCGATCGCGGCGACGCAGCGGACCGCCCCCGAGCTCGTCCTCAGATGCCTCCTCGGACGGCGCATTGCGCGCATCCCCGGGCGGCTCCTCGTTCCTTACCTCCCCGCTCCGTACCTCCTCCGCCTCCGCAGCCGACGCTCCCCTGGCCAGCAGCTCCTCGTCCCGGGCCCTCGCAACGCCCCTCGGCCCGGCCCGGCTGCCCAGGGCGATCGACCCGACCGCGATCGGGGCCGCCGACGGTGTGGAGAAGAGCGCCGCCACTCGGCCGGCGCGTGCGGGGGTGATGGGCTGGGTCTGGCGGTGGGTGCTGCGGTGGTGGCCTCCAGCGCGGGACGAATCGATACCGGACGGCGGGCGTGGGCGGCGGCCCGCCCCGCCGCCGCGATGACGGCCGCGCCCCGGACCCGCGGTTACTGTGCGTGATCGTGTCCTCATGCACCCGACGGTAGGCACAAGCGGCCGATCGCGCCGAACCGCTTCAATTCCCGGGAATAACCCCCAGGTTGTGGATAACTCCGGCACCCCACCGAGTGAGGAGCGTTGCCGAAGTACCGCCCACCCTCCGCTACCGCGGAGAGACCACCGCCCCCAGCAGCCCCGGCCCGGTGTGGGCCCCGATCACCGCGCCCACCTCGCTCACATACAGCTCCGCCAGCCCCGGCACCCGGTCCCGCAACCGCTCCGCGAGCGCCGCCGCCCGTTCGCCCGCCGCCAGGTGCTGCACCGCGATGTCCACCGGGCTCCGGCCGGCCCGCTCCACCACGATCTCCTCGAGCCGGGCGATGGCCTTCGATGCGGTGCGGACCTTCTCGCGCAGCTCGATCCGCCCCTCGTCGAGCTGCAGCAGCGGTTTGACCGCGAGCGCCGAGCCGAGCAGGGCCTGGGCCGCGCCGATCCGGCCGCCGCGCCGCAGATAGTCGAGGGTGTCGACGTAGAAGTAGGCGGCGGTGCCGTCGGCCCGTTTCTCCGCCGCCGCCACGGCCTCGTCCAGCGTGCCGCCGCCCTCCGCCGCCTCGGCCGCCGCCAGCGCGCAGAAACCGAGCGCCATCGCGACCATTCCGCTGTCCACCACCCGTACCGGAACGGGCGCGTCCTGTACCGCGAGCGCCGCCGCGTCGTAGGTGCCGGAGAATTCGGCCGACAGATGGAGGGAGACGATGCCCGTCGCGCCCTGCTCGGCGGCGGCCCGGTAGGCGGCCGCGAACATCTCCGGACTGGGCCGGGACGTCGTCACCGGCTTCCGCTTCTGCAACGCCTGCGCGAGGGACCGGGCCGAGATCTCGGTGCCTTCTTCCAGGGCCCGGTCTCCGAGCACGACCGTCAGCGGCACCGCGGTGATGCGATGCCGCTCCATCGCATCCTGCGGCAAGTAAGCCGTTGAATCGGTCACGATCGCGACATGGCGGGACATGACTGGGAGGTTATCGGGGGATGGAGCCCGCCGACAGCGCGACCCCAGCTGATGATCAATTGCCTTACCCATCATGCCCTGTTCAGACGTGGCTCAGTTCCTGCTCTCGGGCCGGGTTCCGGGGTCTCAGGTCGGAGGTGTGGGGTCCCGGGCCGGATGGTGGGGCTCAGGCCGTGTTCTCGGGACGGCGGGACTGCTGCCAGGGCTTCTGCCACGCCTGGGGCTCCGTCTGGGGCCTCGCCCCGAGCGACGGCCGCGTCGGCTCCGGCTCCCGCCCCGCCTCGGGCCCCGATCCCGCCCCCGCCTCAGGCCGAGACCCTGCCTCAGGCCGCGCCCCCGCCTCGGGCGCCGGCCACGACCCCGCATCCGTCCGCGGCTCCTCCGGCTCCACCGCCGTCCAATGCCGCAGCGCCCCGGCCTCCATCTCGATCTCGCGGTTCAGCGAGTCCAGGTCGTCGTGCGCAAACCGCTGCGTCCGCTCCTGCACAGCCCAGCGCAGCGAGTCGGCGGAGTGGGTGATCCGCTCCGTACGCTGCCGCAGATCGGGCAGCAGGGCGGCGAGGCGGGACTTGTCGGGCTCCTGCTCCAGCCGCTTCAGATCCGCTTCCAGATCCTGGGCATGGGCGCTCAGCCGCTGGAACAGGACCAACGACTCCGACAACGACTGGTCTTGCGGGGCGGCCGCCTGCAGCGCCTGGCTGGTGGCGCGCATCGAGCCGCGCAGGGAGAGCCGCAACTGGGCGAGCTCACCGACCGCGCCCGGCTGCGCGAACTGCCGGGCCCGGAGTCTGGTCTCCTCCACGGTGCGGCGGGCCTGGAGCACGGTGCGGTCGATGCCGCGCTTGGCCGCCCTGACCGCGCGAACGGCCGCATACACCCCCGCCAGCATGATCAGGACGAAAAGCAGCAACAGGATCCAGATGGCTTCCATGTGCGCTCCTTGGGGCGGCGGTCACGGCACGGTGGCGGTCGTCCTCTCAGCGTAAACGCGCCGGGCGGGCCAGAGGTTCCTGACGAACCCCCAACCCGCCCACATGTGGCACTCCCCGGATGGGACGGCCCTTACAGCCCGGCCCGGCCCCCGCCCCGCATCACGCCGGAACGATATTGACCAGCTTCGGCGCCCGCACGATGACCTTACGGATGCCCGCGCCGTTCAGCGCCGCCACGACCGCCGGGTCACCCAGCGCCAGCGCCTCCAGCTCTTCGTCCGAGACCGAGGGCGCGACCTCCAGCCGGGCCTTGACCTTGCCCTTGACCTGGACCACACAGGTGACGGTCTCGTCCACGACATACGCCGGGTCGGCGACCGGGAAGGGCTCGTGGACGACGGAGGCGGTGTGGCCCAGCCTGCGCCACAGCTCCTCGGCGACATGCGGGGCCAGCGGCGAGATCAGCAGCACCAGCCCTTCGGCCACCGACCGGGGCACCTCGCGCACCTTGGTGACGTGGTTGTTCAGCTCGGTGATCTTGGCAATGGCGGTGTTGAAGCGCAGGCCCTCCATGTCCTGCCGGACGCCGTCGATCGCCTTGTGCAGGGCGCGCAGCGTGGCCTCGTCGGGCTCGGTGTCGACGACGGTGACCTCACCGGTGCCCTCGTCGACGACATTGCGCCACAGCCGCTGCAGCAGCCGGTACTGGCCGACCACGGCGCGGGTGTCCCAGGGCCGCGAGACATCCAGCGGGCCCATGGCCATCTCGTACAGCCGCAGGGTGTCGGCCCCGTACTCGGCGCAGATCTCGTCCGGCGTGACGGCGTTCTTCAGGGACTTTCCCATCTTGCCCAGCAGCCGGGTGACCTGCTCGCCCTCGTACCAGTAGGCCCCGTCCCGCTCCTCGACCTCGGCGGCCGGGACGGCGATACCGCGACTGTCCCGGTAGACATACGCCTGGATCATGCCCTGGTTGTACAGCTTGTGGAACGGCTCGACCGAGGAGACATGTCCCAGGTCGAACAGCACCTTGGACCAGAACCGGGCGTACAGCAGATGCAGCACCGCATGCTCGGCGCCGCCGACGTACAGGTCGACACCGCCGTGCGGCTGTCCCTCGCGCGGCCCCATCCAGTAGCGCTCGGTCCCGGGGTCGACCAGCCGCTCGCTGTTGTGCGGGTCCAGGTAGCGCAGCTCGTACCAGCAGGATCCGGCCCAGTTGGGCATGGTGTTGGTCTCGCGGCGGAACGGCCGCGGCCCGCGCCCGTCGCCCAGATCCAGTACCACGTTGACCCAGTCCTCGTTCCGGGACAGCGGGGTCTCCGGGGAGGTGTCGGAGTCGTCCGGGTCGAAGGTGCGCGGCGAGTAGTCCTCGACCTCGGGCAGCTTCAGAGGCAGCATCGACTCGGGCAGGGCGTGGGCCACACCCTCCTCGTCGTAGACGATCGGGAACGGCTCGCCCCAGTAGCGCTGCCGGCTGAACAGCCAGTCGCGCAGCCGGTAGTTGACGGTGCCCTCGCCGATGGCGTGGGATTCCAGCCATTCGGTGATGCGTGCCTTGGCCTCGACGACGCCCAGCCCGTCCAGTGATACAGACTCCCCCGTCGAGTTGACGATCTTCGCGTCGTACGAGGCGAAGGCGTCGTCCCAGGTGGACGGGTCCGTGCCGCGGTCGTCGGACGGCTCCACGACGCAGCGCATGGGCAGCTCGAAGGCGCGGGCGAAGGCGAAGTCACGGCTGTCGTGCGCCGGAACGGCCATGATCGCGCCGGTGCCGTAGCCCATCAGGACGTAGTCGGCGATGAAGACGGGCACCTGCTCGCCGCTGACCGGGTTGATGGCATACGCACCGGTGAAGACGCCGGTCTTCTCCTTGACCTCGGCCTGCCGCTCGACGTCGGACTTGGCCGCGGCCTGCTTGCGGTAGGCGTCGACGGCCTGGGACGGGGTGGCGTGGCCACCGGTCCAGGCGTCGCGGGTGCCCTCGGGCCATGCGTCCGGGACGATCTCGTCCACCAGGCCGTGCTCGGGCGCCAGGACCATATAGGTGGCGCCGAACAGGGTGTCCTGGCGGGTGGTGAAGATCGTGATCTTGGCGTCGGTGTGGTCGGTCACCGGGAAGTCGACCCGGGCGCCCTCGCTGCGGCCGATCCAGTTGCGCTGCTGCAGCTTGATGGCCTCGGGCCAGTCCAGCTCGTCCAGGTCGTCCAGCAGCCGGTCGGCGTAGGCGGTGATGCGCATGTTCCACTGGCGCAGCTTGGCCTTGAAGACCGGGAAGTTGCCGCGCTCGGAGCGGCCATCCGCGGTGACCTCTTCGTTGGCCAGCACGGTGCCCAGGCCGGGGCACCAGTTGACGGGCGCGTCCGAGGCGTAGGCCAGGCGGTATTCGCCCAGGATGTCGGCGCGCTCGGACTCGGTCAGCTCAGCCCAGGGGCGGCCGTCGGGGGTCGGGCGCTCACCCGAGGCGAACTGCTGGACCAGGGTGTCGATGGGGCGCGCGGTCTTCGCCTCCGGGTCGTACCAGGAGTTGAAGATCTGCAGGAAGATCCACTGGGTCCACCGGTAGTAGTCCGGGTCGATCGTCGCGAAGGAGCGGCGCTGGTCGTGACCCAGGCCCAGACGGCGCAGCTGCCGCCGCATGTTCTCGATGTTGGCCTCGGTGCTGACCCGCGGGTGGGTGCCGGTCTGCACCGCGTACTGCTCGGCGGGCAGGCCGAAGGCGTCGAAGCCCAGGGTGTGCAGGACGTTGTGGCCCGTCATGCGGTGGTAGCGGGCGAACACATCGGTGGCGATGTAGCCCAGCGGATGACCCACGTGCAGCCCCGCGCCCGAGGGGTACGGGAACATGTCCATGACGAACTTCTTGGGCCGGGCGACGGCCTCGGCGTCGCCGGCCAGATCCCCGCCCGGGTTGGGCGCCTCATACGTGCCGTGCGCGTCCCAGAAGTCCTGCCAGCGGGCTTCGATGTCGGCGGCCAAGGCGGCCGTGTAGCGGTGCGGCGCGGCCACCTCGGCCGCGGCATTGGTCTCGCTCATGGTCCTCAAAGCTCCATCGGTCGTCTCTGCCTGCGGCAACGCAGCGGATCCCTCACGCTTCCGAAACAAAAAGACCCCTCACACAGGAGGGGACGCCGCGCTGATGCCGACCGGGGCTGTTCTCGGTCGGTACTAGTCAGCGCGGCCCGCTAAGCAGAAGGCGTACGGCACGCATGGAGCCAGGTTACCGCAGGGCACTGACGGCCCGCACGGAGGTGACCCCCGTCACGCACGACGAAAAGCGGGCCGTCCTTGCCGGACGACCCGCCTCCTTGATGTGGAGCTAAGGAGAATTGAACTCCTGACCTCCTGCATGCCATGCAGGCGCTCTACCAACTGAGCTATAGCCCCAGGTCTTGCTCCGCCCGGTTTCCCTGGCGGCGACGCCTACATTACACGGACGCCCCGGCCTTCCGCCAAATCGATTACCCGGGGGCCGGAGCAGAGCCCCGTTACGCCGTCGCGAACGAATAGAAACGCTTCAGCGTGCAGTGCTCGTCGAGGAGCCGACCATAGATCGGCTCCCCTTCGAGCTCGCGGTAGGTCTCAATGGGATCGCCCCTGATGATCAGCGCCCGCGCGCACTCCGCACACCAATACTGGTAGTCGGAGTTGAGCGGCTCCATGTCGCGGACGATCGGTGTGCCGGTGCCGCACCAGTCGCACTTCCGGCTGTGGGCTCCCATCTCACTCAGCTCCAGCTATGGCCACAGGCCGTACACACGTAGGAAACACCACCGTTGTCACCGAGGACCTGGGCCACATGCGCGGAGCCGCAGGACGGGCACACGATGCCCGCTCGTGCCCTGCGGGACGGGTCCTCGATCGCATCGAGGATGCTGGTCCGCATCCCACCTGCCCTCCCCATCGGACGTGTCGGCCCCATCCCCCTCCGGCCGTCCGATTCTGCCACGGGACGACGCGCAGGTCAGCGGAGATTCCCCACTCGTCTCACCAGACTCATCAGTACTCCGCACAGTGCGGCCCCGGCCAAGGCGACGCAGGTCACCCACAGGGCGTCCGCGGAGGCACCCGCACTGGGCACCGTACCGTCCGCCGCGCCCAGGAACACGGCCCCGAAGACCGCGACGCCGGTGAGCAGGCCGAGTTGAGCCGCTGTCACCAGAACCCCGCTGGCGTCCGCCGCGTCCTGCTGCCTTACGGTCGCCAACGTCCGTGTGAGCAAGGGGCTGTAGGCGAACGAGAGCCCCGCGCCGGAGGCCGTAAGGGCGACGAGCAGCCAGGGGCCGCCGTCCGATCCATCGCGCAGTACCAGACCGGTCCCGGCGAACGAGGCGGCGGCCAGCAGGAATCCGCCCGGTACCGCCACGGTCTGCCAGCGCGCGGGCAGTCGCTGCCAGTTGAGGCCGACGACGCCGAACGCGACCGCCGTGGGGACGAACGTCAGCCCCGCCCGCAGCGGGCTGTAGCCGAGCCCGCCCTGCACATGCAGGGTCATGGCGAACAGGAAGCCCGCGTTGGCCGCCATCCCCAGCGCGATACGGATCACCGCGAGCGGCATCCCCGGTGCCCGCACCACCCGCGGGGAGATCAGCGGCGCACCGCCGCGCCGGGCCAGCCGTGTCTCGTACGCGGCGAAGAGCGCCACGAGGACCGCGCTCAGCCCCAGCGCGATCCAGCCCCACAACGGCCAGCCCCGCTCCTGCCCGAGCACCAGCGGCACGGTGAACAGCAGCACGGCCGCCGCGAGCAGCACCAGACCGGGCAGGTCCAAGCCGGGCAGGCGCGGGCCGCTCCGGCGGGCGTCCGGGCCCTCCGCGCGGGAGCGCGGCGGACCGGCGGGACGCGGCGGACCGGCGGGTTCGTGCAGCAGCCGCGGCCCGAGGACCAGCAGCAACAGCCCGATCGGCACGTTCACCAGAAAGACCGGGCGCCAGCCGGAGCCGAGGAGGTCGGCCTCGACCAGCGCCCCGCCCACGATCTGCCCGCCGGCCGCGCCGGACGCCAGCACCGCGGCGTACGCGCCCAGCGCCCGCGCCCGCGAACCGCCCGTGAACGTCCGCTGGATCAGGCTCAGCACCTGCGGAAGCATCAGCGCGGCGCCCGCGCCCTGGACGAGCCGGAAGGCGATCAGCTGCCCGGTGGTGGCGGCCAGCCCGCAGGCGAGCGAGGCGCCGGTGAAGACCGCGAGCCCGGTCAGGAACATCCGCCGGTGGCCGATCAGGGCGCCCAGCCGCGCGCCGGTGATCAGCAACACGGCGTAGGAGATGGTGTAGCCCGCGATGACGAGCTGCAGCCCGGCGCCGGAGGCGTGGAGATCGGCGCGGACGGTCGGGGCGGCGATATTGACGATGAAGACGTCGAGGACGGCCATGAGCTGGCCGGTGAGCACGATCGCGAGCAGCCAGCCGGGGCGCGGCGCCCGCCGGCCGCTGACAGCCGGGCCCCGGCTGGCCCGGCTGTCAGCGGCCGGGGTGTCTGTGGCCGGGTTGTCTGTGGCCCGGCTCTCCGCGACCCGGTTGTCAGTGGCCTCGCCTTTACTGGATCCACCGAGGTCCCCCATCGGAGGAAGGGTGGTCGGGGTGGTGTGTCTCATGGACCGAGCCTGTGGCCGGGCCGATACCGGTAACGAGAGCCCGCCAATGCTGGTAGTGGCAGCACCTGGCAGCCGCCCGCCGCCCCCGGGACCATGGGACGGTGCGGCCGGACGGCCAGGGGGATGCGGGGAGCGACGATGACTGCGAACACTCGGCGCAGACGGCCCGAGCTGGCCGCCTTCCTGCGCAGCCGCCGCGCCCGGGTGACCCCCGCCGACGTGGGCATGGCGCCCGGCCTGCGGCGCCGCACCCCGGGGCTGCGCCGCGAGGAGGTCGCCCAGCTCTCCGGCGTCGGCGTGACCTGGTACACGTGGCTGGAGCAGGGCCGCCCGATCAACGCGAGCGTGCAGGTGCTGGACGCGATAGCGCGCACCCTGCGGCTGGACCGGGTCGAGCGCGAGCACCTCTACCACCTGGCCGAGGTGCCGTATGTGCCGAACCGGGAGGGCGAGCCACGGACGGTGGGCCCGGAGGTGCGGGGCATCATCGAGGCGCTCGACCCGCTCCCCGCGGTGGTCTACAACGCCCGCTACGACGTCCTGACCGCCAACGCCGCGTACGGCGGCCTCTTCCCGGCCATGCTGCTCTCCCCCGCCTCCGAGCGGAACGCCCTGTGGCAGCTGTTCGTGGCCCACCGCTGCTGTGCCCCGTATGTGAACCTCGATGAGGAGCTGCCGCTCCTGGTGGCCACGCTGCGCGGCGGCTACGGACGCCATGTGGGCGAGCCCGCGTGGGAGCACTTCATCGCCCGGCTGCTGGAAGCGAGCGACGACTTCGCCCGGCTGTGGCGGAGCGGGGACGTCGCGCCGCCGGGCTCCCGGATCAAGGTGGTGCGGCATGCCTCGGTCGGCGAGATCCGGCTGACCTCGACCTCGATGCTGGTCAGTGGGGCACCGGAGACCCGGGTCGTGGTCTACACCCCCTGCGACGAGGAGAGCCGAGACCACATCCGGCGGCTGCGCACCCTTCATGACCCGCTGATCGGCTGCCCGGTGCACGCCAAGCCGCTCTCGGTGATGCGGGCGGAGAGAGCCGCGGCCGAGGAGACGGTCCCGGCGGTGGAAAGAGCCGCCGGAAGCGGCGATCCCGCCTCCCTGTGAGGGAGACGGGATCGTGGATCTGTGGAGCTAAGGAGAATTGAACTCCTGACCTCCTGCATGCCATGCAGGCGCTCTACCAACTGAGCTATAGCCCCGCTCTTCTCGGCGCCGAAGCGCTTCGAACGAGAAGGAGCATAGCCGGTGACCTGCCGGAAAAGGAAATCCGCTCAGTCGTCGTCGCCGAGCACCGGCTCGGGCAGCGATCCGGCGTTGTGCTCCAGCAGCCGCCAGCCCCGCGCCCCCTCGCCCAGAACGGACCAGCAGCAGTTGGACAGGCCGCCCAGCGCCTCCCAGGTCCGGGGCTCCAGGCCGAGCAAATGGCCGATGGTGGTACGGATCGTGCCGCCGTGGCTGACCACCACGAGCGTGCCGCCGTCCGGCAGCTTGTCGGCGCTCTCCAGCACCACCGGCGCCGCCCGGTCGGCGACCTCGGTCTCCAGCTCACCGCCACCACGCCGGACCGGCTCGCCGCGCTTCCACGCCGCGTACTGCTCGCCGAAGCTCTCGATGATCTCCTCGTGGGTCAGCCCCTGCCACGCGCCCGCGTAGGTCTCCCGCAGCCCCGCGTCATGCATGACCGACAGCCCCGTGACGGCGGACAGCTCGGCGGCCGTGGCCGCCACCCGCTTCAGATCGGAGGCGATGATCGCGTCCGGCTTCAGGGCGGCCAGCAGCCGGGCCGCCCGGTGCGCCTGCGCGACACCGGTGTCGGTGAGCTCGATGTCCAGAGAGCCCTGGAAACGCCGCTCTACGTTCCAAGCGGTCTGGCCGTGGCGCCACAGGACGATGCGGCGGCCACGGCCGCCTTGCGTGCCGTTCAGCTCAGCTCACCGCCCGCGCCGCCGTCCGCGGCCTGCGCCTGTGCGTACTCCTGCCCCTTGCCGCGGGTGGCCTCGGCGTCGGCCGGGAGCTCCAGCTGCGGGCAGTCCTTCCAGAGCCGCTCCAGGGCATAGAACACCCGCTCCTCGCTGTGCTGGACATGCACCACGATGTCCACGTAGTCCAGCAGCACCCAGCGGGCCTCACGGTCGCCCTCGCGGCGCACCGGCTTGGCGCCCAGGTCCTTGTTCAGCCGCTCCTCGATCTCGTCGACGATCGACTTGACCTGGCGGTCGTTGGGGGCCGAGGCCAGCAGGAAGGCGTCGGTGATGGAGAGCACGTCGCTGACGTCGTACGCGATGATGTCGTGCGCGAGCTTGTCGGCGGCCGCCTGGGCGGCGGCGTTGATGAGCTCGAGGGAGCGGTCCGTGGCGGTCACAGGCAAAGCTTTCGGTCGGTGTTACCTCGAAGGTCTGGCTTCCCCCAGGATCTCACGCCCCACCGTCACGCCGGATGGCCGTTCCTCGGCCG
>NZ_JBIADZ010000007.1:0-197895 GCF_042868035.1 Streptomyces sp. NPDC007875 | reverse complement strand
CGCCCGGCGTGCCCGGCGTGCCCGGCGTGCCCGGCGTGCCCGGCGTGCCCGGCGTGCCCGGCGTGCCCGGCGTGCCCGGCGTGCCCGGCGTGCCCGGCGTGCCCGGGGAGAACGCCGGGAGTACCCCGGGGAACGCCCGGGGCGCCCGGGGGAACGGGGCGCCCGGGGGAACGGGGCGCCCGGGGGAACGGGCCCCCGGGCGGCACGGCTCAGCCCGTGGCGTCGTAGTCCGAGCCGAGGAGGACCGTGATGTCCGCGTTGGCCGCGCCCTTGCCCTTCCGCACCGCCGTCTCCGGCAGCCCGAGCGTCTTGGCGACCTCCTTGGCCTGGCCCGCCTGTGCGGCGTCCGCGTAGGTCACCCGCGAGGCGGACTGCGGCGTACCGCCGCCCTCGGTGGCCGTGACGACCGTGAAGCCGCCATTGACCAGCGCGACCCGCGCGGCACCCGACCCGTCCTTGGGCCCTCCGGCGTTGGTCACGCTGACCCGGGGCGCGGTGTTCTTGTCGGTGTTCTTGACCGTGCCGCCCAGGATGTCCTTGACCACATGGTCGGTCGCCTGGCTGCTGAGCGTCCCGTCCGACTGGACCGGCAGCATGGCGGTGTCGTACGCACCGCTCTTGGCCTGCCCGGCCAGCCTCGCCAGCGACGCGCCGAGCTGCTGCTCGGACAGCGACGGGTCGGGGATCTGCGCCAGCGACTCCACGGTGCTGGTGGCACCCTTCTCATCGCTGGACACCTTCTTCAGCGCCGCCTGCATGACCTGCCCGAACCGCGCGAGCTGTTCGGACTGTGCCTCGCCGGACGCCCGGTAGGTGGCGTACGCCACGGCCGCCTGGCCACTCAGGATCTGGTCTTTGCCCTGCTTGACCAGGGGATCCTCGCCCTTCTGGGGGCTGGGGACGGTCGCGTCGGTGTCGAGGGTGATCCCGCCGACCAGCTCCACGAGGTTCTCCAGATACGGAGTGTCCAGCCGCCAGGTGCCCTGGATCTTCGAACCCAGCAGGGTGCTCAGGGACTCTCGGGTGGAGTCGGAGCCCTCGTCGGTCACCGACTTGCCGAGTGTGGTGGAGGCGCCGTCCTCGGTGGAGACGGACAGCGAGTTCGGCAGCAGGACGGTGGTGCCCTTCTTGGTGGTCTCGTTGTCCACCAGCAGGGCCGTGGAGGTGCCGCCGCCCTTGGTCTCGCGCAGATGGACGACGATCACATCGCGCTTCTGCGGACCGCCCGCGGCCGCCTGGTCCTCGGCGCTGTCGGACAGCCCCGGAAGCTTGCCCGCGTACCAGAGGTAGCCGACACCGCCCGCCGCGGCGATGACCAGGACCACGACGAGCGCGATGACGCGGTTGCGGCCCTTACGGCGGCGCTCGTCACGGCGCTCGGAGCGGGTCTCGGCGAACTTCAGCCAGTCGATGACGTCGTCGGATTCCTCGTCCTCCTCCTCGACGAAGGAGAACTGCTCGGTGTGGTACTCCTCCTCATCGGAATCCGCGGGCCCCCCGGGCCCCCCGGGCCGCTTCGGCTGCGGGGAACGGGGCGCCGCGGACCGGGACTCCTCGGCCGGAGGCGCCTCGGGCCCGCCGCGCAGCTGCTCCGGGCTCAGCTCCTCGTAGGGGTTCGGCTCGCGCTGCGGCGGGACGGCGGCCGGTGGGTGGCCGTAGCCGTAGCCCTGTGGCTGTTGCTGGTGCTGGTGGTACTGCTGCGGCTGCTGTTGGTACTGCTGTTGCTGTTGCTGTTGCTGTTGCTGAGCGTACGGGTCGTAACTCTGCGTCTGGGCGTGCTGCTGCTGGGGCTGGTGATGCTGCGGCTGGGCGTAGGGGTCGTAGCCGTACCCGTCCTGCTGCTGCTGTTGCTCCCCGTACTGTTGCTGCGGCTGTTGCTGGGCGTACGGGTCGTAACTCTGCTGCTGTGCCGTCTGCGGCTGGTAGACGGGACGCCCATAGGCGTCATAGCCGTAGATCTGCGGCTCCTGGCCATACGGGTCCTGTGCGTACGGGTCGTACGGATCCTGCCGGTCGTTCACCGGTACCCCTTCAGCCGTCGTGCCGGTACAGCTCGCGCTTGTCGATGTAGCGCACCACGCCGTCCGGCACCAGGTACCAGACGGGGTCGCCATGAGCGACCCGCGCCCGGCAGTCCGATGACGAGATCGCCAGTGCCGGAACCTCCACCAGCGACACCCCGCCCTCCGGCAGCCCCGGGTCGGCCAGTATGTGCCCTGGTCTGGTCACCCCGATGAAGTGGGCCAGCGAGAAGAGCTCTTCGGCGTCACGCCAGGTGAGGATCTGGGCGAGTGCGTCGGCCCCGGTGATGAAGAACAGATCCGCGTCGCCGTTGAGCGCGCGTAGTTCCCGGAGCGTGTCGGTGGTGTAGGTGGGCCCGCCGCGATCGATGTCGATACGGCTGACCGAGAATTGCGGATTCGACGCGGTCGCGATGACCGTCATCAGATAGCGGTCCTCGGCCGGGGTGACCTTCTTGTGGCTCTTCTGCCAGGGCTGACCGGTGGGCACGAACACCACCTCATCGAGGTGGAACTGCGAGGCCACCTCGCTCGCCGCGACCAGGTGACCGTGGTGGATCGGGTCGAACGTCCCGCCCATCACGCCGAGTCGCCGCTTGCCGGACCCTTTCTGCTCTTCCATGCGTGCAGACCCTACTGGGCCCGGCCCGGAGCCGGGGCCCATAGGGGCAATCGCCCAGCTCAGCGGTCCCGGTTGAAGCGCGTGGTGATCCACAGCAGCAGGAAGAGGATCACCAGGGCCGCACCGCCGGTCATGTAGGGGCTGATGGTCGGGTGGGTGTCGGTGTGCTCACCGCCCTCGGCCGCGAGCGTGGTCAGGGCAGCATGTGCGGTGCTGATAGCGGTCATCGCAGGCAGTACCTATCCGGGTCTAGGCGACACAACACGTCGGCCACATCGTATGCGAGGCGGTTTTCGGTCCTGCTGTCCGTCCTGCTGGTATCCGCTCAGTCCTGCTTGTATCCGCGCAGCAGGAACCAGGCGAGCAGGGCGGCGCCCACCACACCGACCACGATGACGATGCGCAGCAGCGCTCCCGGGCCGTCGTTGCTGTGGGAGGTGGCGGCGAGGGCTTCGGTGAGACCAGTCATATCGGGCATGTCTCCACGCTAACCCTCGGACACTCAGGGCCTAGGCTGGGGGCCGCCGGACGAGGGGCCCGGAACCGGGCGTCCCGTCGAGCGGGCAATCGACCGAGGGGGCCAGATGAGCGACACTCATGAGACCGGCGGCGGAAGCGGGACGGGAGACGCCCGGGAGCATGTGCCCAGCCGGGAGCGGCGGCGGTTCCCCGGGATCTCCTCACGGGCGTACGAACATCCGGCGGACCGCTCCGCGCTGGTCGCGCTGCGCAAGCTGACCGGCTTCGACACGGTCTTCAAGGCGATGAGCGGCCTGCTGCCCGAGCGGAGTCTGCGGCTGCTCTACCTGTCCGATTCGGTGCGGGTCAGCGACCGGCAGTTCGCCCATCTCCACGACATGCTGCGGGATGCCTGCTACATCCTGGACCTGGAGCGGGTCCCGGCCATGTACGTCACCCAGAACCCGCAGCCGACCGCGATGTGCATCGGGATGGACGCGCCGATCATCGTGATCTCCACCGGTCTGGTCGAGCTGCTCGACGAGGAGGAGATGCGGGCGGTCATCGGCCATGAGGTGGGCCATGCGCTGTCGGGACACTCGGTCTACCGGACGATACTGCTGTTCCTCACCAGCCTCGCGCTGAAGGTCGCCTGGATCCCCCTCGGCAATGTGGCGGTGCTGGCGCTGGTGACGGCACTGCGGGAGTGGTTCCGCAAGTCGGAGCTGTCGGCGGACCGGGCGGGGCTGCTGGTCGGACAGGATCTGCGGGCCTCGATGCGCGGGCTGATGAAGCTCGCGGGCGGCCACCACCTCCATGAGATGAACGTGGACGCCTTCCTGGAGCAGGCGGAGGAGTACGAGTCGAGCGGCGATCTGCGGGACTCCGTCCTCAAGATCATGAACATGCTGCCGCGCAGCCATCCGTTCACCACCGTGCGCGCCGCCGAGCTCAAGAAGTGGGCCGCGACCCGTGACTACCAGCGGCTCATGGACGGCCACTACCCGCGTCGCGACGAGGACCGGGACGCCTCGGTCAGCGACTCGTTCCGGGAGTCCGCGACCCACTACGCGGAGTCGGTCCGCAGCAGCAAGGATCCGCTGTTCGCCTTCGTCAGGGATGTGGCGGGCGGCGCCGGGGACCTGGGCAGCAAGCTGCGCGACCGGTTCACCGGCGGCGGGGGCAAGCAGGGCGGGGAGACCCCCGAGGAGGGCACCACGCCCCGGGACGAGCACCAGGACGAGCCTCAGGGCCGGACTGACGGGGCTCAGGACCACCGGCCCGGGGACGGACCGGAAGAGCGGCCGGGGCACGACGACGGGCCCGGGGACACCCCGCCGCAGCGCTGAGACCGGCCGGGGCGGCCCTGGAGGCCCTCAGGACCGCCCGTCGAGGGCGGGCTGGGTTCCGGGGGCCAGGACGCCGCACAGCGAGACCGTGGTGCGGCCCGTGGTGTACGGGTCGGTGCCCGTGGGGGCGTCGCCCTTGGCGCTCTGGCCGGCGAGCATCGGCCGCAGATAGCCGGAGGCGTTCGCGGCACATGCCTGCGGGCCGGCCAGCACGTTGCTCTGCACGAGCTCCAGATGGTGGTCGCGCAGATCGTTCCGGTCGAAGCGGAACCGCGCCTCACGGCGCACCGTGAACAGCGAGGCATGGTCCGGTCCGCGCTCATGGGCCTGCTGGACCGCGTAGACGAAGACGTGGTCGGCGGCGACCTCCAGGGTCGCGGGGCTGCGCTCGACGACCGTAAGGGTGCCGCGGACCCGCACCGGGGTGTCGGCCAAGGTCACCTCGGCCGGGTTGAAGCGGGTCAGCCAGCCGGTGGCCGCATGCCGTCCGTCGTCGACCGGATGGGCGAAGCTCTGGTCGAACTGGGTCTGCTGGGCCGGGTCCAGCAGCAGCCTCACGGCCTGCACCGGGCCGCCGGTGAGCACACCCGGGTCGATGGCGGACTTGACCAGGTACTCCTTGGCGGTGGTGAGCGCCGTCATCACCTGGCTCTCGGAGAAGCTCTGGGTGCGGCGGGCGCCGGGCACCGTGACCCCTTCGGCGCCGGTGCGGAACTCGGCGGCCGGGCTGCTGCGGAACAGCCGGTCCGGCGGCCCTCCGGGCACCTCGCCGCGCGGTGCGAGCGGCACCACGCTGCTGTGCAGCGGCTCCACGGTCTGCGGCTGCGGCGTCTGGTACGGGTGGCGTACCCCCATGTAGACGGCCGCGGCGAAGGCGACGGCGATCAGCAGGACGAGCGCGACGGCCTGGCGTGACGCCCCGGCCCTGGCCCAGGCGTGCCGGCTGCGCACCGCCCGCGCGTGTTCGCCCATGCGCTCCTGGGCGGAGAATTCCTGGAGCCGGGCAGCACGGACGAACGACTCGTCGAATACGACGGAACGGTATTCGTCCTCACCACCTCCCGGGACGCCCTCGGGTGTCCCCTCGGGAGGGTCTCCACGCCCGGCCATATCTCAAGAGTAGGTCGCCAGGGGCGACGGTAAACGCGGTGATACTCCACAACTTGGGAGGCGAGTGGGGAGGAAACGCCCCATACGCCACGACGTGCTAGCGATGCGTGAGGTCGTCACCGCGACGGCGGTACGGCGGAGGCGGGCGAGCCCTTGGACCCGGTCGGCTCCGGGGCGGGCGACTCCGACCCCGACGGCTCCAGGCGCGGCTGTCCGGTGGGCGAGCCGTCGACACCGCTGGTGGCGGGCGGTGGAGCGGGGTCCTGGCGGTTGCCCGAGGCGCCCCGGTAGACGGCCGTGAAGGCCAGGGCGACCACGCCGATGCCCATCAGGATGGCCAGCAGCCAGGCCACCGGGCGGTGCCAGCGGGCATGACCGCGGTAAGGACGCCCCGCGCTCCCGTACCGCCCGTAGGGGCCGTAGGCGTCGTCCGCGTCCCGCCCCGGGCCGAAGCGCCCGTCGGGGTCGTCCACGCCGTAGAACTCGGCCTCCTGGCCGTAGCCGTCCTCGAAGAGCTCGTCCTCGGGAGGCACACCGGCCCTGCGGCTCCGGGACGCCTCGGCCTCGGCACGGGCCTCGGCGGCGGCCAGCATCCGCTCGATGGCGGTGGGCTCATGGATCGGGGCCGACCGCACGAAGTCCTCGTCGAAGACCACGGCGGCGAACTCGTCGTTCGTCTCGCCGTGGCTGCGCTCGTCGGGCTCGTCGCCGTCCGGGAACGGCTTGCCCCCCACGTCGTCCGGCACCCATTCAGAGTAGACCGGACGGGTCATTTTGGGCAGGGTGAAATGGTATTCGGGGGAAGATCCACCCCAGCGCCGCCGGGAATCGGGTACCCCCCGAACGGGTGAGTCAGCGGGTGTGGCCGTCGCCGGTGACGATGTACTTCGTCGATGTCAGCTCGGGCAGGGCCATGGGGCCCCTGGCATGCAGCTTCTGGGTCGAGATGCCGATCTCGGCGCCGAAGCCGAACTGCCCGCCGTCGGTGAACCGCGTGGAGGCGTTCACGGCGACCGTGGTGGAGTCCACCAGCTGGGTGAAGCGGCGGGCGGCCTGCTGGGAGGACGTGACGATGGCCTCGGTATGCCCGGAGGACCACAGGCGGATGTGGCTCACCGCGGCGTCCAGGGAGTCCACGACGCCCGCCGCGATGTCGTACGAGAGGTACTCGGTCTCCCAGTCCTCGATCACCGCCGGGACCACCGTGGCCTTGGAGCCCTCCGCGAGCGCCATGACGCGCTCGTCCGCGTGGACCGTGACCCCGGCCTCGGCCAGCGCCTCAAGGGCGCGGGGCAGGAACCGGGGGGCGATGTCCTGGTGCACCAGCAGCGTCTCCGCCGCGTTGCACACGCTCGGCCGCTGGGCCTTGGAGTTCACCAGGATCTCGACCGCCATGTCGAGGTCGGCGTCGGCGTCCACGTACACATGGCAGTTGCCGGTGCCGGTCTCGATGACCGGGACCGTGGACTCCTCGACGACCGTACGGATGAGGGACGCGCCGCCGCGCGGGATCAGCACGTCCACCAGGCCGCGGGCGCGCATCAGCTCGCGCACCGACTCCCGGCTCTCGCCCGGCACCAACTGCACCGCGTCCGCGGGCAGCCCCGCCCCGCCGACGGCGTCGCGCAGGACCTTCACCAGCGCGGCGTTGGAGTGGGACGCCGACGAGGAGCCACGCAGCAGCACCGCGTTGCCCGACTTCAGGCACAGCGCCGCGGCGTCCACCGTCACGTTCGGCCGGGCCTCGTAGATGATCCCGACGACGCCGAGCGGAACGCGCACCTGGCGCAGGTCGATCCCGTTGGGCAGCGTGGAGCCGCGCACCACCTCGCCGACCGGGTCGGGCAGCGCGATCACATCGCGGACATCGGAGGCGATGGCCCGCACCCGCTCGGGGGTGAGCGTCAGCCGGTCCACGATGGCGTCGCTGGTGCCGGCCTCGCGGGCCCGCTCCACATCGGCCGCGTTGGCCTCGACGATCTCCTTGGTGCGCACCTCCAGCGCGTCGGCCATCGCGAGCAGCGCGTCGTCCTTGACGGCGCGCGGCAGCGGCGCGAGATCGGCGGCAGCGGCCCGGGACCGGTAGGCGGCCTGGAGGACCGGAGACTTCGGCCAGGGGTCGGTGAGCGGCGACGTGGGTGCGCTGGTCATGCACGAAGCGTACTGAGCCGACGGGCGGAAGCCGCGCGCTATTCCGCAGTTCGAGATGGCCTTCTCATATCCCGGCGCCGCACATCCGTCCTCAGAACGGATGCACGCCCACCGGGGAGGCCGGTGGCGGCCCGTACCCCTCCGCGACCCGCTGGTGGTACGTATCACGGTCGATGACCTCGAGCCCCACGATCTCCCAGGGCGGCAGCTTGGCCGAGGCCCGGTGCTCGCCCCACAGCCGCAGCGCGACCGCCGCGGCGTCGTGCAGATCACGGGCCTCTTCCCAGTAGCGGATCTCGGCGTGATCGACCGCATAGCGGCTGGTCAGCAGGAACGGATGGTCATGGGCCAACTGCTCCAGGGCCCTGCGGACCTCCCGCAGCGGCGCCTCGCTCCCCGAGACGCTGAGGGTGATGTACCACAGCCGGGACGCCTCGCCGCGCTCGGCGGCGTGCGCCATGGCGTCGCCGGTCGCGGCGTCACCCGCTCCGACACTGGTCAGGGTGCGCTCCGCCGCCCCTCTGGGCGACGCCCCCGGGCGCCCTCGTCTCACCGGCGGCCTCCTGTAACTCGCTGCTCCGCTCACGCGCGGGCGGAGCACTCGTGACGGTGCCATGGTCGCGGCGTTCCGCTCCGTCTCCGCCGCGTCTCCCACAGCCGGCGCGCTGCCCCGCGCGACCCCGTTGAACAAAGTTGACCAGCCCTCGCCCGCCCGCGGGGCGCTTTTGAGGTTTTTCGGAGGTGGGTGTTTTCGCGGGCTCGGGCTCCCCCGGCCACCGCCAAGAGGCGCCCCGCCGGGGCGCTCGGGCCGCCGGAGCGGCTCAGTCCAGGACGACGAGGTCGTCCCGGTGGACCACCTCGCGCTCGTAGGCCGGGCCGAGCTCCCGGGCCAGGTCCCGGGTCGAGCGGCCGATCAGCTGGGGAATCTCCTTGGCGTCGAAGTTCACCAGCCCACGGGCCACGGGGCGGCCCTGGGTGTCCCGCAGCTCGACCGGGTCACCGGCGGTGAATTCGCCCTCCACGGCCGCGATCCCGGCCGGCAGCAGCGAGGTGCGCCGCTCCACGACGGCCCGTACCGCGCCGTCGTCCAGGGTCAGGGCGCCACGCGGCGCGGAGGCGTGGGCGAGCCACAGCAGCCGGTTCGCGGAGCGGCGGCCGGTGCGGTGGAAGAACGTGCCCGTATGGCGGCCGAGCAGGGCGTCACCGGCCCGGCTGGCGGAGGTGAGCACCACCGGGACCCCGGCCGCGGTGGCGATCCGGGCCGCCTCGACCTTGGTGACCATGCCGCCGGTGCCCACCCCGGAGCGGCCCGCGCTGCCGATGGAGACGCCGTCCAGGTCCTCAGGCCCCCGGACCTCGTCGATCCGGGAGGTGCCGGGGGTCCTCGGGTCCCCGTCGTACAGACCGTCCACATCGGAGAGCAGCACCAGCAGATCCGCCCGTACGAGATGGGCGACCAGGGCCGCGAGCCGGTCGTTGTCGCCGAACCGGATCTCGTCCGTGGCCACCGTGTCGTTCTCGTTGACGATCGGCAGCGCGCCCATGGCCAGCAGCTGATCCAGGGTGCGAGTGGCGTTGCGGTAGTGGGCGCGGCGGCTGGTGTCGTCCGTGGTGAGCAGCACCTGGCCGACCCGGCGCCCGTAGCGGGCGAAGGAGGCGGTGTAGCGGGCCACCAGGAGCCCCTGTCCGACGCTCGCGGCCGCCTGCTGGCGGGCGAGGTCGCGGGGGCGCCGGTCCAGGCCCAGTGGCGCCAGTCCGGCGGCGATGGCGCCGGAGGAGACCAGCACTATCTCCTTGCCGTTCGCGCCGCCCTTGCCGTCGCCGTCCCTGCCGCCGTCGCTCTTACCGTCGCCGTCGAGCACCTTGGCCAGCACGTCGACCAGCGCGTCCACTCGGTCCGCGTCCAGGCCCCCCGCCGCGGTGGTGAGGGAGGACGAACCGATCTTGACCACGATCCTCCGGGCGGCGGCCACCTCGTCCCGTACGGCCGCCCCGTCCTGCTCCGCCACGCCGCTCCCCTGCTCGTCCCCGGCTCACCACACGTCCCGAAGAAACGCATGCCCTACACACTCATCATGACAAGTGGGCAATCTACGACAGACGAGGCCCGGCCCGCCTCGGCATTTCAGCCCCCGGACACCATCCGCGCGCACCGCCTTACGCACCGACGCGAGCACCCCGCGGGTCCCCTCGGGTGACCATTGACACCGATTGCGACCGGTTGGCACCGGCGCGGATTGTCACCGGGCGGGGCGTCGGCATACGGTCAGGGGTCTCCCCGTCAGTCCCTCGCCCTCCTGCCAGGAGCCCACCCCGTGCCCTCTGCCGGAATCGCCCCACGCCGGGTCGTACAGCTGACGGCGCTGCTCGCGATGCTCGTGTTCTTTGCCACACAGCTCGTCGGCGCCGTGCTTCCGAACGTACCGCTTTTCATCGCCGCCTCGGCGTGCGGTCTCGCGCTCGATCTCTTCCTTCAGCACAAGCAGCCCGGTCTGCTGTCGCTGCTGGGCAAGATCCGCCTTGACGTCACGGTGCGCCAGCTGTTCCGCGACATGCTCATCATGGTCGGGCTGCTGCGCATCGAGGGCATCAATCCCCTGCATGAGCAGGCACCCCTGACCGTGGGACTGCTGCTGTTCTACCTGGTGCACTTCGCCTGCCAGGCGGCGGCCATCCTGGTCCGCCGGAGTCGGCAGCTGCCGTTCGTCACGCGCAACATCGACGCGTCCGCGCTGCGCCTGAGCGAGGCCCCGCCGCGGCTGTTCGCCCGTCAGCACGGGCGCCGTCTGCTGCGGCTGGCCGCGCCGGCCACCGCCGGTCTGCTGGTCACCGCCGGCACCAAGGACGCCGTTTGGGGCGGTGTCGGTCTGGTGATCGCGCTGCTGATCGGCATCGGCGGCACGGCACACCTATCCACCTGGCTGCTGCCGCGCAAGCGCGTGGCGAACGAGGCCGCCGCCCTGCGGTGGCTCGACAAGTGGCTGGCCGACTACCAGCCGACCGTGGGCATGTACTTCTCCGGCGGCAACTCCTCGGCCTACCAGGCGAACATGTGGCTCTCCACGCTCGCCGCGCTCGACGGCAAGCCGATCATCGTGCTCCGTGAACGGTTCATGGTGCAGAAGATCGACGCGACGGACGTGCCGGTCGTCTGCCTCCCCAAGGTCGCGCATCTGATGCGTCTGGAGCACTCGACGCTCAAGGTGCTGCTGCACCCGGCCAACTCCGGCAAGACCTCGCAGGTGCTGCGCATCCCCTCGATCAAGCACGCGTTCATCAACCACGGCGAGAGCGACAAGCTCTCCAGCTGCAACCCGTACGCCAAGGCGTACGACGAGGTGTGGGTCGCGGGTGCGGCGGCGCGCGAGCGCTACCAGCTCGCCGACATCGGCGTCGAGGACAAGGACGTCGTGGAGGTCGGCCGGCCGCAGCTGGCCCCCATCCGCCCCTACGCGGGCGTGCCCACCGGCGCCCTCGGCGGAGCCGGTACGGAACACTTCACCACCGTGCTGTACGCGCCGACCTGGGAGGGCTGGGACGGCAACCCCGGCAACACCTCGGTGATCCTGGCCGGTGAGAACATCGTCCGCGAGCTGCTCACCGACCCCAAGGTGCGCCTGCTGTACAAGCCGCATCCGATGACCGGCTCGGTGGACCCGCGCGCGGGTCGCGCCAACGACCGCATCCGGGCGATGATCGCCGAGGCCAACACCAAGCGCACCGGCGACCGCCCCGGCCCGGAGGCCGCCGCCGAACTGGCCCGGTGCGCCGATGAGCTCAACCGGCTCACCAGCACCGCCTTCCGCCCCAGCGCGGACGAGATCGAGCGCATGAAGCTCCAGGGGGCCCCGGACGGCGACCGCGCGGCGGCCGTCGCCGCGGCCACGACCGCCTGGGAGAGCGCCTATTGGGCCTCGCTGCCGGTCTGGGAGCACCAGATCGTCACCGGTCCGCGGCCGGCGATCTTCACCTGCTTCAACCAGGCCGACGTGCTGATCAGCGATGTCTCCAGCGTGGTCTCGGACTACCTGACGAGCGAGAAGCCGTACGCGGTGGCGAACACCAGCGGTATGACGGAGGAGGAGTTCCGGGCGGGCTTCCCGACGGTGCGCGCCGCCACGATCCTCTCGCCGGAGGCCGAGGGCGTGGCCGGACTGCTGGAAGCCGTCCGCGACCCCGAGAAGGACACCCTGGCGGCCGCCCGCGCCGAGCTGAAGGTGCATCTGCTCGGCCCGTCCGACCCGCCGTCACTGGTGCGCTTCAACCAGGCCACGCAGGAGCTGTGCGACAAGGCCGACGAGCGCCGGGCCCGGATGGCCACCCGGCTGTCCGACGAGATCCCCTCGCAGCGTGAGGCCCGGGACGCGGCGGAGGAGATGGAGCTGGAGTCCGGCTCGCCGGAGCCGGAGGAGACCGCGACGGTCTGAGACCGGCCGTACGCGCGGCTGAGCGCGACTGCCGAGAGCCATGACGAAGGGCCCGGGAGATCCCTCCCGGGCCCTTCGTCATGCCACCTGCCGGGCGGCGCGCAGACGCCCGCTCAGGGCCCATAGGGGGGCCAGGGGGCGGCTACGCACCCCGCGGCCGCCCGACACGGCCGGCCACCCTCAGAACGGCTTGAACGCGTCGTACTCCTGCTCCGCCTCGTCCCGCTCGACATCCCGCTCACGCCGCCGCTGCGCGGCCGGACGCGGGGCGTCGAAGCGGTGATCCTCGCCGCGGCGGCCCAGCATCTCGGCGCCGGTCGCGAGGCTCGGCTCCCAGTCGAAGACCACCGCGTCGTCCGCGGGGCCGATGACGACCTCGTCGCCCGAGTGGGCGCCCGCCTTCATCAGCTCCTCTTCGACGCCGAGGCGGGCCAGGCGGTCGGCGAGGTAGCCGACGGCCTCGTCGTTGGCGAAGTCGGTCTGGCGGACCCAGCGTTCGGGCTTCTCGCCCAGCACGCGGTAGAAGCCCTCCTCGGCGACGACCGAGAAGCCCGCGTCGTCCACGGCCTTCGGCCGGATGACGATCCGGGTCGCCTCCTCCTGCGGCTTGGCCGCCCGCGCCTCCGCGACGATCTGCGCCAGGGCGAAGGACAGTTCCTTGAGGCCGAGATGGGCGACCGCCGAGACCTCGAGGACCTGGTAGCCGCGGGCCTCCAGGTCGGGCCGGATGATGTCGGCGAGGTCCTGGCCGTCGGGGATGTCGACCTTGTTGAGCACGACGACCCGCGGCCGGTCGTCCAGACCGCCGTACTGGGCCAGCTCCGCCTCGATGACATCGAGGTCGGTCAGCGGATCGCGCTCGGACTCCAGGGCCGCGGTGTCCAGCACGTGCACCAGCACCGAGCAGCGCTCGACATGGCGCAGGAACTCCAGGCCCAGGCCCTTGCCCTGGCTGGCGCCGGGGATCAGGCCGGGGACGTCCGCGATGGTGTAGACGGTCGAACCGGCCGTGACCACACCGAGGTTGGGCACGAGCGTGGTGAACGGATAGTCGGCGATCTTCGGCTTGGCCGCGGAAAGCACCGAGATCAGCGATGACTTGCCGGCGCTCGGGTAGCCGACGAGGGCCACGTCCGCGACGGTCTTGAGCTCGAGGACGACGTCCCCGGAGTGCCCCGGCTCACCCAGCAGCGCGAAGCCGGGGGCCTTGCGGCGGGCCGAGGCGAGCGCGGCGTTGCCGAGGCCGCCGCGACCGCCCTGGGCGGCGATGTAGGTGGTGCCCTGCCCGATCAGGTCGGCCAGGACGTTGCCCTGCTTGTCGAGGACGACGGTGCCGTCCGGGACCGGCAGGATCAGGTCGGTGCCGTCCTTACCGGAGCGGTTCCCGCCCTCGCCGGGCTTGCCGTTGGTGGCCTTGCGGTGGGGGCTGTGGTGGTAGTCGAGGAGCGTGGTGACGGACTGGTCCACGACCAGGATCACATCGCCGCCACGGCCGCCGTTGCCCCCATCCGGCCCCCCGAGCGGCTTGAACTTCTCGCGGTGCACGGAGGCGCAGCCGTGGCCCCCGTTACCCGCGGCGACGTGCAGTTCGACGCGGTCCACGAAGGTGGTCATGACGGGTGCCTCCAGTTAATGCAGATTCAGGGGTGTTCTGATGTGCCTCACGCTCGTAACGCGCCGAGGGCGGACCCGCTTCCCGTCACGGGAAGAGCGGTCCGCCCTCGGAAAGGCTGTGCGATATCGCCCGGGCTGATTACTCAGCGACGGGGACGATGTTCACGACCTTGCGGCCCCGGCTGGTGCCGAACTGCACCGCACCGGCGGCCAGCGCGAACAGCGTGTCATCGCCGCCGCGGCCGACACCCGTGCCCGGGTGGAAGTGCGTGCCGCGCTGGCGGACCAGGATCTCGCCCGCGTTGACGGTCTGGCCGCCGAAGCGCTTGACGCCGAGCCGCTGGGCGTTGGAGTCGCGACCGTTCCGAGTGGACGATGCGCCCTTCTTGTGTGCCATCTCTCCTCAGTCCCTTACTTCGCAGCCGAGTCGATGCCGGTGATCTTCAGCGCGGTGTGCAGCTGGCGGTGGCCGATCCGCTTCCGGTAACCGGTCTTGTTCTTGTACTTCAGGATGTCGATCTTGTCACCCTTGTGGTGATCAACGACCTCGGCGTGAACCCTCACGCCGGCCAGCACCCACGGGTCGCTGGTGACGGCATCGCCGTCGACAACGAGCAGAGTCGAGAGCTCGACGGTGTCGCCGACCTTGTTGTTGGCCAGACGGTCGACCTCGATGACATCGCCCACGGCCACCTTCTGCTGGCGGCCGCCGGTGCGCACGATTGCGTACACGCGGTTCTCACTCTCTCGCTAAAAATCGGGACCTCTGATGCCAGCCGCCCAACACGGCCCACGGGGGTCGTGACAACCGAGTGATTCATGCGATTCACCATCGGCCGAACGGCCTCTTCCGGCGAAGCGGAAGGGATGTGCTCAGGGGTTTGGCGTATAGACGCCGAAGGTTAAGGCTACCAGAGCCCGGAGGGGCACCCTGCCACGTGGCGGGGTGCCCCCGGTCGGCCGGATGGCCGGGTCAGTCGTCAGCGGCGGCCGAGACCGACTGCGGAGTCTGCTGCTCCGCAGCCGCGGTCTTCTTGGTCGCCGCCTTCTTGGCGGTCGTCTTCTTCGCCGTGGTCTTCTTGGCCGCCGTCTTCTTCGCCGCCGTCTTCTTCTCGGCGGTCTTCTTCTCGGCGGTCTTCTTGGCGGGGGCCTTCTTGGCGGCCTTACGGGCGGTCTTCTTCGCCGGCGCCTCGGACTCGGCCTCGCCCTCGGGCGCCGCCTCCGCCTTCGGCTCGGGCTCCGACTCCGCCGAGGACGCGCTCACGACCACCACGGCCGCCTCCTCGGAGCCCGTCGGCGAGCCCGCGGGGGCGGTCACCTTACGGGTCACCCGACGGCGCGTACGCGGCGCGGGAACGGCCTCCAGCGGGGCCGCGGACTCCGGCTCCTCGACGGGAGCGGGGGCCTCGGCGACCGCCTCCGGCTCCGCCTTGGGTGCCTCCTTGGGCTCGTCGGCCACCACGACCACCGAGCCCTCCGGCTCCTTGGCGGCCTTCGGGGCGCCCGCCGGAGCGGACGCCTTACGGGTGGCACGGCGGCGCGTACGCCCACGGGTCGCGGCGGCCTCGGCCTCCGCGGCGCTGCTGTACAGCTCCTCGTCGGCCGCGAAGACCGGCTCGGGCTCCGGCTTCGGCTGGGTGGCCTCCGCCGCGATCTCGGCCGCCGCCTCGGTGACGTCCTCCGGCTCGGCCTCGGCCACGGTGGCCTGCTCCTGCTCGGCCGGCTGCTGGGCGGCACCGGCCGACTTCTTCTTCTTGCGCTTGCCGCCACCGCCGCCGGCGGCCGACGCCTGCTCCATGTGGACGATCACGCCACGGCCGTTGCAGTGCACACACGACTCGGAGAAGGACTCCAGCAGCCCCTGGCCGACCCGCTTACGGGTCATCTGGACCAGGCCGAGCGAGGTGACCTCCGCCACCTGGTGCTTCGTACGGTCCCGGCCCAGGCACTCCAGCAGCCTGCGCAGCACCAGATCCCGGTTGGACTCCAGCACCATGTCGATGAAGTCGATCACAATGATGCCGCCGAGGTCGCGCAGCCGCAGCTGGCGCACGATCTCCTCGGCCGCCTCCAGGTTGTTCCTGGTGACCGTCTCCTCCAGGTTGCCGCCCTGGCCGGTGAACTTGCCGGTGTTGACGTCGATGACGACCATCGCCTCGGTCCGGTCGATCACCAGCGAGCCGCCGCTGGGCAGCCAGACCTTGCGGTCCAGCGCCTTCATCAGCTGCTCGTCGATCCGGTAGGTGGCGAAGACATCGACGTCCGAGGTCCACTTCTGGAGCCGGTCCGCGAGGTCGGGCGCCACATGCGAGACATAGCCGTGGATGGTCTCCCAGGCGTCGTCACCGCTGACGATGACCTTGGAGAAGTCCTCGTTGAAGATGTCGCGGACGACCCGGACGGTCATGTCGGGCTCGCCGTAGAGCAGCGACGGGGCGTTACCGCTCTTCGACTTCTTCTTGATCTCTTCCCACTGCGCCTGCAGCCGGGCGACGTCCCGGGACAGTTCGTCCTCGCTCGCGCCCTCGGCGGCGGTGCGGACGATCACGCCCGCGTCCTCGGGGACGATCTTCTTGAGGATCTGCTTCAGCCGCGCCCGCTCGGTGTCGGGCAGCTTGCGGCTGATGCCGGTCATCGAGCCCTCGGGCACATAGACCAGATAGCGGCCCGGGAGGGAGACCTGGCTGGTCAGCCGGGCGCCCTTGTGGCCGATCGGGTCCTTGGTGACCTGCACCAGGACGGACTGGCCGGACTTCAGGGCGGTCTCGATGCGGCGCGGCCCGTTGGAGAGCCCCAGCGCCTCGAAGTTCACCTCGCCCGCGTACAGCACGGCGTTGCGGCCCTTGCCGATGTCGACGAAGGCGGCCTCCATCGACGGCAGCACGTTCTGGACCTTGCCCAGATAGACGTTGCCGACGTAGCTGGTCGCCTGCTCCTTGTTCACGAAGTGCTCGACGAGGACGTTGTCCTCCAGCACGCCGATCTGGGTACGGTCGCCGTTCTGCCGGACGACCATGACCCGCTCGACCGCCTCGCGGCGGGCCAGGAACTCGGCCTCGGTGATGATCGGAACGCGGCGGCGGCCCTGCTCACGGCCCTCGCGACGGCGCTGCTTCTTGGCCTCGAGACGGGTCGATCCCTTGATCGACTGCACCTCGTCGGCGCCGGACTCGGATTCCTTGCCGCGCCGCTCACGGGGCTCCCGGGGCTCGCGGACCTTGACGACCGTACGCTCCGGGTCGTCACCGCCCGCCTCCGCCTCGACCGCGTCGCCGCTGCGACGGCGGCGCCGACGGCGACGACGGCTGCTGGTGCTGCCGGAGCCGCCGTGCTCACCGGTCTCGGCGTCCGCCTCGTCCCGGCCCTCGCCCTGCTCCTCGGCGCTCTCGCCCTCGGCGGACGGCTCATCCTCGTACCGCTCGGCCTCGGCCTCGGCCTCGGAGCGCCCCTCGGCGCCCTCGCCCTCGGCGGCCTCACCCCGACGGCGTCGCCGTCCGCCACGGCGGCGACGACGGGCCGGACGGTCGCCCTGCTCCTCATCGCCGTGCTCGCCCTCGGGCTGACCGGACTCGGCCTCGACGGCCTCGGTCTCCTCGGCCTCCGGCTGCTCCTCGGCGGGCTCACCGCCACGGCGGCGGCGCCGACGGCGGCCGGTGGCCACCTCGGGCTCGGCGACCTCGGTGGTCTCCTCGGCCGTCGGCTGCTCCTCTTCCTCCTCCTCGGTCTCCTCCAGCGCGGCGGCGGCCTCGGCGGCGGCGCTCTCCGGCGTCTGGAAGACCGGCTCGGTGAAGACCGGCGCCTGGAACACGGCCGTCGGCGGGCGGACCGCCCGGCGCCGCGAACGGGGCGCGGGCTCCGACTCGGCCTCGGCGGCCGGGGCCTCGGCCTCGGCGGTCTGCGGCTCCGGAGCGCTGCTCGGCTCCTCGGCGGCGGTGCCTCGGGTGGCACGGCGGCGGGTGCGGCCACGCGGCGCTTCCTCGGCCTGCGTACCGGCGGGCTCCTCGGCGCTCTCGCCCCGCTGCTCGGCGGCGGGCTCCTCGGCGCCCTCGGCCTCCGCGGGCGTTCCGGCGGGGGCGGTGGCCTTACGGCTCGCACGGCGACGGGTACGGGCGGGCGCCGGGGGCACGGTCTCCGCCTCGGCCTGGGCGGCCTCCTCCGGCTCCGTCGGCTCCACGGCCTCCGCCTCCGCGGGCGCACCCGCCGGAGCGGTGGTCTTACGGGTCGCACGACGACGCGCACGAGTACGCGGCGCCTCGTCGGCCGGGGCCTCATCGGCCGGGGCATCGGCTGCGACTGCGGCTGGGGCCGTGGCCTCGTCACCACTGCCACCAGCGGCCGCCGCAGACGACGCGTCCGCGTCGGCGGCCTCCGCCTGCGGCGGGCCCGCGGGGGCCGTGGCCTTACGGCTCGCACGACGGCGCGTACGGGCAGGGGTCGCGGGCGCGGTCTCCGCCTCGGCCTCCGGAGCCGCCGCCGGCTCCCCGGCCTGCTCAGGCTCTGCGGCCTGCTCCGGCGCCGCGGCCTCCGCGGGCGCACCCGCCGGAGCGGTCGCCTTACGGGTCGCACGGCGACGCGTACGGGCGGGCGGAGCGGCCTCGGGGGCGACCTCCGCCACGGGCTCGGCGGCGGCCTGGGTCTCCTCGCCGGCACGGCCGGCATCGGCCGTCACCACGGTCTCCGCGGCCTCCGGCGAACCCGCCGGAGCCGTCGCCTTACGCGCCACCCGACGCCGCGCACGGGCGGGCGGAACGGCGGATTCGGTGTCGGACCCGGATACGGATCCACTCGCGGTGACCACGGCGGCACCGGCGGCGACGGGCTCGGAAGCGGCCTCGGACGCGGCGATGGCAGCGATCTGATCAGCCGGTATGGCCGGCGATGAGGGCGTGGTGACCTCGGCGCCGCTCACCCCGCCGACCGGCGGGCCGGCCGGGCGGGAGGCCGCACGGCGGCGGCGCGGCGGCAGGGTGTCGCTGGGCGTGCTCTCGATGGGATCCCCGGGCGCCGCGGCACGCGGCGCGGACGGCCCAAGGGGCTGGACAGGTTGGGTCGGCTCAATTGGTTCGAGCATGCGGGCGTTTCTCCCGTCACGCTCCCGGGCGCCGCGCCTGCCTCCGGCCGGCAACCCGCGCACTGTGCGCGTGTGCCGCCGCCCGGGGCGCGGTCGCCGCACGGGAGCTGTCGTCTCGCTCACCGGGACCGAATGTGTCGGGACCGGCGAAAGTCTCCTGGTCAGTGCGCCAGCCGGACCCGGGTGGCTCCCAAGTGCATCGGCGGCGCATCGACGGCGGCCCTACGCGGAACCTCCCGGCGCCATCGCGGCGGTCAGCTCGGCGGCCGTGGTTGGGGCGGCCTGAACTGCCTCGCGATCGGGCGCGAGCGGGTCGGTCACCGTGCCGGACTCCTCATCGAGCAGCCCCTGCGCCAGCCTGGTCACCGCTGCGGGGACCGGCGGCGCCAGGTCGGCCGTAGCGCGGAGACCGGACAGGACGTCGTCGGGTCGCACGGCAGGTGTCAGATGCCGTACCACCAGCCGCAGTATCGCACAGCCACCGTCTCCGGGCCTATCGGCCCGAGGCGGAAGCACCTCCAGCCGGGCCACCGCCGCACGGGCGTCGAAGGTTCGCAACCCGTTTTTCGTCCGGCGCTCCACCTCGACCGTGTCGGCCTCGAGGAAGGCGGCGGCGGCACGCTCGGCGTCCGTCCGGGCGACCCGGTCGAGCCGGATCTCCCATACGGACGCCTGCAGCCGGTCGGCGAGCCCCGACGTGCGGGCCTCCACGGACTCGATCACGTCGAGCCCCGCGGGCAGCGACTCGTTGAGCAGCGCCCGGAGGTTCTCGGGGTCGCGCGCCTCGGTCAGCTGGATCTCCAGGTACTCCGCCTCGCTGCCGGTGCCGGTGGGTGCGGCATTGGCGTAGGACACCTTCGGATGCGGGGTGAAGCCCGCCGAGTAGGCCATCGGCACCTCGGCGCGGCGCAGCGCCCGCTCAAAGGCGCGCTGGAAGTCGCGGTGGCTGGTGAACCGGAGGCGGCCGCGCTTGGTGTAACGCAAACGGATGCGCTGCACCGCGGGAGCGGGCGGCGGGCCTTCGGGCTGTCGCTTGCCCAGGGGACTGTCTCCTTGTACTTCCTTGCGGTCGAGCACCAGGGCCGCGGGGCCCCGGTCTCTTCCAGCCTACTTTGTGGGCACCCCGGTGACCGAAGGCCGCCGGACGGCTACTTCACCGACAGCGGCAGCAGCTTCCGGCCGGTGGGGCCGATCTGGATCTCGGTCTGCATCTGCGGGCAGACTCCGCAGTCGAAGCAGGGGGTCCAGCGGCAGTCGTCGACCTCGGTCTCGTCGAGCGAGTCCTGCCAGTCCTCCCACAGCCAGTCCTTGTCGAGGCCCGAGTCGAGGTGGTCCCAGGGCAGGACCTCCTCGTAGGTGCGCTCGCGCGTGGTGTACCAGTCGAGGTCGAGGCCGAACTGGGGCAGGGCCCGCTCGGCGCACTCCATCCACCGGTCGTACGAGAAGTGCTCACGCCAGCCGTCGAAGCGGCCGCCGTCCTCGTAGACGGCGCGGATGACCGCGCCCACCCGGCGGTCGCCGCGCGAGAGCAGACCCTCGACGATGCCGGGCTTGCCGTCGTGGTAGCGGAAGCCGATCGAGCGGCCGTACTTCTTGTCGCCGCGGATCTTTTCGCGCAGCTTCTCCAGCCGGGCGTCGGTCTCCTCGGCGCTCAGCTGCGGGGCCCACTGGAAGGGCGTGTGCGGCTTGGGGACGAAACCGCCGATCGAGACGGTGCAGCGGATGTCGTTCTTGCCGGACACCTCGCGGCCCTTGGCGATGACCTTGGTCGCCATGTCGGCGATCTGCAGCACATCGTCGTCGGTCTCGGTGGGCAGACCGCACATGAAGTACAGCTTCACCTGCCGCCAGCCGTTGCCGTACGCGGTGGCCACCGTACGGATGAGGTCCTCTTCGGAGACCATCTTGTTGATGACCTTACGGATGCGCTCACTGCCGCCCTCGGGGGCGAAGGTGAGGCCCGAGCGGCGCCCGTTGCGGGTCAGCTCGTTGGCGAGGTCGATGTTGAAGGCGTCCACCCGGGTCGACGGGAGGGACAGGCCGATCTTGTCCTCCTCGTACCGGTCGGCGAGGCCCTTGGCGATGTCGCCGATCTCGGTGTGGTCGGCGGAGGAGAGCGACAGCAGGCCGACCTCCTCGAAGCCGGTGGCCTTCAGCCCCTTGTCGACCATCTCGCCGATCCCGGTGATCGACCGCTCGCGCACCGGGCGGGTGATCATGCCCGCCTGGCAGAAGCGGCAGCCCCGGGTGCAGCCGCGGAAGATCTCCACCGACATCCGCTCATGGACGGTCTCGGCCAGCGGCACCAGCGGCTGCTTCGGGTAGGGCCACTCGTCGAGGTCCATGACGGTGTGCTTGGACACCCGCCACGGCACGCCCGAGCGGTTCGGCACGACGCGCGCGATCCGCCCGTCGGCCAGGTACTCCACGTCGTAGAACTTCGGGACGTAGACGCTGCCGGTGCGGGCGAGGCGGAAGAGCAGCTCGTCGCGGCCGCCCGGGCGGCCCTCGGCCTTCCAGTCGCGGAGGATCGCGGTCATGTCGAGCACGGCCTGCTCACCGTCGCCGATCACCGCGCAGTCGATGAAGTCGGCGATCGGCTCCGGGTTGAACGCGGCGTGGCCGCCCGCGACCACGACGGGGTGGTCCTCGGTGCGGTCCACGGCGTCCAGCGGGACGCCCGCGAGGTCGAGCGCGGTGAGCAGGTTGGTGTACCCCAGCTCGGTGGAGAAGGAGACACCGAGGAAGTCGAACGCGGACACCGGGCGGTGCGAATCCACGGTGAACTGCGGCACCTTGTGCTCGCGCATCAGCTCCTCGAGGTCCGGCCACACGCTGTAGGTGCGCTCGGCGAGCACACCCTCGCGCTCGTTGAGGACCTCGTAAAGGATCATGACGCCCTGGTTGGGGAGACCGACCTCGTAGGCGTCCGGGTACATGAGCGACCAGCGGACGTCGCAGGAGTCCCAGTCCTTGACGGTGGAATTGAGCTCACCGCCTACGTACTGGATGGGCTTCTGCACATGCGGCAGCAGGGCCTCGAGCTGTGGGAAGACCGACTCGACAGACATCGCGGACTTTCGTGAAGCTGACAGGGGTGACCCTCTAGCCTACCTGCCGTGCCGGGACTCCCTCGCCACGGATCTAGGCCTCCAGGGCCGCCCGGTGCTTCTTGCGGGAGACATCGGCCCACAGACCGGGCAGCTCACGTTCGCGGGCGGCGGCCCGCGCCTCCTCCCTGCCGTACAGCAGGCCGAAGGTGAAGTCGCTCTCCCCCGCGCCGTGGGCCTGGGTGGCCAGCGCCCGCAGCGCCTCGCGCACGACGACGCTGTCCTGGTGGTCGCCGAGCACGTCCTGTACGGCCTGCATGCGGCGGGCGAACTTCTTGGCGGGCTTGCCGAGCGCGGGCCGGGCCGTCTCTGCGGCGTAGCGGACGCGCTTGGCGGCCTTACGGGCCTGATGGACGGCGACATCGCGGTCCGGCCCCGGGGGCGTCTCCAGGGCGGTGGTCATACGGGTGGCGAGCCGCTCGTAGTCGCGCAGCACGGCCCCCACGACCACCGGCGCGGCCGGCTTCGCGGCGGCGGGGCGCAGCGGCGGATCGGCCGCCAGGGCGTCGAGGGTGTCCAGGAGCGTGAGATAGCGCTCGCTGTCCAGCGCGCCCAGGACGGCCGCGCGGGCGCCCTCGCGCCGCCCCTGCGACCAGTGGTGCAGCCGGGCCGGCACCGGGCCGAGCCGGAGGTCGTCCGGCAGCTCGGCGAGACGGGCTTCGAGCCGCTCGGTGAGCACCTCGCGGTCGCGTTCCAGGCCGAGCTCACCGGCCAGCCACTTCAGCTCGTCGCCGATCGGATCGGTCACCGTACGGTCCAGGACCTTGCGGTAGGAGCGGAAGGCGCTGCGCAGCCGGCGGGTGGCGACCCGCATCCGGTGCACCGCGTCCGGCAGGTCCCTGCGCACGGCGGGGTCGAGCCGCACCATGGCGTCGATCTGACGGCGTGCGTAGTCCAGGACGACGTCGTCGGCGCCGAGCGGCCGCCGGATGGCCGACGCGGCCTGCTCGACCTGACGGGCGCTCTTCGCGGGCTTCTTGGGCTTGGCGGACCGGCCGGGCCCGTCTCCGCCGGTCTCGACCGCGACCGCGGCCTTCTCCGTCTCGGCCAGGGCCTTGGCGAGCTTGGAGGGGGTGTCGGCGCGGTGCAGACCACCGTCGCGCAGCCGCCCCTCGACCGCGTCGAGCAGCCGCTGATCGTGGCCCCGGCCCTCGGCGAGCTCGACCTCGACCTCGGTCCACCGCACCGGCTCGCTCTCCTCGGGCGCCAGGCGCCGGGCCGTCACGCGGTCGACGGACACCTCGGCGAGCACGGTGCCGTCGGCACCCACCAGATCCTTACGGTCCCGCTCGGTGTGCAGATGGGCGAGTGGGCGCAGCGGATCGTGGCGGACCCGCGAGCGCAGCAGCGCGGCCATCTCTGCGGGCACCTCGACGCCGAGCGGCGCCTGCAGTTCCTCCCGGGTGTCCGGGCCGACGGGCAGCTTCAGATGCCAGCCCTCGTCGGCGCCGCCGGTGCGGTGGCGCAAGGTGATGCCGTCGGCCAGCAGCCGTCGCCCGGGGGTGTCGTAATAGGTGGCCTCGAGGGTCGCGACACCGCGACTCACCACGGTCGCGACGGGACCCGCCCCGGTCAGTTCGGGAAGGCCCGGCAGGTCGGGCCGTCCGGACGGACCGGCTTCTTCGGCGGTGGCCTCGTACTTGCGTTCTATCTCCTGCTTCGTGTCCACCATGTGATGTCACGTACCCGAACTCGGGCCAATCAGCCCTAAGCGGAGACGGGCCTCTGCACTCGGATGGACTGCAGCAGCCCGATCGCGATCCATACGGCGAACATCGAGGTTCCGCCGTAGGAGACGAACGGCAGCGGCAGACCGGCCACCGGCATGATGCCCAGCGTCATCCCGATGTTCTCGAACGACTGGAAGGCGAACCAGGCGATGATCCCGGCCGCGACCACGGTCCCGTACAGCTCCGTGGTGTCGCGCGCGATCCGGCAGGCGCGCCACAGCACGATCCCCAGCAGCACGATGATCAGGCCCGCGCCGAGGAAGCCGAGCTCCTCCCCCGCGACCGTGAAGACGAAGTCGGTCTGCTGCTCGGGGACGAACTGACCGGTGGTCTGGGTGCCGTGGAAGAGCCCCTTACCGGTGAGACCGCCCGAGCCGATCGCGATCCGCGCCTGGTTGGTGTTGTAGCCGACCCCGGCCGGGTCGAGCGCGGGATTGGCGAAGGCGGCGAAGCGGTCGATCTGGTACTGGTCGAGGACGTGCAGCTGCCAGATGAGCAGCGCGCCGACCACGGCCGTGAGGATCAGCCCGGCGACCCAGCGGTTGGACGCGCCGGAGGCGAGCAGCACGGCGAGCACGATCACCGCCATGACCATCACCGAGCCGAGGTCCGGCATCAGCAGCACGATCGCGATGGGCAGTGCGGCCAGGCCGAGCGACTGGACCACGGTGCGGTGGTCGGGGTTGAGCCGGTCACCCGCGTCCACGCGCGCGGCCAGCAGCATCGCCATGCCCAGGATGATCGTGATCTTGGCGAACTCGCCCGGCTGCAGGGAGAATCCGCCGCCGACCACGATCCATGCGTGCGCCCCGTTGATCGTCGAGCCCAGCGGGGTGAGCACGGCGAGGACGAGGACGACGGACAGGCCGTAGAGGACCGGGACCGCGCCGCGCAGGGTGCGATGGCCCAGCCAGACGGTGCCGATGGCGAGCAGCAGCCCGATGCCGGTGTTGAGGGCGTGCCGGACCAGGAAGTAGTACGGGTCGCCCTGGTTGAGCTCGGTGCGGTTGCGGGTGGCGGAGTAGACGAGCGCCCCGCCGATCGCGGACAGGGCCAGCGCGGTGAGCAGCAGCACCCAGTCGAGGCGGCGCACGACGGAGTCGCGCGCCATGAGCTTGCTCCAGGCGCCGCGCTCAGGGGTGAAGCGGCGGACGGAGTAGCCGTGCGTGGACGCGCTCATGAATCCGCTCCCCGCCGCCGCTCCCTCGAAGCCGCCTCGAACTGCTTGCCCAGGGGCTGGGGCTCGATGGAGCCGTCCGAGGAGATCTTCGGCAGGTTGGCCTGCGGCTGGGGCAGCAGCGCCTTCTTCTTGTCGATGCCGCCCTTGGCGTCGACCCCGTACAGCGCGTTGTAGATCTTGCGCACCGCCGGGCCCGAGGCCCCGGAGCCGGTACCGCCCTGGGAGATCGTCATGACGATCGAGTAGTCCTTGGTGTACGTCGCGAACCACGAGGTGGTCTGCTTGCCGTAGACCTCCGCGGTACCGGTCTTGGCGTGCATCGGGATCTTGTCCTGCGGCCAGCCCTGGAACCGCCAGGCGGCGGTGCCCCGGGTGGCGACGCCCGCGAGCGCGCTGTCGATCTTGTCGCGGGTCTGGCCCTTCATCGGCAGCTTGCCGTGCGACTCCGGCTTGATCTCCTGGACGTCCTTGCCGTCGGGGCTGACGATCGCCTTGCCGACGGTCGGGTTGTAGAGCGTTCCGCCGTTGCTGATGGCCGAGTAGATGGTGGCCATCTGGATCGGGGTGACAAGGGTGTCGCCCTGGCCGATGGAGTAGTTCACGGAGTCACCGGCGCGCATCTTCATGCCCTCGAGGCAGTTCTCGTAGGCGATCCGCTGGCCGTAGTTCCCGTCCTTCTTACCGGTCTTGCACCAGGCGTCCTTGTTGGCCTTCCAGTAGTCCTTCTTCCACTGGCGGTCCGGGACCCGGCCGGTGACCTCGTTGGGGAGGTCGATGCCGGTCTCCTTGCCGAGGCCGAACTGGTGGGCGGTCCGGTAGAACCAGTCCCCCGGCTTCTTCTTGGGCTTGTTGCCGCCGTCCTTCTTCCACTGCTCGTAGGCCAGGTGGTAGAAGACGGTGTCGCAGGAGACCTCCAGCGCGCGGCCGAGGCTGATCCCGCCGTAGTTCTCGGACTCGAAGTTCTTGAAGACCTGGCTGCCGATGTTGAACGAGCTGGTGCAGGGATACGGCCCGTTGAAGGAGTACCCGGCGTTGATCGCGGCGGTCGTCGGGACGACCTTGAAGATCGAGCCCGGGGCCGCCTGGCCCTGGATCGCCCGGTTGAGCAGCGGGTAGTTGGACTTCTTGCCGGTGAGCTGCTTGTAGTCCTTGCCGGAGATGCCGCCGACCCAGGCGTTGGGGTCGTACGTCGGGTTGGACGCCATGGCCACCACCCGGCCGGTCTTGGCCTCCATGACCACGACCGCACCGGAGTCCGCCTTGTAGTTGGTGCCGGTGTTCCGGTCGTGCTGCTTGCGGGCGTCCCGCATCGCCTGCTCCAGCTCCTTCTCCGCGACCGATTGGACGCGCGAGTCGATGCTGGTGACGACGTTGTCGCCGGGGCGGGCCTGCTGGCTCTCCCGCTGACCGATGACACGGCCGAGGTTGTCGACCTCATAGCGGGTCACCCCGGCCTTGCCGCGCAGCTCGCTGTCGTACTGGCGCTCGAGGCCGTTGCTGCCGACCTGGTCCGAGCGGAGCAGCGGCGACTTGGTGTGCTCGGCCTCCTTCACCTGCTCATCGGTGACCGGGGAGAGATAGCCGAGCACCTGGGCGGCGTTGGAGCCGGCCGGAGCGGCGTAGCGGCGCACGGCGGTGGGCTCGGCGCTGATGCCGGGGAAGTCCTCTTCGCGCTCGCGGATCTGCAGCGCCTGCTTGGCGCTGGCCTCGTCCGTGATCGGGATGGGCTGGTAGGGGGAACCGTTCCAGCAGGGCTGCGGGGTCTTGGCGTCGCACAGCCGGACCTTGTCCATGACGTCCTTGGGCTTCATGCCCAGGACGTCGGCCAGGCGGGTGAGGGCGGCCTTGCCGTCGTCCGGCATCTTCATCAGCTCGGTGCGGCTGGCGGAGACGACCAGACGGGTCTCGTTGTCGGCGAGCGGCACACCGCGGGCGTCCAGTATGGAGCCGCGCACGGCGGGGTGGACGACCTGCTGGACGTGGTTGTTGGCGGCTTCGGCGGTGTACTCGTCGCCGTTGCGGATCTGCAGGTACCACAGGCGCCCGCCGAGGGTCAGCAGCAGCGAGAAGACCAGGATCTGGAGGCCGACGAGCCGGATGGTGACCCGGGGGGTCCGTCCGGTCTCGGGGAGATTACTCATGGCATCCCCTGAGGGCGGTGGTGGGCGACGAAGGGGCGACAGGGGGGAGGGCGACGGGCGACGGGAGGGCGGTGCTCACAGGCGCTTGACCCCCTTGATGCGTGCCGTCCTGTTCTTCCCGGTGCGGGCCAGCAGCCCGCCGCGCTGGCTGCCGATCCGGGCCGCCCGGCCCGGACGCCTGAGCCGGCTCATCCGGCCGACCCGGCCGGTGCTGACGCCGCCCGCCGTGCTGATCCAGCGGGACGGGCTCTCACCGCCGCCGCCCGCGCTGTCGGCCATCGGATCGTTCTCACTCCGTCTGGCCAGCCCCATGATCAGCGGCACCGTGAAGGGTGCCAGCAGCAGGTCGTAGAGGGCCGCGGTGAACAGCAGCTTGCCCAGGCCCACCTGACGGGCCGCGTCATCGCCGACGAGGATGCCGACCCCGGCGTACAGCAGCGTGGCGCCGATGGCCGCCGCCACGACCACCAGCATCGGCCCGGTGGCCGACCTGAGCTGGCCGGACTCCGGCTTGGCGAGGCCCGCCAGATAGCCGATGACGCAGAGCACCAGGGCATAGCGGCCGGCGGCGTGGTCGGCGGGCGGGGCGAGGTCGGCGAGCAGGCCCGCGGCGAAGCCGATGAGCGCACCGCCGGTGTGGCCGTAGACGAGCGCGAGGCCGAGCACGACGAGCAGCAGCAGGTCCGGGACGGCGCCGGGCAGTTGGAGCCGGGCCAGCACACAGATCTGGACGACGAGGGCGAAGACCACCAGGCAGGTCGACAGGACGATCCGGTTGAGGTGCAGCATCGGTCAGCTCCTGTTGGCGGCCGGGCTCGTGGCGGTGGCGGAGGGGTTGGCCGTGACGGTGACCGTGGGCGTCGGCTTGGGCTTCGCGGGCTTGGGCGGCAGCACGGTGTCCCGCGGGTTGCCGCGCGGCGGCTGGACGACGACCCCGACGATGTCCAGCTTGCTGAACCGCACGTACGGGCGCACTTGAAGCGTGCGGGTGAGATCCCCTCCGGTGGGGTCGACGCGCACGACCTTGCCGACCGGGACTCCGGGGACGAAGGGCTTGTCCGCCTGGGAGCCGAAGGTGACCATCCGGTCGCCCTGCTTGATCCGGGCCTTGCCGTTGAGGAGCTGCACATGGAGCGAGCGGTCGCCGCGCCCGGTGGCGAAGCCGAGCTCGCCCGACCCCTCCATACGGGTGCCGACGGTGAAGTCCGGGTCGATGGCGAGCAGCACGGTCGCCGTCGAGGAGCCGACGGTGGTGACCCGGCCGACCAGGCCGTCGCCGTTGATGACGGTCATGTCGCGGCGGATGCCGTCGTTGCTGCCGATGTCGAGGGTGACGGTCCAGGAGAAGCCCTGGGCGGCGCCGATGCCGATGACCTGGGCGCCCTTGATGCCGTATTGGCCGGCGCCCGCGGTCTTGAGCAGCTTGTCGAGCTCGGCGGAGCGGGCGCGGTTGCGGGAGTCGTTGCCGAGCTTTTGCTTGAGTTTGGTGTTCTCTTCCTCCAGACGGCGGACCCGGTCGTGCCGGTCACCGGATTCCCGTACGGCCGCGACGGCGTTGCCGACCGGGTCAACGGCGGACGCGACGCCGTCCTCCACGGGCCCGAAAACAGAAGCGGCGGCCTGACGGGCGCCATCGAGGGGTGAGTCCTCGCCGCCGCGGATATCCACCGTGATCAGCGCGAACGCGATGGCGACCAGCAGCACCAGGAGCAGCCGGCTCTCTCGTGTGTCCCTCACGTGCGGCGACGTGCCTTCCTCGTCGAAGTCGGACCGGTGCCGGTGCCGGTGATGTGGTGACCGGCCGGTCCTGGGGAGCCTTATGCCTGTATATCAGCGTTCCGCCGCACGGGCGGCCAACCACCCGCACGGCCGGTTCGCCGGATTGTCATCTGCGGGGCTGGGCGTCCAGCACCTGCTGGAGCGCCTCGAACTCCTCCACGCACTTGCCGGACCCGAGCGCGACGGAGTCCAGCGGATCCTCGGCGATATGGATCGGCATCCCGGTCTCCTGGCGCAGCCGCTCATCCAGGCCGCGCAGCAGCGCACCGCCGCCGGTGAGCACGATGCCGCGGTCCATGACGTCGCCGGAGAGCTCCGGGGGGCACTTGTCGAGGGTGGTCTTGACGGCGTCGACGATCGAGTTGACCGGCTCCTCCATGGCCTTGCGGACCTCGGCGGCCGAGATCACGACGGTCTTGGGGAGGCCACTGACCAGGTCACGGCCGCGGATCTCGGTGTGTTCTTCCTCGTCGCTCTCGGCCGCGGAACCGATGGTGATCTTGATGTTCTCGGCGGTGCGCTCACCGAGCAGCAGGCTGTATTCCTTCTTGATGTGCTGGATGATCGCGTTGTCCAGCTCATCCCCCGCCACCCGGATGGACTGCGCGGTGACGATGCCGCCCAGCGAGATGACGGCGACCTCGGTCGTGCCGCCGCCGATGTCCACGACCATGTTGCCGGTGGCCTCGTGGACGGGAAGGCCGGAACCGATGGCCGCGGCCATGGGCTCCTCGATGATGTGCACCTGACGGGCGCCCGCCTGGGTGGACGCCTCGATGACGGCACGGCGCTCGACTCCGGTGATACCGGACGGCACACAGACGACCACACGGGGCCGGGCGAGATAGCGGCGCTTATGAATTTTCAGGATGAAGTACCGCAACATCCGCTCGGTGATCTCGAAGTCGGCGATAACGCCGTCCTTGAGCGGACGCACAGCGACGATGTTGCCAGGGGTGCGGCCGATCATCTTCTTCGCCTCGGCGCCCACGGCGAGAATTCCGCCGGTGTTGGTGTTGATGGCGACGACGGATGGCTCGTTGAGGACGATCCCGCGGCCCCTGACGTACACCAGCGTGTTGGCGGTCCCGAGGTCGACAGCCATGTCACGGCCGATGAACGACATGTTGTTCCCCATGAGGATACGTCAGGCCTTCCCTGCTGGAGCGATTGCTTGCTAGAGGTCGGCAGGATGGGTGTGCGCTGCGAGGCGCGGAAGCTTCATCGTAGTCACGCCCGCTCGAACACGCTGCGGGGGTCCTCCGCCATTGTCAGCAGAACACGACCCCGCCTCCTCTAATGGTGACGTCGTGTCGCGGAGATGCGTTCCCCCGATCGGCTCGCATATGCCGAAGGGCGGCCGGGTGATTCGGCCGCCCCCAGGTCAGCAGGGGTGTGGCAAGCTGATGATCAAACTGATGGCCGATCAGTACCGCTCGGATCGGGATCAGGCGAGCCCGGGAAAGAAAATCTTGATTTCCCGTTCGGCGGACTCCTCCGAGTCCGAGGCATGGATCAGATTTTCCCGAACGATGGTGCCGAAATCGCCACGGATGGACCCGGGCGCCGCGGCAATCGGGTCGGTCGGTCCGGCCAGCGCCCGGACGCCCTCGATGACCCGCTCGCCCTCGACGACCAGCGCCACGGCCGGAGCGGAGGCCATGAACTCCATCAGGGGCTCGTAGAAGGGCTTGCCGACATGCTCGGCGTAGTGCTGCTCCAGGACCTCACGGTCCAGCTGACGCAGCTCGAGGGCGCTGATCGTCCAGCCCGCCTTCTTCTCGATCCGCCCCAGAATCTCGCCCACCAGACCGCGTCGGACGGCGTCGGGCTTGAGAAGGACGAGCGTGCGCTGGCTCACGGTGCGGGCTCCTTTGGGAAATGGCGTGCGGGTGGCGCTGTGAGGCAGAGGCTACATGGGTGAACGAGGCCCACGTCACGCAGTGTCAGGTGAGGCGGCCGAGGCCGCGGCGAACCGCGCCTTCGCCTCGTCGACCTTACGGCCGAAGTGAACCGAGGCCCACCACAGCGCGGCGAAGACCACCCCGAGGACGAACATGGTGGTCACCACGAAGCCGCTCAGCACCAGGCCGACCTGCAGGGCCCAGCCGATCTGCACCGCGCCCGGACGGCTCAGCATCCCGCACAGCAGCACACACAGCGCCATGGCGATCCCGCTGACCGTCCAGACCGTGCCCATCGACAGCCCGGACGTCTTCATCGCGACCAGCCCGGCGAAGCCGATCACAAAGAACTCACCGATGAGGGTGGAAGCGCACAGCGTTCGCATATCAGCCCCTTCCCAGAAGCAGCCGGGCCTCGCCGACCGTGATCACCGACCCGGTCACCAGAACACCCGCTCCGGCGTATTCGCCCTCTTCCTCCGCCAGGGTGATGGCTTCTTCCAGGGCATCGTCCAGCCGCGGCTCGACCTGGACCCGGTCGGAGCCGAAGACCTCGACGGCGATCGCGGCCAGCTCGTCCGGGTCCATCGCGCGATGGCTGGAATTGCGGGTCACCACGACCTCGGCGAAGATCGGCTCGAAGGCTTCCAGCAGACCGCGGACATCCTTGTCGGCGCTCGCCCCGACCACGCCGACCAGCCGGCTGAAGTCGAAGGACTCGGTGACCGCCTCGGCCGCCGCACGGGCGCCCGCGGGGTTGTGCGCGGCGTCCAGCACCACGGTGGGGCTGCGGCGCACGACCTCCATCCGGCCCGGCGAGGTCACGGAGGCGAAGGCGGAGCGGATCGTGTCGATGTCGAGCGTGCGGGCGTGCTGGGAGCCGACGCCGAAGAACGCCTCGACGGCGGCCAGCGCCATCGCCGCGTTGTGCGCCTGGTGGGCGCCGTGCAGCGGGAGGAAGACATCGGGGTACTCCCCGCCGAGGCCGCGCAGGGTCAGCAGCTGACCGCCGACCGCCACCTCCCGGGAGAGCACACCGAACTCCATGCCCTCACGGGCGACCGTGGCGTCCACCTCGACGGCGCGCTTGAGCACCACGGAGGCCGCCTCCACCGGCTGCTGCGCGAGCACCACGGTGGCGTCCTGCTTCACTATGCCGGCCTTCTCCGTGGCGATCTGCTCCGGAGTGGTGCCGAGCCGGTCGGTGTGGTCCAGCGAGATCGGCATGATCACCGCGACGCCCGCGTCGACCACATTGGTGGCGTCCCAGGAGCCGCCCATGCCGACCTCGATCACCGCGATGTCCACGGGCGCGTCCGCGAAGGCCGCGTACGCCATCCCGGTGAGCACCTCGAAGAAGGACAGCCGGTGCTCCTGCTGGGCGTCGACCATCTCGATGTACGGCTGGATGTCCTGGTACGTCTCGATGAACCGCTCGGCGGAGATCGGCGCCCCGTCCAGGCTGATCCGCTCGGTGATCGACTGGACATGGGGGCTGGTGTAGCGGCCGGTGCGCAGCTCGAAGGCGCCCAGCAGCGACTCGACCATACGGGCGGTGCTGGTCTTGCCGTTCGTGCCGGTGATGTGGATCGAGGGATAGGCCCGCTGCGGCGAGCCGAGGATGTCCATCAGCGACTCGATGCGCACCAGCGACGGGTCCAGCTTGGTCTCCGGCCAGCGCTTGGCCAGCTCGCCCTCCACCTCGCGCAGGGCGCGGTCCACCTCGGGGTCGGCCGGGCGGGAGGGAATGCCGTCCCCCTGCGGTGGCCCGGACTGCGCACGCAGCGTCCGGCTACCGGCCTCGATCACCGCCAGATCAGGGTCGCGGTCGGTCTCGGCTTCGACGATCTCTTCGAACTCGTCGGACTCGTTCTGGGGGCGCTCCTCGCTCACGCCGACCAGTCTACGAGGCAGGGGTGACAAGCCGGGCCAGCGCCATCCCCGGGGTCACGACCCGGTATCACCGAGGGGGTCACGACCCGGTATCAGCGAGTGCGGCCTTCATCATGGACTTGGCGATCGGCCCCGCCAGGCCGCCGCCGGAGATGTCGGCGCGGGCCGCGTCGCTGTCCTCGACCACCACCGCGACCGCGACCTTGTGGCCGTTGCCGGCGTCCGCGTAGCTGATGAACCACGCGTAGGGATTGGCGCTGTTGTTCTCACCGTGCTGGGCGGTGCCGGTCTTGCCGCCCACCGTCACCCCGGGGATCTTCGCGTTGGTCCCGGTGCCCTGGTCCACGACCGTCCGCATCGCGGACTGCAGCTCGGACGCGGTGTGCTTGGACATCGCCTCGCCGTAGGTCTTGCCCTGGTTACGGTCCAGGGCGGAGGCGCTGCCGTCCGTGGTGCGGTCGACCTCGTACGGGGTCATCAGCTTGCCGTCGTTCGCGATGGCCGAGGAAACCATCGCCATCTGCAGCGGAGTGGCCGTCACATCGAACTGGCCCATACCCGCTCAGGGCCGTCTGCGAGTCGTTCATCCCACTCGGGTAGAGGCTCTTCGCGGCGCGCACCGGGATGTCCAGCTTGGAGTCGTCGAAGCCCAGCTTCTCGGCCTGCGCCGCCACCTTGGACTGGCCCAGGTCCACGGCCATCTTCGCGAAGACCGTGTTGCACGAGTACTCCAGCGCGGTGCGTATCGTCGCGTTCTTACAGGGCGCCGACCTGTTCTCGTTGTGCATATCGGTGATCGTGCCCGGCAGCCGGTACGGATCCGGGCTCTTGGTCGGCTCGTCCACCGACGAGTACAGCCCGTTCTCCAGTGCCGCGGCGGCGACCAGGACCTTGAAGGTCGAGCCCGGCGGGTACGTCTGGCGCAGCGCGCGGTTCAGCATCGGCTGCTTCTCGTCCTTCTGCAGCGCGAGCCACGCCTTCTGGTCCTTGGTGGAGGAGCCCGCGAAGCTGCCGGGGTCGTACGAGGGCGTGCTGGCCAGGCCCAGGACGGCGCCGGTCGTGGGGTCGAGCGCCACGGCCGCGCCGGTCTTGTTGCCCAGGCCCTCATAGGCGGCCTTCTGCACGGCCGGATTGATCGTGGTGATCACATCGCCGGGCTTGGACCGCTCCCGCGTCACCGCCTCGAGCGGGTTCTTCAGCCGGCTGTCGGAGCCGTCGAGGACCTGCCGGTCCAGGGCCTCCAGCTGAGTGCTGCCGTAGGACTGGGAGGCATAGCCGGTGACCGGGGCCCAGAGCTTGCCGTCGGTGTAGGTGCGCTTGTACTTCAGGTCGCCGTCGGTGGAGGCCGAGCCGGTGATCGGCTTGCCGCCGGCCAGGATGTCGCCCAGCGGGCCGGCGTACTGGGAGATGGCCACACGGCTGTTGTGCGAGTTGTCCCGGAGACTGTCGCCTCTCGCCAGCTGCACATAGGTGGCCCAGGCGAGCAGGGTCAGCACGAGCAGAAGCGAGAAAATGGAGGCCCTTCGCAGCGGCTTGTTCATGGAGTGTGGAGCTCCTTCCGGGACGTACTGCCGGAGAACTCCCGGAAGGCAGTGTTTGGTTCCCGGTGGGGCTTTCCTGTGCGGCGTCTGTGAGGCGTTTGTGAGGCTTCTCCGGGCGTCTGTGGCACATCGCACACACCAAGGCGCCCCCGCCGGATTCCGGCGGGGGCGCCTTGTGCGATCAGTGACGACCGGCTCTCGGTCAGCCCTTGGGGAGGGCCGCCAACTGGGCGGTGATCCGGGCGATATCGGCCTCGGCGGTCGCCTGCCGGGTGCGGATCTTCTCCACGACATGGTCGGGGGCCTTGGCCAGGAAGCCCTCGTTGGACAGCTTCGCGGTCGTCTGCGCCTTGTCCTTCTCGGCCGCGGCGAGGTCCTTGGCCAGCCGCTTGCGCTCGGCCTCGACGTCGATCGCACCGGAGAGGTCCAGCGCCACGGTCGCGCCCGCGACCGGCAGCGAGGCGGTGGCCGTGAAGTCCTCACCGGCCGGCTGGAGGCGCAGCAGGGAGCGCATCGCGTCCTCGTGGGCAGCGAGCGAGGTGCCGGACAACTCCAGCCGTGCCGGGACCCGCTGACCGGGCTGGAGGCCCTGGTCGGCGCGGAACCGGCGGACCTCGGTGACCACCTGCTGGAGGTTCTCGATCTCCCGCTCGGCCGCCTCGTCCCGGAAGCCGCTGTCACCGGGCCAGTCCGCGATGACGACGGACTCCTGGCCGGTCAGCGAGGTCCACAGCTTCTCGGTGACGAACGGGACCACCGGGTGCAGCAGTCGCAGCGTGACGTCCAGGACCTCGCCGAGGACGCGCCGCGCGGCATCGGCCTCCGCACCGCCCTTGGCGAAGGTGGTCTTGGACAGCTCGACGTACCAGTCGAAGACCTCGTCCCACGCGAAGTGGTAGAGGACGTCGGAGAGCTTGGCGAACTGGTAGTCCTCGTAGTACGCGTCGACCTCGGCGACGACCTCATTCAGCCGGGACAGGATCCAGCGGTCGGTGGCGGACAGCCGCTCGGGGGCGGGCAGTTCACCCTCGACCGTCGCGCCGTTCATCAGCGCGAAGCGGGTCGCGTTCCAGATCTTGTTGGCGAAGTTGCGGGACGCCTGGACCCAGTCCTCCCCGATCGGGACGTCGACCCCGGGGTTGGCGCCCCGGGCCAGGGTGAAGCGGACCGCATCCGATCCATAAGTGTCCATCCAGTCCAGCGGGTTGACCGCGTTACCAAAGGACTTGGACATCTTCTTGCCGAACTGGTCGCGGACCATGCCGTGCAACGCGATGGTGTGGAACGGCGGGGTGCCGTCCATCGCGTACAGGCCGAACATCATCATCCGGGCGACCCAGAAGAAGAGGATGTCGTAGCCGGTGACCAGGACCGAGTTCGGATAGAACTTCTTCATGCTCTCGGTCTGCTCGGGCCAGCCGAGCGTGGAGAACGGCCACAGGCCGGACGAGAACCAGGTGTCCAGGACATCGCTGTCCTGGTGCCAGCCCTCGCCGCTCGGCGGCTCCTCGTCCGGTCCGACGCAGACGACCTCGCCGTTCGGCCCGTACCAGACCGGGATCCGGTGGCCCCACCACAGCTGGCGCGAGATGCACCAGTCGTGGAGGTTGTCGACCCAGTCGAAGTAGCGCTTCGACATGTCCTCCGGGTGGATCTTCACCCGGCCGTCGCGGACCGCGTCGCCCGCGGCCTTGGCCAGCGGGCCGACCTTGACCCACCACTGCATGGACAGCCGCGGCTCGATGGTCGTCTTACAGCGCGAGCAGTGGCCCACGGAGTGGGTGTACGGGCGCTTCTCGGCGACGATCCGGCCCTCGGCGCGCAGGGCGCCGACGACGGCGCTGCGCGCCTCCAGCCGGTCCAGGCCCTGGAAGGGGCCATGGGCGGTGATGACCGCGTGCTCGTCCATGACGGTCAGGTTCGGCAGGCCGTGCCGCTGCCCGATCTCGAAGTCGTTCGGGTCGTGGGCCGGGGTGACCTTGACCGCGCCGGTGCCGAACTCGGGGTCGACATGCTCGTCGGCGACGATCGGGATCCGGCGGCCGGTGAGCGGCAGTTCGATCTCGGTGCCGACCAGATGGCGGTAGCGCTCGTCGTCGGGGTGGACGGCGACCGCGGTGTCTCCCAGCATCGTCTCGGCGCGGGTCGTCGCCACGACGATGGAGCTGTCGCCCTCGCCGTACCGGATCGAGACGAGCTCGCCGTCATCGTCGTCGTACTCCACCTCGATGTCCGAGATGGCCGTAAGGCAGCGCGGGCACCAGTTGATGATGCGCTCGGCGCGGTAGATCAGCTCGTCCTCGTAGAGCCGCTTGAAGATCGTCTGGACGGCCTTGGAGAGCCCCTCGTCCATGGTGAAGCGCTCGCGGTTCCAGGCGACGCCATCGCCCAGGCGCCGCATCTGGCCGGAGATCTGCCCGCCGGACTCGCGCTTCCACTGCCAGACGCGCTCGACGAACGCCTCGCGGCCCAGGTCGTGGCGGGAGACGCCCTCCTTGGCCAGCTCGCGCTCGACGACGTTCTGCGTGGCGATACCGGCGTGGTCCATACCGGGCTGCCAGAGCGTCTCAAAGCCCTGCATTCGCTTGCGCCGGGTGAGCGCATCGATGATCGTGTGCTCGAAGGCATGGCCGAGGTGGAGCGAGCCGGTCACATTGGGGGGCGGGATGACGATGGTGTAGGGCTCTTTGTCGCTCTTCGCGTCCGCCTCGAAGTAACCGCGCTCTACCCAGCGCTCGTACAGCGGCCCCTCTACATCGGCCGGCGCGTACTGGGTCGGCAGTTCGGGGTGGCTGTTCGGCCCGCTCGTGGGGCGCTGCGAAGAGTTCTCGGTCACCTCCGCAGTCTAAAGGGCCGCGGCCTTCCGTTACGAACCCGTTGTGGCCCCGGGGCCAAGGCGCCCTGGGGCGTCGGGAAGGATGTTTGGAACTGTCATGCGCATAAGGAGAGGCACATGAGCCATCAGCAGCCGCCGCCGCAGCCCGGCCCCTATGGGGGCCAGCCAGGGGCGTACGGCGCCGGCCAGCCGCCGGTGCCCAATCCGTATGCGCAGACACCGGGCTACGGCCAGCCGTCGCAGGGCGGCTACGGTCAGCCGGGCCCCTACGGCGGGCCCGGCGGCTATGGACACCCTCAGCCCGCGAACCCTTACGGGCAGCCGCCCCAGCCTCCCCAGCCGGGCCCCGTGCCCCAGCAGGGCCCGGGCTACTACGGCGGGCCCCAGGCGCCGCCGCCCCAGGGACCGGCGGCCGGTGGCCGCGGTAAGGGCCGCAAGGTGGGTCTCGCGGTCGGCGCGGTGGTGGTCGTGGGGGCGCTGGGGGCGGGGGCCTTCATGCTGTTCGGCGGCGGCAGCGGCGGCCCGTACAAGCTGACCACGCCCAAGACCGTGGCCGCGGACTACGAGCGCCAGGGTTCGGGCACGGACGACAGCGACCTGTCCGCGGCGGGCAGGAAGGACCTCCAGCAGGTGCCGGTCGTCAAGGACCCGCATCTGGTAGCGGCCGACTATCAGACCTCCGGCAAGGAGATGCTGAAGTTCACCGGCGTCTGGGGCGATGTGACCGACCCGGCGCGGGGGGCGGACCTCGCACTGGCGGTCATCGTCAAGACGCTGCAGGACAACGGCACAGCGCAGGCCAAGGGCAGCCCCCAGACGTTCTCCCCGGACGGCTTCGACGGGGATGTCCTGAAGTGCCAGTCCATGAAGTTCACCTCGGATCAGGGATCCATGGAGGCCCCCGCGTGCGTCTGGGGCGACAAGGACACCCTGGGCGTCACAGTCATGGCGGACCCGGCGGCCGCGGTGCTCGGTGGTGGCATGTCCCTTGAGGACGCCGCCGGCCTCACGGCCAAGGTGCGCAAGGACGCGCGCGTCGAGATCGACGGCTAGCCCGCGACCGGCGAACAGCAACACAACAGCGGTTTCACCAACGAGGGATACAGATGAGCTACAACCAGCCGGGCCCCTATGGCCAGCAGCCCCAACAGCCGGGTCCCTACGGACAGGGTGGTGCGGCCGGCCAGCCCGGCTACGGCTACCCGCAGCAGCCGGGTCCCTACGGACAGCCGCCGCAGCCGCCCCAGCCGGGCTACGGCTACCCCGGACAGCCGCAGGGGCAGCCGGGCCCCTACGGACAGCCCCCGAACCCGTACGGCCAGCAGCAGCCGTACGGCCAGCCGGGCATGCCGGGCCCGTACCAGCCGGACCCGGGACAGGGCGGCGGCAAGAAGAAGGGCCTGGCGCTCGCGATCGGCGCGGTGGTCGTGGTGGCCGCGATCGTCGGCGGCGTCCTGGTGTTCCAGGGCGGGGACGACAACGGCGGCGGTGGCGGCGGCAAGGTCGCCGACGACGGCAAGCGGTACAAGCTCACCACCCCCGAGACGGTGGCAGGCGACTACACCAAGGAGTCCTCCGGCTCCGGCGGCGGGCTCACCTCCTCGGACGCGGACGACTTCGAGAAGTTCGGCGTCAGCAACCCCGAACCCGTGAGCGCGGAGTACAAGTCCGGCGAGGGCATGAGCGTGAAGAAGCTCCAGCTCAACGGGGTCTGGGGCGAAGTGAAGGACCCGGAGGCGGTCGTCGACGGCGCCTTCGCGAAGATCGCTCAGGAGGCCGAGAAGGACTCTTCCACCAGCAGCGGGATGAAGGCCGAGCTCGTGGGCAGCCCGGAGACGGTGACGCCCAGCGGCTTCGAGAACGCCGTGATGAAGTGTCAGAACACCAAGTTCACCCCGGGCGAGGGCTCGAGCTCCAGCGGCATACCCAGCAAGGGGTTCACGATCCCGATCTGCATGTGGGGTGACAACAGCACCGTGGGCTATGTGATCGTCTCCGACGCGGCCGCGGCGCTGTCCGGCAACAGCATGTCGCTCGACGAGGCCGGTGACGTCACCGCGAAGGTCCGCAACGACGCGCGCGTGGAGATCAAGTAGCCGAGCGGGCCACCCAGTTCACAGGCCACAGCCGATCCGGAGGGGGACCCCCACAGCCATGAGCCACAACCAGCCACCGCCACCGGGGCCCTACGGCGGCGGACCCAGCCCGTACGGGGGCGCCCAGCCCAATCCGTACAGCGGAGGGCAGCAGCAGCCCGCGGAGCCCAACCCGTACGCGCAGCCGCAGGGATACGGCTATCCGCAAGCGCAGCCCCCGCAGGGCTACGGCTACCCGCAGCAGGCGGGTCCCTACGGCCAGTCACCCTACCCCGCGCCGCCCGCGGCCGGCCGGGGCGGCAACCGCACCAAGATCATCGCGGTGACGGTGGCCGGGCTCGTGGTGGTGGGCGCGATCGTCACCGGCGCCGTGGTGCTGTCCGGCGGCGACGACGGCCCGAAGTCGATGAAGCTGGTCACCCCCAAGACGCTCGACGACGGCACGTACACGCTGGACAAGGGCACGGACGACCTCGACAACGAGGGCACCAGCGTGCAGGGCAGCATGCCCGAGGGCGCCACGTCGGTCCTGGCCCAGTACAAGCGGTCGGACGACGACAACTCGGGGCTCGCCTTCTCCGGGATGTACGGCGAGATCAGGGACCCGGAAGCGGTCCGGGACGAGATGTTCAAGGGCTTCGCGGGCGGCGACGGCTCCCCCACGGTGGAGGAGAAGCGCAAGCGGTTCCAGCCGGAGGGCGCTGACGGCCCCTCGGTGGAGTGCGAGGTGGTCAAGCTCTACGACCGGATCTACGCCCCGGCCTGCGTCTGGGCGGAGGAGACGGACGCGGCGATGGTGCTCGACGTCAACGCGGAGAACACCTCGGCGTCGGACGCCGACATGGAGTCCTTCGCCAAGGTGACCGCGGGCATCTACCAGGACACCCGCAAGCCGGCCTGAACCGCCCGTAAGACGCCCACAGGGCGCGTACGACACGAAGAGGGCCCCGGGATACCGGGGCCCTCTTCGCATGCTCTCTGCGGGGCGGCTACGCGCGCGGGGCGCCTACGCGCTCTTCTCGTGCCGCTCGCCCGGCTCGGTGCCCCGGGTGCGGGGCACCAGCGTGGGATTCACATTGGAGTGCACGACGTCCTCGGTGATGACGACGCGGGCCACGTCCTTGCGGGACGGCACCTCGTACATCGCCGACATCAGCACTTCCTCGATGATGGCGCGCAGGCCCCGGGCCCCGGTGCCGCGCAGGATCGCCTGGTCGGCGATGGCCTCCAGGGCCGGGCGGTCGAAGTCCAGCTCCACACCGTCGAGTTCGAACAGCCGCTGGTACTGCTTCACCAGAGCGTTCCGCGGCTCGACGAGGATCTGCAGCAGCGCCTCGCGGTCGAGGTTGTGGACGGAGGTGATGACCGGGAGACGGCCGATGAATTCCGGGATCATTCCGAACTTCACCAGGTCCTCGGGCATGACCTCCTGGAACTGGTCGCTCGCCTCGATCTCGCGCTTGGAGCGGATCGTGGCGCCGAACCCGATGCCCTTGGCACCCGCCCGCGACTCGATGATCTTCTCCAGACCGGCGAAGGCACCGCCCACGATGAACAGCACATTCGTGGTGTCGATCTGGATGAACTCCTGGTGCGGATGTTTCCGGCCGCCCTGCGGCGGCACCGACGCCGTGGTCCCTTCCAGGATCTTCAGCAGCGCCTGCTGGACGCCCTCGCCGGACACATCGCGGGTGATCGAGGGGTTCTCGCTCTTACGGGCCACCTTGTCGATCTCGTCGATGTAGATGATGCCCGTCTCGGCCTTCTTGACGTCGTAGTCGGCGGCCTGGATCAGCTTGAGGAGGATGTTCTCCACGTCCTCGCCGACATAGCCCGCCTCGGTGAGCGCGGTGGCGTCGGCGATCGCGAAGGGGACGTTGAGCATCCGGGCGAGGGTCTGCGCGAGCAGGGTCTTGCCGGAGCCGGTGGGGCCGAGCAGCAGAATGTTGGACTTGGCCAACTCGATGCCGTCGTCCCGGCTGTGGCCGCCGTTCTCGCCCGCCTGAACCCGCTTGTAGTGGTTGTAGACGGCGACCGAGAGGGCCTTCTTGGCGGCCTCCTGGCCGACCACATAGCCCTCGAGGAATTCATAGATCTCGCGCGGCTTGGGGAGTTCCTCCCAGCGCACTTCGGAGGTCTCGGCGAGCTCCTCCTCGATGATCTCGTTGCAGAGATCGATGCATTCATCGCAGATGTACACACCCGGGCCCGCGATGAGCTTCTTCACCTGCTTCTGGCTCTTCCCGCAGAACGAGCACTTGAGCAGGTCGCCGCCGTCACCGATGCGTGCCACGAGGTGCTTCCCCTTCGCCTTGGATCCGCTTTGCTGCGCGGAACCGGGTGCTTGCGCTGCGCTTTCTGCTTCTTTTCCCGTGGGCCGGGGCCCCCAGCCCTCTACGACGGTACCTTGCCGGGCCCCCGGTTCGGGCCCCCCTTGGACCTACTCGGTCCAAGGGAGGTGTCGCCACCGAAGATTCAGCCGAGACCGACCGACGTCTTGCGGGTGGAAACGATCTGGTCGACAAGACCGTACGCCAGGGACTCCTCGGCCGTGAGGATCTTGTCCCGCTCGATATCGTCGCGGATCTTCTCGATGGGCGTGGTGGAGTGCTTGGCCAGCATCTCCTCGAGCTGCGAGCGCATCCGCAGGATCTCGTTGGCCGCGATCTCCAGGTCGGAGACCTGACCACGCCCGGTCTCACTGTACGGCTGGTGGATCAGGATGCGGGCATTGGGCAGGGCCATCCGCTTGCCCGGCGTACCGGCGGCGAGCAGCACGGCCGCGGCGGACGCCGCCTGGCCCATGCAGACCGTCTGGATGTCGGGCTTGACGAACTGCATCGTGTCGTAAATGGCGGTCAGCGCGGTGAACGAGCCGCCGGGAGAGTTGATGTAGACCGAAATGTCACGGTCCGGGTCCATCGACTCCAGGCACAGCAGCTGCGCCATGACGTCGTTGGCCGAGGCGTCGTCGATCTGGACGCCCAGGAAGATCACGCGCTCCTCGAAGAGCTTCGCGTACGGGTCGTACTCGCGGATGCCCTGGGAGGTGCGCTCGACGAAACGCGGAACGACATAGCGGGATTCGGCCATCGGGCCGGTGTACAGGCCGCTGCCGGGGAAGTTGCTCATCTGGGTCTTCACCATCCTGTGGCGATCTGGGGGCTGGAGGTCGGCTACGGGACGGCGGGACTCAGGCCCCGGTGCCGCCCCCGCCCGGAACGCTGGAGGCGGACGTCATGACGTCGTCGACCAGGCCGTACTCCTTGGCCTCCTGGGCGGAGAACCAGCGGTCGCGGTCGGAGTCACGGACGATCTGCTCAACCGTCTGGCCGGTGTGGAAGGAGGTCAGCTCGGCCATGCGCTTCTTGGTGTGCAGCAGCCGCTCGGCGTGGATCTTGATGTCCGAGGCGGAACCCGCCAGACCCGCGGAGGGCTGGTGGATCAGGATCTCGGCATTGGGCAGCGCGAAACGCTTGCCCGGGGTGCCCGCGCTCAGCAGGAACTGGCCCATCGAGGCGGCGAGGCCCATGGCGATGGTGACCACGTCGTTCTGGATGTACTGCATGGTGTCGTAGATCGCCATGCCGGCCGAGATCGAGCCGCCCGGAGAGTTGATGTAGAGGTAAATGTCCTTGTCCGGATCGGCGGCGAGCAGGAGCAGCTGAGCCGTGATCTTGTTGGCGATGTCGTCGTCGACCGGCTGGCCGAGGAAGATGATCCGCTCGCCGAGCAGCCGGTTGTAGACCTGGTCGCCGAGGCCACCGACGGTCGGCTCGCCGGCGGCGGAAGGCATCGTATTCGTCACGTATCCACCTGCTCGTCTCTGACGGCTGACTGGCCGTCTCAGCGTCTTCTTCTGGGGTGCGGGGGTGTGGCCGCCGGTGCGGCCCCGGCGGGCTTGCGAGACTCCCCTGCCCTCGTATCTACGGACCCTAACGCGCTGGTCGGCGGGCGCCATCCCGCATCAGGAACTGTTCGCTCTGAGCGCATGTTCCGGCACCGGACCGGCATCGCGGAACACGAACGGGCCCGGACGCGCGCAGACGTTCGGGCCCGTTCGTTACGGGCTGTGGAGCGGACCGGGATCAGCTCTCGGCCTTGTCCTGCTTCTCCTGGGACTCCGCGGGCTCCTCGGCGGCCTCGGTCGCGGCCTCGGCGGGCGCCTCGACGGCCTCGGAGGTGGCCTCGACCGTCTCGCCGGTCTCGTCCTCCTCGTCGTCCAGGTCGACGGTCTCGCCCTTGTCGTCGACGACCTTGGCGGCCTCGACCACCACGGCCAGCGCCTTGCCGCGGGCGACCTCGCCGACGAGCATCGGCACCTGGCCGCCCTCGACGACGGCCTGGGCGAACTGGTCCGGGCTCATGCCGGAGGACTGCGCACGGCGCATGAGGTGCTCGGTGAGCTCCTCCTGGCCGACGGACAGCTGCTCCTTGTTGACCAGCTCGTCGAGGACGAACTGGGTCCGGATGCCCTTCTCGGCCTGCTCCTTGAGCTCGGCGTCGAACTCCTCGGCGGTCTTGTCCTGCATCTGCAGGTACGAGTCGAGGTTCAGGCCCATCTGGGCGAGCTGGTGGTGCTCGAGGTTGTGCTTACGGGTGTTGATCTCTTCCTCGAGGAGCTTCTCGGGGATCGGCACCTCGACCAGCTCCAGCAGGGCGTCCAGCACCTTCTCCTGGGCCTGGGTGGCCTGCTCGAACTTCTTCGACCGCTCCAGGCGCTTACGGCTGTCCGCGCGCAGCTCCTCGAGGGTGTCGAACTCGCTGGCCAGCTGGGCGAAGTCGTCGTCGAGCTCCGGCAGCTCACGGGCCTTGACCTCGGAGACCTTGACCGAGACCTCGGCCTCCTTGCCCTGGGCGGAGCCGCCCTTGAGCTCGGAGGTGAAGGTGGCCTCGCCGCCCGCCTCCAGGCCGGTCACGGCCTCGTCGATGCCGTCCAGCAGCTCACCCGAGCCGATGGTGTAGCTGACGCCGGTGGCGACACCGTCCTCCAGGACCTCGCCCTCGACCTTGGCCTCCAGGTCGATCACGACGATGTCGCCCTCGGCGGCGGCGCGCTCCACCGGGCTGGTGGTGGCGAACCGCTCGCGCAGCTGCTCGACGGACTTGTCGAGGTCCTCGTCCGAGACCTCGACGGCGTCGACGGTGACCTCGATACCGGAGTAGTCCGGGATCTCGATCGTCGGGCGGATGTCGACCTCGGCGGTGAAGGTCAGGAGCTCGTTGTCCTTGAGCTCGGTGATGTCGACCTCGGGCTGGCCGAGCGGGTTCAGCTCACCCTCGTTGACCGCGTCGGTGTAGAACTTCGGGAGCGCCTCGTTGACGGCCTCTTCCAGCACGGCGCCACGACCGAACCGCTGGTCGATGATGCGGGCCGGGATCTTGCCCTTACGGAACCCAGGCACCGTGACCTGCTGGTTGATCTTCTTGTACGCCGCGTCGAGGCTGGGCTTGAGCTCCTCGAAGGGCACCTCGACAGTGAGCCGAACCCGGGTCGGGTTCAGGTTCTCCACGGCGCTCTTCACGGTTCGGTCTCCTTGGGGGCTGACGTGTGGTGTTCAGCTGCGGTGCGCTGTCGCGTCGCAGCGGATTCGCGTCCGGTTAAAAAGACACAGACACGCAGCTTGCATAGTAACCGCAAGCATGACGGGCCCCACAACGCGATCTTGACGCCTGTGGATGGTCGGGGTGGCCGGATTCGAACCGACGACCTTCCGCTCCCAAAGCGGACGCGCTACCAAGCTGCGCCACACCCCGTCGGTGCGACACGTAGGGTACATGCCCGCGGACCCCCCGGCTGCCGGTTATTCGACTGGTGGGCAAGGGTGTGCGGGGAACGGTGGAGAACCGCTACGATGCATCTCGTGCCGCGATCCGGGTGATCATGCCTGGGCGGAGGTGTCCGGGCGACCGGTGCATCCGTGTACGCGACGCGTGCGGGCGTAGCTCAATGGTAGAGCCCCAGTCTTCCAAACTGGCTACGCGGGTTCGATTCCCGTCGCCCGCTCCACCGCTTTCGGCCCGGCCCGGGGATCTCCCCGGAGCCGGGCCGTTTGCTTATGCGCACACGAACGCACGCCCGGGCATCCGCGCCCCCGTGACGCGGGGCGCGGATGCCTCAGGGGTTGAGCCGGGGCGGCGTCAGGGGTTGATGTCGGCAATCGCCTCGGCGGCCGAGTCGAGGAACTTCTGGATGTCCGGCGCGACGTCGGACGAGGCGAGCAGGAACCCGAAGAGGATCGCGACGAGGGCAGGGCCCCACTTGACCCGGCCATTCCGGATCATTATCACCAGGATGATGCCCACCAGCAGCACCAATGACAGGGAAATGGCCACAACATCCCACCCTCAGTCGCACACGTCTCACAGGCCCCGGAAGCACGCGACCCCGCACACCCCCGCAGCCACCATCGTGCCATCAACTCCCGCCGCTCAGCAGTGGGATGGAGCGATATACGGACACCTGTGCACACGCCACCCACCCGTCCGATACCCACCCGCTAACCGCTCATTCAAAGGGCCACGGGTGATACTGCCCACAACTCGGCGCGGCGCCCGGCTTGTTTAATTCCGGCCGCCCCGGATGATCTCGGGCGGGAATTCGGAATTCGTCCGGCGATCACTCGACAGGGTGACAAAACATCAATGAATCAGACATTCCGCCAGAGCCTCCTGCGGGGCATATGCCCCAATTAAGTAGGATGAAAGTGGTCAGAACGGGCAGCCTGGGCCGAGATATCGAATGATCGCATCGCTTTGTCGACTCCCCACCGACTTCTCGGGGTCGGCTATCAGTCGCGACGCGAAGACCATGAACGGAAAGCAAACAGACCGGGGTTTTACGCAATACAGGTTTGAGCGCTATCGTGCCTTAGATGTTTCACGCTGCCATGACTCCCCCACGCGCAGTGAGGTCCCGGGTGGTCTCCCCCAGTTCCTGGTGGGAGGGCCTGTGACCAACTCCCTGCGCCCGCACGGTTATCAGCGGACCCCCCTCCCCCAGGAGGCGGCGCCCACTCCCCCTACGCCGCGGGCCGAAGAACCAGGGCAGCAGGCGTCCACCCCGCCCGCCCCCAGCGCCCCCGCCGGACAGAAGCGCAAACAGCGGGACGCGTTCTTCGACAACGCGAAGTACCTCGCGATCGTGCTGGTCGCGATGGCCCACTCCTGGGAGCCGCTGACCGACTCCAGCCGCACCGCGGAAGCGCTGTACATGGTCGTGTACACCTTCCACATGCCGGCCTTCATCCTGATCTCCGGCTACTTCTCGCGCAGCTTCGACATGCGGCCGGACCGGCTCAAGCGGCTGGTCACCGGCGTAGCGGTGCCCTACGTGATCTTCGAGGTCGCGTACACGCTGTTCAAGCGCTGGGCGGACGACGACCCGACGTACGACTTCAGCCTGCTCGACCCCTGGTACCTCACCTGGTTCCTGATCGCGCTGTTCGTATGGCGGCTGTCCACTCCGCTCTGGAAGCTGGTGCGCTGGCCGATCCCGCTCTCGCTCGCGGTCGCCACCCTCGCGGCGGTCTCGCCCGACATCGGCGACGACCTGGACATGCAGCGGCTGCTCCAGTTCCTGCCGTTCTTCGTCCTCGGCCTGTGCATGAAGCCCGAGCACTTCCAGATGATCCGCCGCCGCTCCGTGCGGATCGCGTCCGTGCCGATCTTCGCGTGCGCCCTCGTGTTCGCCTACTGGGCGGCGCCGCGGATGAGCTCGGCGTGGTTCTACCACCGCGACAGCGTCCAGGAGCTGGGCGCGCCGCCGTGGACCGGCCCGGTGATGACGCTCGCCCTCTTCGGCTGCTCGGTCGTGCTGGTGAGCTGCTTCTTCGCCTGGGTGCCGCGGCGGCACATGTGGTTCACGGTGCTGGGCGCCGGGACGCTGTACGGCTACCTGCTGCACGGCTTCCTCGCCAAGGGCTCCCGCTTCTGGGGCTGGTTCGACAACCACGAGTGGCTGCACAAGCCGCTGGGGGAGATCGCGGTCACGGTCATCGCCGCCACTGTGGTCACCGTGCTGTGCACGCCTCCTGTCCAGCGCGCCTTCCGCTTCGCCATGGAGCCGAAGATGGCCTGGGCCTTCCGTAAGGATCCCGCCGAACAGGCCCGCAGCCGCACCACGACGGCGGCCTAGCGCGCCGAAGGACACGACGTGAAGGGCTGGATCGCGGACTCCACGGGCCAGCCCTTTCACGGCTTCGGCGTGCTGCGGCGCAGCGCCGCACGGGCCGGGAGCGCCGTCGCCGCAAGGCCGAGCGCCACGGCGGCGCCCGCGAAGCCCGCGTAGGTGAGCGGCGGCACGTACGGGTCCTCGCCGGTCAGGCCGCGCATCATCGGCACCAGCGTGGCCAAGGCGATCGCCGTGCCCAGGGCGATGCCCGCCGTGGCCACCAGCAGCGCCTCCCAGCGCACCATCCCGAGCACCTGCCGCCGGGTGGTGCCGATCAGCCGCAGGGTGCCCAGTTCGCGGCGGCGGTCCAGCACCGTCATGACCAGGGTGTTGACGGCGGCGACGGCGGCGAAGCCGCCGAGGACGGCCGCCATGACGGTGTTGGCCCAGGCGTTCAGCTTCCGGTCCTCGTCCTGGGCCGCCGCGTAGCCGTCCCGGTCGGTGACCTGCTCGCCGAGCCGGCCCAGCGCCGCCGCGACGGCCTTACGGTCCGCCCCCTCCGCGTCCCGCACCAGCACATCGCTGTCGAACGAGGACGTCACATGGCCGGCCAGCGCCGTACGGGGCAGGGTGAGCTCGGCGATCCCCAGCCCGCGCCCGTAGATCGCGACCACGGTGGGCGAGATCCTCGTACCGTCCGGGAGGTGGAGGGCGAGCCGGTGCCCGACCCGGGCGTGGGCCGCCTTCGCCAGGAGCGCGTCGACGGCCACCCGGCCCGGCCCCAGGGCGTCCAGGCGGCCCTTACGAACGTCCAGGTCCTGTACGGCCGCCAGGTCGCGGCAGCTCCCCGAGACGCCCTGCGTCGACGCGGTCCGCAGCCAGCGGCCGTCGCCCGAGCCCACCGGGACCAGCACCCCCGTGCGCAGCAGCCCCACCGACGCGGCCACGCCCCGTACGGAACCGGCGCGGGCCGCGGTACCGGAGGGGAGCCCGTCCGGGGCGGAGATCACCTGGTCGGCGACGATGCCCGCCCGCCGCTGGCGGTCGCCCGCGCGGTCTTCGCTGGTGTGCATGAACACGAGCGTCGAGGCGAAGGCCATGGCCAGCACGATCGGGGTGATCGCCGAGGCCAGGCGGCGGGCGTTGGCCCGGCTGTTGGCCGAGGCCAGATGGGCCGACGCCGGTCCCGCGCGCAGCGGCAGACCGATCAGCCAGGCGCACAGCCGGGCGATGACCGGGCCGAGCAGGGCCACGGCGAGCATGAACAGCATCACGACCCCGAGCGCGGCGTTGGCCGCGTCGTCGCCGGAGGCGGAGGCGGCGACGCCGGTCATGACGATGCCGCCGACGAGGGCCGCGACACCGAGGACCGTACGGATCACACCGGGCCTCAGCCGTTCGACGGCCGCCTCGCCGAGCGCCCGCCCCGGCGGGATCCGCGCCGGGCGGCGGGCGGCCATCAGGCCGGCCAGGAGCGAGGTGAGAAGCCCCGCGCCGACGGCGGTGACGAGCGGGATCCAGGAGACGGAGAGCTCCACGGGCCCGGGGATGGCGCCCTTCTCCTTGAGCTGTCCGAACCACCAGTGGGCGAGCGCGTACCCGGGCAGCAGGCCGACCGCGCCCGCGAGCGGTGCCACCAGCACCGCCTCGGCCGCGACGGAGCGGCGGATCTGGCGCGGGGTGGCGCCGATCGCCCGCAGCAGGGCCACCTCGCGGCCGCGCTGCCCGACGGAGAGGGAGACGGTGCCCGCCGTGGTGAAGACGGCGACGGCGGTCGCGATCCCGCCGAAGGAGCCGCCGAGCCCCATGAGCGTCTCCCTGGCGTTCGCGAGCGCGGGCTCTTCGATGGCGCCGCGGCCGCCGCCGGTGTGCACGCGCGGGGAGTGCGCCGCGCCCTTCACGGCCCGCTCCAGATGGGCGGCCAGGCGGTCCGGCGTGATGCCGGGGCGGGGGCGGACGAGGACGGCGTCCACCGTGGTGGGATGGCCGCTCAGCGCCTGGGCCCGGCGGTCGGTGAACCACGCCGTAAGGCCGTCGCCGTCGGCGCCGCCCGCCTTATGGGTCACACCGGCGACCCGGAACGTGTGGCGGCCGTCCGGCGCCGTCACCGTGATCCGGCCGCCGACGCCGGTACCCGCCGCACGGGCGGCCCCGGGGCTGAGGACCGCCTCGCCGTCACGGGGCGCCGCGCCCGAGGCGAGTGCCACCCCCGTGAAGGGGGCCGAGCCCCAGCCATGGCCGCTGAGCGCCCCATGGGCGGTGCGGAGAGGGAAGGTCACATCCGGGGCCGCGGCCGCGGCCCCCTGGGTGCGGGCGGCGGTGGCCACCAGGGAGGCGTCGAGCCGGGCGCGGTCGGGGACCTGCTCGGATTCGTCCGAGCGGCCGTCGCCATGGCCGATGACGTAGTGCACCCGCTGGTCGGCGGCGACCACGACCGGGGCGCTCGCATAGCGCTGCGGCGGTACGGAGGCCCGGATCCCGGTCTCCAGCAGGATGCCGCACGCGGACACGATCGCCGCGGCCACGGTCAGGGCAATGAAGGTGCCCGCGAAGGCGGACGGCTTGAAGCGGACGGCCGCGCGGGCCAGCCCGTTGGTGAGCGGCTTCACCGGGTCCCCTCCGCGGCCCAGGCCGTGGCAGGGGCCGGAGTGCGCGCGGTGAGGCGGGTCATCCGCTCGGCGATCTCGTGCGCCGGGGCGCGGAGGAGCCGGTCGACGATCGCGCCGTCGGCGAGGAAGAGCACGCGGTCGGCGTAGCTCGCGGCGACCGGGTCGTGCGTGACCATCACGACGGTCGCGCCCATCGCGTCCACGGCCTGCCGCAGGAGGGTGAGCACCTCGGCGGCGGTGTTGGTGTCCAGGGCGCCGGTCGGCTCGTCGGCGAAGACCACGTCGGGGCGGGCGACCAGGGCGCGGGCGATGGCCACGCGCTGCTGCTGGCCGCCGGAGAGCTCACCGGGCCGCCGCCTGCTCTGTTCCCCCAGCCCGACCTGGGCGAGCACCTCACGGGCCCGGTGGCGGTCGGGGCGGGTGCCCGCGAGCCGCATCGGGAGCAGCACGTTCTGCTCGACGGTCAGGGAGGGGAGGAGATTGAAGGACTGGAAGACGAACCCGAGGCGGGCGCGGCGCAGCGCGGTGAGCTTGTTCTCACTCATTCCGGTGATTTCGGTGCCGCCGAGCCGCACGGACCCGGCGGTGGGCCGGTCGAGCCCGGCGGCGCACTGCAGGAACGTCGACTTGCCGCAGCCCGAGGGGCCCATGACGGCGGTGAAGCTGCCGCGCGGAAGGGCGAGGTCGATGCCGCGCAGGGCGTGGACGGCGGTGCGGCCACGGCCGTATCGGCGCTGGATGCCGTGGAGTTCGATGGCATGGGCGTCGTGGTGCGGCGCCGGTGCCGCCGTCTCTCGCCGCTTGCGCAGCCGCATGGTGGTGACCCTTCCGAGGAGTTCGCCCGATTCCCCTGAACGTACGGATCGCGGCCCCTTGGCAGCCATGACGGCGACCGGCGTATCCGGGGTGGGGTTAACCCCCGCCGGGACCTCGTGGGCAGGCGCCGTCGGGCAGTCGGGCGGGAAAGGTGCGGCTACTGGCGGCAGATCAGCAGCAGGGCCCGGTCGTCGTTGACGTCCTTCGCGACCGTCTCGATCAGATGCCAGGCCGCGCCGTGGAAGCCGGAGCCCACGTAGCGGTCCGCCTCGCCCGTAAGTCGGTCGATGCCTTCGCTGATGTCCCGGTCGGCGGTCTCGACGAGGCCGTCGGTGAAGAGCATCAGGACGTCGCCGGGGCGGAGAGTGCCCTTGGTGGGGTCGAACTGGGCGCCGTCGTAGACGCCCAGCAGCGGGCCGTCGGCGGACTTCTCCTCCCACTTGCCGGTGCCCGCGCTCAGCTGGAGCGCGGGCAGATGTCCGGCGGAGAAGAGCTCGAAGTCGCCGCTGTCGAGGTCGAGGACGAGATGGATGGAGGTCGCGAAGCCCTCGTCCCAGTCCTGGCGCAGGAGATAGCCGTTGGCCGCCGGGAGGAAGCCGTGCGGGGGCAGGGAGCCGAGGAGGCCGCCGAAGGCGCCGGAGAGCAGCAGGGCGCGCGAGGCGGCGTCCATGCCCTTGCCGGAGACGTCGGTGAGGACGACCTCGAGGGTACGGCCGCCGCCGGTGCGGGCGGCGACGACGAAGTCACCGGAGAAGGACTGTCCGCCGGCCGGGCGCAGCGCCATCTCGCGGTGCCAGCCGCGCGGCAGGCCGGGCAGCTTGCTCTGGACGCGGATGCGCTCGCGCAGGTCGAAGAGCATGGTGCCGCCGCGCCGCCAGGGCACCCCGACGCGGCTGCGGAACTGGGCGATCAGCAGGCCGAAGAAGCCGACGGCGGCGACGACCAGGATGGTGCCGGGGGTGACCCGGGAGGAGGCGTCCTCCTCGGTGTACGGGCCGAGCACGGCGGACTCCACGATCAGGGCCGTGGCGGCCGCCGCGTAGAGGGCGAGCAGGCTGGCGGGGCGCAGCAGCAGCCCGCCCGCGACGATGGGCAGGACGAGGGCGGACGGGGAGCACCAGTCGGGCTGGGCGATGGTGCCTCCGGCGATGGCGGGGATGCCGAGGAGCAGCGCCGTCAGGGCGAGTCGGTCGGAGCCCTCGCCGCGGAAATAGTCCACTCCGGCTTTGCGCACGCCTGTGCGAGCCCGGTGCAGAGCTCTGCGCATCCGGGCCAACGGAGTGTCCACGCCGCCAGTCATTGCATCGGGACCCTACCCACCCGTTCGGACGCGCGTCGATTCGTGGCGCGTTGAACCACCCAGCCAGGGGGGCAATAGTAAGCGAAATTCGTTCGCGTGTACGGGAAACGGCTGCTAGGGATGGGAATATGAGGACTGAGCTACGCGTGCTCGACCCATCGATTTGGGATGATTGGTACGGAAAACTGGTACTCGCATTCGGCGGAGTTCCCGAAGCGCCGGAGGAATCCGCGCTCTGGAGGGAGTTGACCGAATGCGAGCGCTCGATCGGGGCGTGGGACGGCGCCGACATCGTCGGCACGGCGGGGCTGTTCAGCTTCCGGCTGTCGGTTCCCGGCGGGGCGATCGTCCCCGCGGCCGGCGTCACGATGGTGAGCGTGCAGGCCACGCACCGGCGGCGCGGGGTGCTGCGGTCCATGATGCGGCGGCAGTTGGACGACATACGTGCGGCGGGCGATGAGCCGCTGGCCGTTCTGACCGCATCGGAACCGGACATCTACGGACGGTTCGGGTACGGCGCCGCCACGCAGAACGCCTACGCCGAGATCGACACCACCCAGGTGCGGCTGACCGTCCCCGAGGGCACCGACGACGTGCGGCTGCGCGTGGTGCCCCCGGAGTCCGCCGTCGAGGCGTGCGAGGCGGTCTACGCCCGGCGGGTGTCCGCCAGGCCGGGCTTGCTGGAGCGGCGCCCCGGCTGGGAGCGGCTGCCGCTGCTGGACCCGCCCGGCGAGCGCGAGGGGGCGTCCCCGCTGCGCTGTGTGCTGGCCGAGTCGGGCGGCGAGGTCAGCGGCTATGCGCGCTTCGCGGTCAAGCCCGACTGGGATCTGGCCGGACCGAAGGGCACGGTCATCCTGCGTGACCTGGAGGCCCTGGACCCGGGGTCCTACGCGGCGCTGTGGCGCCTTCTCTTCGAAATCGACCTGACCTCAGTGATCCGGACGGGCTCCCGCCCGGTCGACGATCCGTGGCAGCACCTGGTCTCGGACATCCGGCGGTGCGCCGTAAGGCTGCGCGACTCGCTGTACGTCCGCCTGGTGGACGTGGGGGCCGCGCTCGAGAGGCGGACGTACGCGACCCCGCTGGACGCCGTCCTGGAGGTCACGGACCCCTTCTGCCCGTGGAACGAAGGGCGCTGGCGGCTGAGCGGCGACGCCAAGGGCGCCTCCTGCGAGCGGACGCGGGACGCTCCCGACCTCCGGCTGGGCGTACGGGAGCTGGGAGCGGCGTATCTCGGTGGGGTTTCGCTGACCGCGCTGGCGGGTGCGGGACGCGTCCAGGAGATCCGTCAGGGCGCCCTTACGGAGGCCGCGACGGCCTTCGCCTCTCCGGTCGCCCCATGGTTGCCCCACGGCTTCTGACGGCTTCGGGGCGGCGGATGCGGCCCTGGAGGTGAGCGGCCCGGCGGCCGTCTCAAGGGCGCTGCTCTACCGCCGCTGCCTCAAATGCCGCCGCCTTACGGCCGCTGGCAGTCAGGACACCAGAAGAGGTTGCGGGCGGCGAGATCGGCGGTGCGGATCTCGCCTCCGCAGACATGGCAGGGCTGTCCGGCGCGCCGGTAGACATAGACCTCACCGCCGTGGTCGTCCACGCGCGGCGGGCGGCCCATCGCCTCGGGGGTGTGCTCGGGGCGGACCGTGTCGATCCGGTTGTTCCGCACCCCCTCGCGCATCAGCGCCACCAGGTCGGCCCAGATCGCGTCCCATTCGGCGCGGGTCAGCGCACGGCCGGGCCGGTAGGGGTCGATGCCGTGCCGGAAGAGCACCTCGGCGCGGTAGACGTTCCCCACGCCGGAGATCACCTTCTGGTCCATGAGCAGCCCGGCCACGCTGACCCGGCTGCGGGAGATCCGGGCCCAGGCCCGCTCGCCGTCGTCCGCCGGGCGCAGCGGATCGGGGCCCAGCCGGTCGTGGATCGCCTGCTTCTCCCCGTCGGTGATCAGCGCACAGGCGGTCGGGCCGCGCAGATCCGCGTAGCCCTCGGGGTTCGCCAGCCGCAGCCGGACGGTGTCGGTGGCGGGCGGTGCGGGGGCCGGGCCGAAGGCGTACGTACCGAAGAGCCCGAGGTGGACGTGGACCCAGCCGGTGGCCGCGAAGTCCAGGAAGAGGTGCTTGCCGTGGGCCTCGGCGTGGCTCAGCGGCTGGCCGTCGATCAGCCCGGCGCCGTCGGCGAACTTCCCTTGTGGGCTGGTGGCCCGGACGGGCCGGCCGCCGAAGGTCTCGAGGTGGTCGGCGGCCAGCCGGTGGATCGTGTGCCCTTCGGGCATCAGTCGCCTTGCGGGTGGTGGGCCGGGATGGGCGGCAGCTCGCCGGTGGTCTCGTAGGCGCTGAGCATCTCGATACGGCGGGTGTGCCGCTCCTCGCCCGAGTACGGGGTGTTCAGGAAGATCTCGACGAACTTGGTCGCCTCCTCCTGCGTGTGCATCCGGGCGCCGACGCTGATCACATTGGCGTTGTTGTGCTCACGGCCGAGGGCCGCGGTCTGCTCGCTCCAGGCCAGTGCCGCGCGCACCCCCTTGACCTTGTTCGCCGCGATCTGCTCACCATTGCCGGATCCGCCGATGACGATGCCGAGGCTCTCCGGGTCGGCGGCGGTCCGCTCCGCGGCGCGCAGGCAGAACGGCGGGTAGTCGTCCTGCGCGTCATAGACGTGCGGGCCGCAGTCGACGGGCTCGTGGCCGGCGGCGTTGAGCCACTCCACGAGGTGGTTCTTGAATTCGAAACCGGCATGATCCGAGCCGAGGTACACGCGCATATTCCGAGTGTGTCATGGCCGTGTGGCCCCCGCCGCCCCGGGTAGGCGTCGCACAAAACTCTGTAGCGCCAAGGAACCTCATGAAAACCTCAAGTAACAATCTGGAATCAAAGGTTCAACTGGCGGACCTCCTGAGATTCACTGGCGTCGCTCGTAACGCGAGAGCAAAGGAATCCAGCACATGAGCGCACAACCTGCGACCACGCCGGAGCAGCAGGCTCCCGGCGATCCGGGCTCGCCCGACGGCCTCAAGGCGGGGCTCAAGAACCGCCATCTGTCGATGATCGCGATCGGCGGGGTGATCGGCGCCGGTCTGTTCGTCGGCTCCAGCGCGGGCATCGCGAAGGCCGGTCCCGGCATTCTTGTCTCGTATGCGCTGGTCGGCCTCATGGTCGTCTTCGTCATGCGGATGCTCGGTGAAATGTCCGCCGCCAATCCCACCTCCGGCTCCTTCTCCGCCTACGCCGACCGGGCGCTCGGCCGCTGGGCCGGTTTCTCCATCGGCTGGCTGTACTGGTTCTTCTGGGTCGTGGTGCTGGCGGTCGAGGCCACCGCCGGCGCCAAGATCCTGGAGGGCTGGTGGCCGGCCGTCCCGCAGTGGGGCTGGGCGCTGATCGTCATGGTGGTGCTCACCGCGACCAACCTGGTCTCGGTCGGCTCCTACGGTGAGTTCGAGTTCTGGTTCGCCGGGATCAAGGTCGTGGCGATCGCCGCGTTCATCGTGGTCGGCGGGCTCGCGGTCTTCGGGGTGCTGCCGCATTCGGACAACGAGGGCGCGGGCCTGGCCCACCTCACCGATCACGGCGGTTTCCTGCCGAACGGGCCGGGCGCCATCCTCACCGGTGTGCTGTTGGTGGTCTTCTCCTTCATGGGCAGCGAGATCGTCACCCTCGCGGCCGGTGAGTCCGAGGACCCGCAGCGGGCGGTCACCAAGGCCACCAACAGCGTGATCTGGCGTATCGCGGTCTTCTACCTGGGCTCGATCTTCGTCGTGGTCACCCTGCTGCCCTGGGACGCCAAGGCGATCGCCGACGACGGCAGCTATGTCGCGGCGCTGGACTCGATCGGCATCCCGCACGCCGGCGACATCATGAACGTGATCGTGCTGACCGCCGTGCTCTCGTGTCTGAACTCCGGCCTCTACACGGCCTCCCGCATGGCCTTCTCGCTCGGCCAGCGCGGCGACGCCCCGGCCGCCTTCGCCCGCACCAACGCGCGCGGCGTGCCGGCGGCCGCGATCCTCGGCTCGGTCGTCTTCGGCTTCGTCGCGGTCTGGTTCAACTACCAGTGGCCGGACACGGTCTTCACCTTCCTGCTGAACTCCTCGGGTGCGGTCGCGCTCTTCGTCTGGCTGGTGATCTGCTTCAGCCAGCTGCGGATGCGCGGGATCATCCTGCGCGAGAACCCCGAGAAGCTGATCGTCCGGATGTGGCTGTTCCCGTATCTGACCTGGGCGACGATCGCGATGATCTCGTTCGTCCTGGTCTATATGCTCACCGACAAGGACGGGCGCGAGCAGGTGATCCTCTCCGCGCTGGTGGCCGCGCTCGTGGTGGCCTTCGCCCTGGTCCGGGACCGCCTCGGCGCCGGCCGCGCCGTCGACCCGGCCGCCTCGTCCGACGCCTCCGCCAAGGAGACGGCGGCCCCGTAGAGGCGCGCTCTGCTGAATTCCCCTGTGCCCCTGGGCGGCGGCGTACCGGCCGCCGCCCAGGGGCACAGCCGTGTCCGGGGGCTGGATTCACGGGCTGGATCCACGGGCTGGATCCACGGGCTGGATCCACGGGTCGGGTCCGGTTTCAGACGACGCGTGGAAGGACCCGCTCCGCGAAGGCCCGGACCGCGTCCAGCACTCCCATGCCCCGGTGCCCGATGCCGGGCACGATGTCGAGGGTGACGTCGATGCCCAGCGCGGTGTAGTGGTCCCGAAGCGCGGTGATGCGCTCCACGCGGGTGCGGCCGACGGCGTCGGCGCCGTCCATCCAGTTGGAGTCACCGGGGTTGTTGATCTCCCAGGTCTCGGTGTCCTCCGCCCCTACCGCCATGTGCACGGGCACCTTACGGATCTCCTCCAGCCGCAGCGGGACCCCCTGGAGCAGAAAGCGCTCGGTGTCGATGTGGAACCGCTCCCCCGCCTCGGCCACCATCGCCAGCAGCTCCTGGTCGTAGCGGATGCCGCGGTACTCGATGAACTTGAAGTTGTGCAGGTCCTCCGGGTCCCCGATGCCCGCCGGGAACAAGGGGGTGAGCACGACGCAGCCGTGCCGCTCGGAGAACTCGGCCATCGCGTCGCGGTACTGGGCCGCGGTGCGCACGGTGCGTGCTGGATCACCATGAGCGGCAGCGGGGTGTCGGTGGTCTCGTGCACCGACGGGATGTGCAGGCCGAACGAGAACCGCTGGTCGTGCCGTGAGGCGAACCAGGTGGTTGGAGCCGGTGCGGTAGAACGCCTTGGTGGTCTTGACGCGGGGGGGGTCACGTACGAGCGTCCGCGCGGGGCCCCGGTGGTGTCGGGGGACAGTTTCCCCACGCATACCTCTTGTCACCGACGGGCCGGGTCCACAGAATCCTTCGCAGATCAGCTACGGCCCATATCGCGAACATAGTTCGATATATCGAATGGGAGTGGTTTCCTCATGCGCCTCGTCCCCCGCCGCCTGCTCCGCTTATTCCGCCCCGACCGGTCACGGCCCCGGTCACGGCCCCGGTCACGGCCCCGGTCACGGCCCAGGCGCCTGGCCGGGGCGCTGCCGGCCGTTCCGCTGTCCGTTCTGCTGACCGCCACAGGGGTGAGCGCCGTGGCGCACGCGGCACCCCCGGTCACCGCGACCCCCGCCGCGCCCGCTCCACAGATCGACGTGCCCGCCGCGCCCATGGGCTGGGCCTCGTGGAACAGCCTGGCCAGCCAGATCGACTACGACACGATCAAGGCCCAGGTGGACGCCCTGGTATCTTCCGGCATGGCCGAGGCCGGGTACGAGTACGTCAACATCGACGAAGGCTGGTGGTGGGGCACCCGCGACAGCAAGGGCAACATCACCGTCGACACCCAGCAGTGGCCCGGCGGGATGAAGGCCGTCGCCGACTACATCCACAGCAAGGGGCTCAAGGCCGGGATCTACACCGACGCCGGGAAGAACGGCTGCGGCTACTTCTATCCCACCCCGCCGGGCACCCCGCCCGCCCCGGGCAGCGGCAGCGAAGGCCACTACGAGCAGGATCTGCGGGCCTTCCAGGAGTGGGGCTTCGACTACGTCAAGGTCGACTGGTGCGGAGGCCAGGACGAGGGTCTCGACCAGGAGGCCACCTACCGGGCCCTCAGCGAGGCGAACAAGGCGGCGACCGCCGTCACCGGCCGCCGCCTCGTGCTGTCGCTGTGCGAATGGGGCTCGGGCCGGCCGTGGAACTGGGCCCCGGGCGTGGGCGATCTGTGGCGTACCAGCACCGACATCATCTACTGGGGGCAAACGCCCTCGGCCACCGCGATGCTGTCCAACTTCGACCAGGGCCTGCACCCCACCGCCCAGCACACCGGCTATTACAACGACCCGGACATGCTCACGGTCGGTATGAAGGGTTCCAACGCCACGCTCGACCGCACCCATATGAGCCTGTGGGCGATCTCCGGCGCCCCACTGCTCGCCGGGAACGACCTCACCACCATGACGCGGGAGACCGCCGGCATCCTCACCAACCCCGAGGTCATCGCCGTCGACCAGGACCCGCGCGGACTGCAGGGCGTGAAGGTCGCCGAGGACGCCGCGGGACTGCAGGTGTACGCCAAGGTGCTGTCCGGCACCGGGAAACGCGCCGTGCTGCTGCTCAACCGCACCTCCGCCGCCAAGCCCATCACCGCCCACTGGAGCGACCTCGGGCTGACCGACGCGCCCGCCTCCGTCCGTGACGTCTGGAAGCGCGCCCCGGTGGGCACCCACAGCGGCGGCTACACCGCCACCGTCCCGGCCGGTGAGACGATGCTGCTGACCGTCTCGGGCACGGAAGCCCCCGGCACCACCTACCAGGGCACCGGCTCCCTCACCGTCACCGCCCAGACGGCAGGGCTGAAACTGGCCGACCTCACCTACGCCAACGGCGGCACCGCCCCGCGCACCGCCACCCTCCGCGTAGCCGGCCAGTACGCCACCACGCTCGCCCTGCCGCCCACCGGCTCCGCCACCACCCGCCGCACCGTCTCCGTCCTGCTCTCGCTGGCCAAGGGCGCCAACACCGTCACCTTGAGCGGCGGCCCGGACACCATCACCGTCCAGGACCTCCCCGGCACCGACGGCGTCCGGATCACCGGCGCCGCCTCCGGGCGCTGCGTCGACCTGGACCAGAACACGATCACCAACGGCACCCAGGCCCAGCTGTGGGACTGCCACGGCGGCCAGAACCAGCTCTTCCGGCTCACCTCGCGCGCCGAACTGACCGTCTACGGCAGCAAATGCCTGGGCGCCGAGAAGGACGGCACCGCCGACGGTACGAAGGTCGTCATCGGGGACTGCACCGGTGCGCCCGGCCAGAAGTGGCAGGCGAACGCCTCCGGCACCCTCGTCCACACGAGCTCCGGCCGCTGCCTGGACGCCTACGACAACGGCACCGGCAACGGCACCCGGCTGGTGCTGTGGAGCTGCCACAACGGCCCGAACCAGCGCTGGACCCTCACCTGAGGACACCACTCCCACCAACGGCAGGGCCCCCGCGCGAGTCGACCGCGCGGGGGCCCCTTTTCCGCCTGCCCGGTGTTCGGTGAGAAGACGATCACGCAAGCAGGTGGTCTGGCGGGCGCTCCGGGTTACGGGGCCAGCAGCAGGTTGTGGGCGCGCTCCTTGGCGGCCGTGTAACGGCGCGCCACATCCTGCCAGTTGACGACCTTCCACATGGCCTCGATGAAATCCACCTTCTGGTTCTTGTACTGCAGATAGAAGGCGTGCTCCCAGGCGTCGAAGACCAGGATCGGCACCGAGCCCTGCCCCACGTTCCCCTGGTGGTCGTAGACCTGCTCGACCACCAGCCGCCCGCTGACCGGCTCGTACGCCAGCACGCCCCAGCCCGAACCCTGGGTGGTGGCGGCGGCCTTGGACAGCTGGGCCTTGAAGCCCGCGAAGGAGCCGAAGTACTCGGCGATGGCGTCGGCCAGCTCCCCGACCCCGTCCCTCTCCAGCGGCTCGCCGCCGCCGTCGCCGGTCATGTTGTGCCAGTAGATGCTGTGCAGGATGTGGCCGGACAGATGGAAGGCCAAGTTCTTCTCGAGCCCGTTGATCGAGCCCCACTGATCCTTGTCCCGCGCCTCCGCGAGCTGCTCCATCGTGTCGTTCGCGCCCTTGACGTACGCGGCGTGGTGCTTGTCGTGGTGCAGCTCGATGATCTCGGGGCTGATGACCGGGGCCAGCGCCGAGTAGTCGTACGGAAGTTCAGGAAGTGTGTAGATGGCCATGCGAAGCCCTTCGGACCGCGTTATTGCAATTGACTTGCAAGTACACGCTAGCAGCAAGAGTGTTTCCCGTCAGCGCACGCGGGCCGGGCGGGCGCCGGGCGCCATGCACGGGCAGTGGCCTGATCTGATCCATGCGCGGGGCGAACGGCGGACCTATGATCAAAGGTCGCTCGAAGGGGGAGGGCATGGATCCGCAGATCGCCGATCTCGCCAGGACGGCGGGCACCACCATGGTCACGTTGATGGCCACCACCGCCTGGGAGTCGACCAGAGACGGCCTCGTCTCGCTCTGGCAGAGGTTCCAGCCCGCCAGAGCCGACGGCATCGGCGAGGAGTACGAGGCGAGCCGCGCCGATCTGCTGCTCGCGCGCGAGACGGGCGATGAGGACTCCGAGGCGGAGCTGGCCGCCGAATGGCAGGGACGGGTGCGCCGACTGCTGGTGGCCCAGCCGGAGGTGGCGGATGAACTGCGCCGCATCCTGGACGAGTTGAACCCCCATCTCCCCGATCAACGACCCGCCGTCGGCGAGATCCACATGACGGCCGAGGCGTCCGGCAGCGGCCGCGTCTACCAGGCCGGCCGCGACCAGCACATCACCGGACGATGAGCGGGCCGGGCCCCATCGACGGCCGCGCGTCCGGCCAGGGCCGGGTCTTCCAGACCGGCGGCGACCAGTACATCCAGGAGCACCACCACCACTACGGAGCCGGAACCGGGTCCCTCCTCGCGCCCCAGCCGGTCGGCCCCCGGCCGCCCCAGGGCGCGACGGTCCCCGACTCCGTACGCGTGCCGCTCGTCGGGCGGACACCGGGCATCCTGCGGGACCGCGCCGACCTTATGGAGCGGCTCCGAGCGGCCGTCACCGGCCCCGGTGGCGACGTTCACGTCCTGCACGGCCTGGGCGGCTGCGGCAAGACGGCGGTGGCGCACGCCCTCTTCACGGAGGCCGTAAGGGACCACGGACGCATCGGGCTCTGGGTGAACGCCTCGGAGCGGATCTCCCTGCGCGCGGGCATGCTCGCCGTGGCGGGCGACCGGGGCGCCACCACCGGGGAGTTGGCCGCGGCGACCAGCGGCCAGCGCGCCGCCGCCGACCTGGTCTGGCACTACCTGGACCACTCCGCCCAGCGCTGGCTGCTGGTCCTGGACAACGCCGACGACCCGACGGTCCTGGAGGAGGGCGGCTGGCTGCGCACCAGCCCGCTCGGCACGGTCCTGGTGACCACGCGGCACGCGACGTCGCCGCTGTGGCGGGGCACCGGGTCGGCACGGCACCCCGTCGGGGTGCTGCCGGAGGCCGACGCGGCACAGGTCCTCTGCGATCTGGCCCCGGACGCGGGTACCGTCGAATCGGCCCAGAAGGTGGCGCGACGGCTGGGCTGTCTGCCGCTGGCCCTGACCCTTGCGGGTTCGCATCTGTCGCATCAACTCCTGGAGTCGTGGTCGATGGACGAGTACGACCGGAAGCTGAGTGAGGACTCGACGGCACTCGTCGACCAGGGCGCGGCGGGCACCGGCTCCAGCCAGTCCCGTCATCTCGTCGGCCGTACCTGGCAGCTGTCCCTGGACGCCCTCGCCGGGCAAAGCCTGCCGGAGGCCACGACCCTGCTACGGCTGCTGTCCTGCTGGGCGGCGGACCCGGTGCCGCTGTCGCTGCTGATGCCGGTGGCGCGGGGTGAGGTGGATTTCGGCCACCTCGACCCGCCGCTCGCGGCGGACCGGGTCGAGCCCGCCCTGCGCGGACTGCTCGACCACTCGCTGATCGGCATGGTCGAGGCGGACGGGCGTCGGTGCGTACAGGCTCACGGGGTGCTGCTGGACAGCGTCGCGGTCGGGGTTCCGGAGGAACAATGCGTTGCGCTGGCCGAGGCGGCGGGGCGGTTGCTGGAGGCGGCGCTGCCGCCGGAGGACGATGAGTCCGGCCAGGCGCGTGCCGAGCTGCGGCTGTTGGTCCCGCATGCCGCGCGTCTGCTGCACCTGATTCCCCAGGAGGAGACCGCCCGGTTGGCCGTACGGACCGCACGACAACTCCACGAGGCTGGAGATGTGACGGGGGCGCTGGCCATGTCCCGCTCCATCGCGGATACGGCGGAACGCTCGCTGGGCGCGGAGCACCCCATCGTCTTGGGCGCACGCGATGTGCTGGGGCGCGCGCTGCACCGTCTTGAGCGTTTCACCGAGGCCGAAGCGGTCCACCGCAGGGTGCTAGAAGGACGCGAACGGGTCCTCGGCCCCGACCACCCCGACACTCTGCGCAGTTGCTTCGCTCTCAACATGCCGTTGGACCTGCTCGACCGGGACGAGGAGGCGGAGCAACTGCTCCGCCGCGCGATCGAGGGCCAGCGACGAGTGCTCGGGGAGGACGCCGCGGAGACGCTGGCCAGCCGGGCGCAGTTGCTGGAGGTGCTCGCTGAACTGCGCAAGGAGGACGAATTCGACGCGGAGGCGAGCGTAGTGGTCGAGGCGTGCGAACGCGCCCTGCCGCCGGACCATCTCACCACCCTGATGGCCCGCCATCTCCACGCCTTCGGCCTGTACAACTTCGAGCGACACCGGGAGGCCGAGCCACTCGCCCGCCGCACCTTGGCCGACCGGACCAGAGTGCAGGGCCCCGAGCATCCGCTGACTCTCTCGGCTATGTTCCTTACCGCTGTCATCGCGTACAACCTGGGCGAGCTGGACGAGGCGATCGGCCATCTTCAGCAGCGTGACGAGCTGCTCGTACGAGCACTCGGCGACGAGCACTCGATTGTCACCAGGGGGCGTAAGCGGCTCGCCGCCTGGCAGGCCGAAGCCCAAGTCCAGCCCTGATCAGCCCTCCTGCCGCGCCGCCGCCGTCCGCTGCCGTACGTATCCGATGATCGCGAGGGCGATCGCCATCACGGCCGTGGCGTACAGCTGGCTACGGGTGTCGCTCTCGCGCAGCATCAGCACCAGCACCCCGACCGTCGCGGCCAGCGCGACCCAGGTCAGGTAGGGGAAGAGCCACATCTTCACCACGAGCTTTTCCGGGGCCTCGCGCTGCAGGCGGCTGCGCATGCGCAGCTGGGCGGCGGCGATGAAGCCCCAGACCACCAGTACCGCGGCGCCGACCATGTTGAGCAGCCACTTGAAGATGGTGTCCGGCCACCAGTAGCTGAGCAGCACCGCGACGAAGCCGAAGAAGGAGGAGGCGAGCACGGTGAGGCGGGGGACGCCACCGGTGACCCGGCCCAGGAAGGCGGGGCCCTCGCCGCGGGTGACCAGGGAGTAGGACATGCGGGAGGCGCCGTAGATGTTGGCGTTCATCGCGGAGAGCAGCGCGATCAGGACGATCACGTTCATGATGTCGCCGGCCGCGGGGATGTCGAGGTGGTTGAGGACGGCCACGTACGGGCCCTCCGCGACCACTGCCTTGTCGTTCCACGGGATCAGCGTGACCACGACCACCATCGAGCCGACGTAGAAGAGGGCGATGCGCCACATCGCGGTGCGCACCGCGCCCGCGACGCTCTTGACCGGGTTCTCGGACTCGGCCGCCGCGATCGTCACCGTTTCCAGTCCGCCGTACGCGAAGACGGAGGCCAGCAGGCCGACGACCAGGCCGTTCACCCCGTTGGGCAGGAAGCCGCCGTCACCGGTGAGATGGGAGCCGCCGGGGGCGTCGGTGCCCGGCAGGACGCCGAGGATCGCGAGTACGCCGAGGACGAGGAAGATCGTGATCGCGGCGATCTTCAGCGCGGCGAACCAGAACTCGAATTCGCCGAAGTTGCTGACCGCCGCGAGGTTCGTCCCGCAGAACATCGCCATGAAGAGGGCGACCCACATCCAGGAGTCGGTGCCCGGGAACCACTGGACCATGATCCCGGCCGCGCCGATCGCCTCGGCGGCGATGCCCACGCACAGCAGGATCCAGAACATCCAGCCGACCGTGAACCCCGCCCAGGGCCCGATCGCCCGCTCGGCGTGCACGGAGAACGACCCGGAGGCCGGGTTGGCCGCCGACATCTCGCCGAGCATCCGCATCACGAGCATCACCAGCAGCCCGGAGAGCGCATAGGCCACCACGATCGACGGACCGGCGGCGGCGATTCCGGCGCCGGAGCCGACGAACAGCCCCGCGCCGATCACACCCCCGAGGGCGATCATCGACAGATGGCGCTGCTTGAGGCCGTGGGAGAGCGGTGGCGTGGCGGTCGCGCCCGCGCCGGTCGCCTCGGCGGTGCCGGATGGCCCGGAGGACGCGGATGTCCGGTTCATTCTTCTTCTCTGTCCCTTACGAGGCGGGCGGGCGGATGCAAAACGTCCCTAGTGTGAAGGGCGCGTCCTATCAGGACAACATCACGGCCAATCTTTTCTGGATATCGGACACCGACGTCACGCTCCGTATCGGGTGTCTCTGCCAGAAGCCGCCAAGCCGATGCGTCCGGCTTTGTGGTCATCCGACGGTGTCCGGGTCCCGGGGGTTGGGTTAGCGTCGCGGTATCCACCCTCTGACCTGGGAGCATCGCTGATGAGCACGGTTTCTGCCGCCGCCACACCCGGTACGGTCCTCGCGGACGCGGTCTTTCCCGCCCGGCGCGTCCTGGCCCGGGACACCGCGCTGGTCATCGGGGGCGCCGTGCTCACCGGTCTCGCCGCACAGATCTCGGTGCCCGTCCCCGGCTCGCCGGTGCCGGTGACCGGCCAGACGTTCGCCGCCCTGCTGGTGGGCACCTCGCTGGGCGCCCGGCGCGGCTTCCTGTCGCTGGCGCTGTACACCCTGGTCGGCATGGCCGGTGTGCCGTGGTTCGCCGAGGGCAGCTCCGGCGCCGCCATGCCGTCGTTCGGCTATGTGCTGGGCATGCTGCTGGCGGCGACCGTGGTGGGCGCGTTGGCCCGGCGCGGCGGCGACCGCGGGGTGCTGCGCACCGCGGGCACCATGGCGGTCGGCTCGGCGGTCACCTACGCCGTGGGCGTCCCCTACCTGGCGCTGGCCACCCACATCTCCCTGGGCGAGGCGGTCGCGGCCGGGCTCACCCCGTTCCTGATCGGGGACGCGCTGAAGGCCGCGCTGGCGATGGGCGCGCTGCCGGCCGCCTGGAAGCTGGTGGGCCGCCGGGGCTGAGCCACCCGTACGCCGGGGCTGAGCCACCCGTACGCCCGGGCACAGCGCCCGGGCGGGGCCACTCAGCCGCCCATGCGTGAGCCCATGCATGGGCGGCCGGGACGTGAAAGGGCCCCCGCGCGGTCGACTCGCGCGGGGGCCCTGCCGTGGCGGCGGTACAGGGGGGTCAGTCGAAGATCGGGCCGACCGTACGGGTGCGCTTGATCTCGTAGAAGCCGGGGATCGAGGCGACCAGCAGCGTGCCGTCCCACAGCTTGGCGGCGTCCTCGCCCTTGGGGGCTGGGGTGACCACCGGGCCGAAGAAGGCGACCTGCTCGCCGTCGGAGCCCGGGACGGCGATGACGGGGGTGCCCACGTCCTGACCGACCAGTTCGATGCCCTCCTTGTGGGAGGCGCGCAGCTCGGTGTCATACGCGTCGGAGTCGGCGTAGTCGGCGAGCTCGGCGGGGAGACCGGCCTCCTCGAGGGCGGCCACGATCGTCTCGCGGTTCTTCTCCAGGCCCTGGTTGTGGAAACGGGTGCCGAGGGCGGTGTAGAGGCGGCCGAGGACCTCGCTGCCGTGCTTCTGCTCGGCGGCGATGCAGACCCGGACCGGGCCCCAGGCGGTCTTCAGCAGCTCGCGGTACTCCTCGGGCAGCTCATCCAGCTTGGGCTCGTTGAGCACGGCGAGGCTCATGACGTGCCAACGCACCTCGACCGGGCGCACCTTCTCCACCTCGAGCATCCAGCGCGAGGTCATCCAGGCCCAGGGACACAGCGGGTCGAACCAGAAATCAGCAGGAGTCTTGGCAGTCTCGGTCACGGTTTCTCCTCGAGCGGGCGCGTCGTAGTCGCAAATGAATAGAGAGCTGACTACCTCACCCAACGCGGGCGGGAGGGGAGCCCATTCCCCGATACCGGCTGTCGGTGCACCGTGACATGATTTCCGCTGTCCGATATCCGAGATGCGAGACATTGCCGAGGGAGTCGCGTCGTGCCCGGTGAGAACCTGACCCGTGACGAGGCCCGTGCGCGGGCCAAGCTGCTGGCCGTCGAGCGTTACGAAGTGGCGCTCGATCTGCGGTCCGCGGTCGGTGAGCACACCGGGTCCGGGCCGCGCACCTTCCGCTCCACGACCACGATCCGCTTCCGCTGCGCCCAGCCGGGCGCGGCGACCTTCGCCGATCTGCTGGCGCCCTCGGTGACCTCGGTGCGGCTCAACGGGCGGGAGCTGGACCCGGCGGCGGTCTTCGACGGCTCCCGGATCGCGCTGGACGGGCTCGCCGCGAAGAACGAGCTGGTGGTGGACGCGCAGTGCGCCTACAGCCGGACCGGCGAGGGCCTGCACCGCTTCGTGGACCCGGAGGACGGCGAGGTCTACCTCTACACCCAGTACGAGCCGGCCGACGCCCGCCGGGTCTTCGCCAACTTCGAACAGCCGGATCTCAAGGGCCCGTTCACCTTCTCGGTGACCGCCCCGGAGGGCTGGACGGTGCTGAGCAACGGGACGGTGGACCGGGTGGAGCAGTCCGGTGCCGGCGATGGCGCCGCGACCAGCCACTTCGTCCCGACCCGGCCCATCTCGACGTACATCACGACCGTGCTCGCCGGTCCGTACCACCACGAGAGCGACCTCTACCGCCGCACACTGCCGGACGGCTCCGAGCTGGAGATCCCGCTGGGCGCGCTGTGCCGCAAGGGGCTGGCCAAGCACTTCGACGCGGACGACATCTTCACCGTCACCAAGCAGGGCCTGGACTTCTTCCACGACCACTTCGACTATCCGTACCCGTTCGGCAAGTACGACCAGGCGTTCGTGCCGGAGTACAACCTCGGCGCGATGGAGAACCCGGGCTGTGTGACCTTCCGGGAGGAGTTCATCTTCCGCGGCAAGGTCACCCAGGCGTCGTACGAGGGCCGGGCCAACGTCATCCTGCACGAGATGGCGCATATGTGGTTCGGCGACCTGGTCACCATGGAGTGGTGGGACGACCTGTGGCTCAAGGAGTCGTTCGCCGACTTCATGGGGGCCTTCGCCCTGGTCGGGGCGACCCGCTTCACCGATGGCTGGATCACCTTCGCCAACCGCCGCAAGGCCTGGGCCTACCGCGCCGACCAGCTGCCGTCCACCCACCCGGTCACGGCCGACATCCGTGACCTGGAGGACGCCAAGCTCAACTTCGACGGGATCACGTACGCCAAGGGCGCGTCCGTCCTCAAGCAGCTGGTGGCCTACGTCGGACAGGACGCCTTCCTGGAGGGCGCGCGGCGCTACTTCAAGCGGCACGCGTACGGCAACACCCGGCTGTCGGATCTGCTGTCGGTGCTCGGCGAGACCTCGGGGCGGGACATGGCCACCTGGTCGCGCGCCTGGCTGGAGACCGCGGGGGTCAACGCGCTCACCCCGCAGGCCACCTATGACGCCGAGGGGCACATCACCGAGCTGGCGGTGGAGCAGCAGGCCGCCGAGAGTCACCCGACGCTGCGGCCGCACCGCGTGGCCGTGGGGCTGTACCGCAAGGAGGCCCCGGCCGGTGAGCGCCCCGGGGCGCTGGTGCGCTACGCCCGCGCCGAGGTGGACGTCGACGGCCCCCGTACGGTCGTCCCCGAGCTGACCGGCGCCTCCCGGCCCGATCTGATCCTGGTCAACGACGACGACCTCACCTACTGCAAGATCCGCTTCGACGAGGGGTCGCTGGACACCCTGCGCCAGCACCTGGGCGAGCTGACCGACCCCCTCGCCCGCGCGCTGAGCTGGTCCGCGCTGTGGAACCTCACCCGTGACGCGCTGCTGCCCGCCCGCGACTATCTGGAGCTGGTGCGGCGGTTCGCCGGGGCCGAGAGCGACATCGGCGTGCTGCAGATGGTCCAGGCGTGGGCGCTGTCCGCCCTGCACCACTACTCGGCGCCGGACGCGCGCGAGGCGGCCGGCGCCCAGCTGGCCGAGGTCGCGCTGAGCGAGCTGCGGCTGGCCGAGCCGGGCAGCGGGCATCAGCTGGCCTGGGCGCGCTTCTTCGCCCAGGTCGCCGTCGCCGACTCCGAGCTGCGGATGCTGAGCGGGCTGCTGGACGGCACGGCCCGGATCGACGGGCTGGATGTGGACCAGGAGCTGCGCTGGACGTTCCTGGCCGCGCTGGCCGCGAGCGGCCAGGCCGACGAGGCGCTGATCACCGCCGAGCTGGCGCGCGACGACACCGCCTCCGGCAAGCGCCACCAAGTGCGGTGTCTGGCCGCCCGGCCCTCCGCCGCGGTCAAGGCCGAGGCATGGGACGCGGTAGTGGAGTCCGACCGCCTCTCCAACGCCCTGGTGGAGGCCACCATCTCCGGTTTCGACCAGCCGGCCCAGCGGGATCTGCTGGCGCCGTACGCACCGCGCTACTTCGAGGTGATCGAGCGGATCTGGCAGGAGCGGTCGATCGAGATCGGGATGGCGATCGTGCGCGGGCTGTTCCCGTCCGCCCAGGGCGACGCCCGCGCCCTGGACGCCGCCGACGTCTGGCTGGACGGCCACCCGGCCGCGGCGCCCGCGCTGCGCCGACTGGTCCTGGAGGCGCGCGACGACCTCGCCCGCGCCCTGCGCGGGCAGGAGTGCGACGAGAGGGCGTCCGTCTGAGGCATACGCCGACCCTCGGATGCCCGCGCGGCGCCCCCGGCGACCGCCGGGGGTCCGGGCGCCGGGACGGGGAGCTCTTTCGGCATTCGAACTGCCGTACTTTAGTGCGGGGTTGTCCGCTTTTGTCGACGACTCTGTAACAGGGGTTAGCGGGTGCGGCGGGCGCGGGAATGGCGGGGGCATGAGCCACAACACGCCGCTGTCCCCCCGCCCTCTCCACCACCTCTCGGACGTCCAGCGCCGGGTGTTGACGACCCGTCAGCTCCGCGAGCACGGTGTGACCGCGTCCGTCGCCGCGGAGCGCAGCCGGGCCGGCGGGCCCTGGCAGCAGATCCTGCCGGGCGTCCATCTGCTCCACCCCGGCCCGGCGACCAGCGAGGAGCGGCTGCTGGCCGCGCTGCTGTACACCGCGAGCCGCGGCCAGGGTGCCGACGGCTCGGCGCCGGGCGGCGGCGAGCCGCACGGCGAGGCCGTGATCACCGGGCTTGCCGCGCTCGCCATGCACCACTTCTCCTCCGCTCCCCCGCTGGCCTCCCTCGACCGGATCGACGTCCTGGTGCCGCGCACCCGGCGGCTGCGCGCCACCGGCTTCGTCCGCTTCGTGCGGGCCGGCACCCTGCCCGCCCCCCAGTACGTCGCGGGAGTGCCCACCGCCCCGGTGGCCCGTGCCCTCGCCGACGCCGTCGCCCGGCTCACCGACGCCGTTCTGGTCCGCAGACTGCTCACCGAGTCCGTGCGCCACGGCCACTGCGAGGCCACGGCCGTCGTCGCGGAGCTGAACTCGGCCCGGCTGCTGTCCCGGCCGCATGTCGTGGACGCCGTGGACGCACTGCTCGCCGAGGGCCGGGCGATCGCCGAAGGGCGGCTGTACGACATGATCCGCGGCCACCACCTGCCCGAGCCCCTGTGGAATGTGGAGCTGCGGCTGCCCGGCGGGCCCGCCCTCGGCGGGGTGGACGCCTACTGGCGTGAGCAGGCGGTGGCGGTGGAGATCGACACCCGGGCGCCGCGCCAGGACGAGGAGGTCTGGCGCGGCGGTTTCGGCCGCAAGCGCGAGCACCTGGAGCGGCTCGGGATCACAGTCGTGCGCGTCACCCCGAAGAAGCTCCGGGAGACCCCGGAGGAACAGGCCGCGGTGGTCCGTACCGCCCTGATCGCGGCGGCCGACCGCGACCCGGCCTCCTATGTGGTGGTCCTGCCGCGCTGACGTCCCGATGCCCCGGCGCGGAGGCGGGGCATCGGACCACCCGGTGCGGGCGGCTCAGGACCAGGGCTCAGGGCTTGCGCAGCAGCAGCTCGGTGTTGCGGTCCGTCGCGTCACCGGCCAGCTTCTGGCTGGCGCCGGGCGCGTTGAAGGACAGCTCGCGGTAGAGCGCCGCGAGCCCGGTCTGGGACAGGTCCGAGAAGTCCGTGCGGTGCGGCGCGGCCGACTCGATGAGCGTGGTGAACAGGGAGATCGTGCCGTCGTGGTTGTCCACGACCTCGAACACCCGGGCCAGCTGGGGGAAGTCCACATGCGAGGCGGTGGTGATCTCCCAGAAGGTGCCGCGCGGGGTGATCTCGTTCTGGTGGCTGTGGCCGTTGATCCAGGCCAGCACCTTGGGGTGGCGCTGGAACAGGGCGACGACCTCGTCCCCGCCGTGGCGGGCCTCGCCCGGCCGGCCCGGGTCGCGGTTCATGTTGTCCAGGCTGCGGCTGTAGTGGTGACTGAAGACGATGACGTAGTCGTCCTTGTGGGCCTTCAGGGTCCGCTCCAGCCAGCGCAGTTGGGCGGTGCCGAGCGACCCGGTGTAGTGGCCGCCCGGGTCGGTGGTGTCCAGGCTGATGCCGATCACGTTCTCGGAGACCCGGAACGAGTAGTAGAGGGTGCCCTGCTCGAGGTTGTCCTTGGTGTAGCCGTGGCCGACCGGGCCGGGGCCGGTGGCGGCCGGGTCGAGGTGCGCGGCCAGGTACTCGGCCTGGGTGAAGGGCGCGCGGCGCTCGTCAGGGGTGACCGTGCGCATGTCCTTGGCGTGCGCGTCCAGCAGCTCCTTCATCTGGACGCCCTTGGGGTCGTCCCCGACCCGCGTGCCCTTGAAGAGCCGCTCGGCGTCATCGGCCGGGATGATCTCCAGCTTGCGCTTCCCGGTGGCGAGGTCCGCGTAGAAGTTGTGGCCGAGGGAGTAGACACCGCCCGCCAGATCGTCGTGGTTGCCGATGGTGGAGTACCACGGCAGCCGCAGCCCGGGGCTGTTGACGGTGCGCAGCGCGGCCTTGAGGAAGCCGTCGATGCGCGGGAAGCCGAGCTTCTTGTCGGCGTCGCGCAGCGCCTCCTCGGGGTGCCAGAACTCCTTGAGCCCGCTGTTCTGGACGCCCTCGTAGTGGCGCGGATCGCCGGTGTTGGGGGTGATCCGGCCACCGTTCATCGCGGCCAGGAACCAGTCCAGCTCGATCTTGGCGTTGTTGTCGGTGTTGTCGCCGGTGGTCATGACGAACGACAGCGGCGCCCCGGTGGCGGGCCCGCCGCGCAGTCCGTTGATCCGCTCGACGAGCGAGGCGACCCCGGCGATGGTCAGCGCCTCGTGCGGCCGCCACGCCCCGGCGCGCCCGCTGCGCAGGAACTCGTAGCGCATCGGGTGCTGGACGTCGGTCAGGTGCAGATCCGTGAGCTGGACGAACGAGGCGAGCGCGGTGCGCCGGTCCTCGCGGCCGCCCTTGGCGCCGGTGATCTCGGTACGGACCTCACGGGCCCAGGCGGGGCCCCCGGCGAGCCGCCGGTAGCCGGTGGCACCCTGCGCGGCGGAGAACGTCTCCAGCGTCGTACCGGCCGTCGAGGGCGCCGCCGGGGCCTGCACCACTCGGCGGCCCGCGGCACGCGCGGTGGCGGGCTGCGTGGCGTCGGCCGAACCGCTGCCGGGCCCGAAGGCGAGCCCCAGACCGGCCGTGGCACCGGTGGCGGCGGTTGCGGTGAGGAAGGTACGCCGGTCGAGGTGAGCGACGGCTGCTGCGGCGGACCGTATGCGGGACATGCGCGATCTCCCCGAGTGGACACGCGGAAACGGGCGGGCAGCGACGCTGCCCTCACCTCGGATCGTTGGCATCGGGAATGGCCTGGCGGTGAACGAGGCGGCAACGCCGGTCGCCGATCTCCACACGTGGATCTTGGCGGTAGCAAACGGTCATCGCGCCCTTGTGAACAGGAATTCTTCTCCTCACCCGGCGTTCATCCGCCCTGGGAACCGCCCCCGCCGTGGGATAAATCACGGGACGGTAACGGACCCGCCTGAGACACTTGCCAGGAGGGTAGGCGCCTCGAACAGGCACAACCAAGGAAAAGGGCTGATATGAGGATCGGAATCGTCGGAGCGACCGGCCAGGTCGGCGGAGTGATGCGCAGGGTGCTCGCCGAGCGTGACTTCCCGGCCGAGCAGCTGCGGCTGTTCGCCTCCGCCCGCTCGGCCGGCCGCACGCTCCCCTGGCGCGGCACCGAGATCACCGTCGAGGACGCCGCCACGGCCGACTACTCCGGTCTGGACATCGTCCTGTTCTCCGCGGGCGGCACCACCTCCAAGGCGCTGGCCGAGAAGGTCGCCGCACAGGGCCCCGTCGTGATCGACAACTCCTCGGCCTGGCGGATGGACCCCCAGGTGCCCCTGGTCGTCGCCGAGGTCAATCCGCACGCCGCGGTGGACCGTCCCAAGGGCATCATCGCCAACCCGAACTGCACCACCATGGCCGCCATGCCCGTGCTGCGCCCGCTGCACGCCGAGGCCGGGCTCACCGCCCTGGTGGCCACCACCTACCAGGCCGTCTCCGGCTCCGGGCTGTCCGGCGTCGCCGAGCTCGACGGCCAGATCCGCAAGACCGCCGACCGCGCGGCCGAGCTCACCCACGACGGCGCGGCCGTGGACTTCCCCGAGCCCGAGGTGTACGCCCGCCCGATCGCGTTCAATGTGCTCCCGCTGGCCGGGAAGATCGTCGACGACGGCCGGTTCGAGACCGACGAGGAGCAGAAGCTCCGCAACGAGAGCCGCAAGATCCTGGAGATCCCGGAGCTGAAGGTGTCCGGCACCTGTGTCCGGGTGCCGGTCTTCAGCGGCCACTCGCTCCAGGTGAACGCCCGCTTCGAGCGTCCGATCAGCGTGGAGCGCGCCTCCGAGCTGCTGGCCGCGGCCCCCGGCGTGGCCCTCTCGGAGATCCCGACCCCGCTCCAGGCCGCGGGCCAGGACCCCAGCTATGTGGGCCGGATCCGGGTGGACGAGACGGTCGAGCACGGTCTCGCGCTGTTCCTCTCCAACGACAACCTGCGCAAGGGCGCCGCGCTGAACGCGGTGCAGATCGCCGAGCTGGTGGCGGCCGACCTGAGCTGACGCCCACGCCTCGTCCGAGGGGGAGCGGCCGGCCGCTCCCCCTCGGTGTTCCTCCCGTTCAGTCGCCCTTTGGCCTACCGACTCCGACCGGCCGACGTGCGAGGATGGCCATCCGCCTGACGCATGGCGTACCGCACATGACGAACGGGAGTTGGCCGACGTGCCTGGCACCAACCTCACAAGGGAGGAAGCGCAGCAGCGGGCGCGCCTCCTCACGGTGGACGCGTACGAGATCGAACTGGACCTGAGCGGCGCCCAGGAGGGCGGTACCTACCGCTCCGTGACCACGGTGCGCTTCGACGCCGCCGAGTCGGGCGCGGAGTCGTTCATCGACCTGGTGGCGCCCACGGTGCACGAAGTGGTGCTCAACGGGGACGCGCTCGACCCGGACGAGGTCTTCAAGGACTCGCGGATCGCGCTGCCGGGGCTGCTGGCCGGGCGCAATGAGCTGCGGGTGGTCGCGGACTGCGCGTACACCAACACCGGTGAGGGACTGCATCGCTTTGTCGACCCGGTCGACCAGCAGGCATACCTCTACACCCAGTTCGAGGTGCCCGACGCCCGCCGGGTGTACGCCAGCTTCGAGCAGCCCGACCTGAAGGGCACGTTCCAGTTCACCGTGACGGCGCCCGAGGGCTGGACGGTGATCTCGAACTCGCCGGCGCCGGAGCCGAAGGACAACGTCTGGCGGTTCGAGCCGACCCCGCGCCTGTCGACGTATGTCACCGCGCTGATCGCGGGCCCGTACCACAGCGTGCACAGCTCGTACGAGAAGGACGGCCGCTCGGTGCCGCTGGGCATCTACTGCCGTCCCTCGCTCGCGGAGTACCTCGACTCGGACGCGATCTTCGAGGTGACGCGGCAGGGCTTCGAGTGGTTCGAGGAGAAGTTCGACTACGCGTACCCGTTCGCCAAGTACGACCAGCTCTTCGTGCCGGAGTTCAACGCGGGCGCGATGGAGAACGCGGGCGCGGTGACCATTCGCGACCAGTACGTCTTCCGCTCCAAGGTCACCGACGCGGCGTACGAGGCGCGTGCCGAGACCATCCTCCACGAGCTGGCCCATATGTGGTTCGGCGATCTCGTCACCATGGAGTGGTGGAACGACCTGTGGCTGAACGAGTCGTTCGCCACCTACACCTCGATCGCCTGCCAGGCCCATGCGCCGGGCAGCAGGTGGCCGCGCTCCTGGACCTCCTTCGCCAACTCCATGAAGACGTGGGCCTACCGGCAGGACCAGCTGCCGTCCACCCACCCGATCATGGCCGAGATCAACGACCTGGACGACGTCCTGGTCAACTTCGACGGGATCACGTACGCCAAGGGCGCTTCGGTGCTCAAGCAGCTGGTCTCGTACGTCGGGATGGACGAGTTCTTCAGCGGCGTCCAGGCGTACTTCAAGCGCCACGCCTACAAGAACACCCGGCTGTCGGATCTGCTCGGCGCGCTGGAGGAGACCAGCGGGCGCGATCTGAAGACCTGGTCGAAGAAGTGGCTGGAGACGGCGGGCATCAATGTGCTGCGGCCGGAGATCGAGACGGACGCGAGCGGCACCGTGACCTCCTTCGCGGTGCGGCAGGAGGCCCCGGCGCTGCCGCCGGGCGCCAAGGGCGAGCCGACCCTGCGGCCGCACCGCATCGCCATCGGGCTCTACAACCTGAACGCCACCGGCAAGCTGATCCGCTCCGAGCGCATCGAGCTGGACGTGGACGGTGAGCTGACCCAGGTGGAGCAGCTGATCGGCGCGAAGCGCTCCGCGGTGATCCTGCTCAACGACGACGACCTCACCTACGCGAAGGTGCGGCTGGACCCGGACTCGCTGGCCGTCGTCACCGAGCACCTCGGCGACTTCGCGGAGTCGCTGCCGCGCGCGCTGTGCTGGGCCTCGGCCTGGGACATGGTCCGCGACGGCGAACTGGCCACCCGCGATTATCTGGCGCTGGTGCTCTCGGGCATCGCCAAGGAGTCCGACATCGGCGTCGTCCAGTCGCTGCACCGCCAGGTGAAGCTGGCCCTGGACCTGTACGCGGCGCCGGCCTGGCGCGAGACGGGCCTGGCCAAGTGGACCGAGGCCACGCTCGACCATCTGCGGGCGGCGGCGCCGGGCAGCGACCACCAGCTGGCCTGGGCACGGGCCTTCACCGCGACCGCCCGTACGGGCGCGCAGCTGGACCTGGTCTCCGGCCTGCTCGAGGGCACCGAGACGATCGAGGGCCTGGCCATCGACACGGAGCTGCGCTGGGCGCTGCTGGAGCGGCTCGCCGCCACGGGGCGGGCGGACGAGGCCGCCATCGCGTCGGAGCTGGAGCGCGACAAGACTTCCGCGGGCGAGCGCCACGCCGCGACGGCGCGGGCCGCGCGGCCGACGCCGCAGGCCAAGGCGGAGGCCTGGGCGTCGGTCGTGGAGAGCGACAAGCTCCCCAACGCGGTGCAGGAGGCGGTGATCGGCGGTTTCGTCCAGACCGATCAGCGGGAGCTGCTGGCGCCGTACACGGAGAAGTACTTCGCGGTGGCGAAGGACACGTGGAACAGCCGCAGTCATGAGATGGCGCAGCAGATCGTGGTGGGGCTCTACCCGGCGCTGCAGGTCTCGCAGGAAACCCTGGACGCCACGGACGCATGGCTCGCGTCGGCCGAGCCCACGGCGGCGCTGAGGCGTCTGATGACGGAGTCCCGGGCGGGCGTCGAACGCGCCCTGCGCGCCCAGGCCGCGGACGCCAACGCGGACTGACCCGGTTGCGGCGCGGTGCGGGGCCCAGCGCCCCGCACTGCGCCGCCCAGTTGTGAGCAACCGTCCCGCGGGGCGAAGCGGTGCGCTGTCTTCCTGGTTGTGGGCAATCGTCCCGCGGGGCGGGACGGGTGGGCACGACCTGGCCACCGGGCTGCGGCCGGCCACGCGCCCCGGCCAACGATCAGCTGGGCCGCACCGGCTTAGCCCCGTCTCTGGTCAACGTTTCGTCGGCGAGTGCGGGCCGGTGGGCGGTTTGTGCCCACCCGTTCCTCCCCCAGCTACCACTGGGGGGTGCCCCCTGATGGAACGAATGCCCACAAACCGGTTACCTAGGGTCGGGCATGGCCAGGCCGGCCATCGGCCCGTATTGGCGCAGGAGGTCCGGGTACGCCTCGGCCGCCACCCGAAGCCACCGCTCCGCCTCCTCCACCCGCCCCAGCCCCCGCAGGGCCTGCGCGAGCCAGTACGGCGCCTCCTCGTGCTTCCCCTCGCACGCCACCCTGAGCAGCGGCTCGGCCTCGCCGTAGGCACCGCGCCGAACCATGCTGCGCCCCGCGAGAAACGCGGGCGGCACCAGACCGCTGCGCGCGGCGCGCACGTACCAGCGCTCGGCGTGCTGCGGGTCGCCGCCCCGCTCCTCCGACGTCCAGCCGAGCCACCACGCGGCCCGCCCATGCCCGAGGTCGGCCGCCCTGCGGAACCAGATCTGGGCGGTGCGCCGGTCCCCGGCCTCGTCGTGGATGCGGCCGATGTCGTACGCGGCCCCCGCGTCGCCCTCCGCCGCCGCGGGCTCGTAGTACGGCACCATCCGCAGCCCCGTGGCGCCGCCCACTTCGTGCAGCATCCGGCCGAGGGCGAGCAGGGCGCGCGGGGTGCCCGCCGTTCGGTACCACTCGGCGGCCTCCGGGAGCCGGTACAGCCGGTCGAGCGCGTCGGCGTACGCGTACCAGGCGTCCGGGCCGCCCTCCTCGGCGCGGGCCCGCAGCCCAGGCAGGCGTTCCTCCCACTCGGCGGGCGGCATCCGCTCGGGGTCGGCACGGATCGCGGCGATGTCCTCCAGCGCCCTGACGATCCGCTCCTCGCCCTCGTCGAACGGGCCCCTGTCCTCCGCATCCACACCCACGGCACCCTCGGCACCGTCGAGCCCCGTGGCCCGCAGCCATCGCTCCGCCTCGTCCAGCCGCCGCTGCCGTACGCACAGCACACCGAGGTTGAAGCAGGCCCATATGTGGCCGCCGTCCGCCTCGTCGGCCGTGCGGTACCACTCCTCGGCGGTGCGCAGTTCGCCGTTCTCCTCCGCCCAGACGCCGAGGACGTACGCCGCACCGTCGTAGCCCCGCTCATGGGCGCGTTCGACCAGGGCGCGGGCCTCGTCCCAGCGGCTGTCGTCGCGGGCGATGAAGAGGGCCTGGTCCACCAGTGCCTTGGCACTGCCGACCGCGGCCGCCCGGGCGTACAGCGCCTCGGCCTCCGCGACCATCCGGGGGTAGCGCGCGAACATCGCCTTGCGCTCGGGATCGAGCAGGTCGCGCAGCGCCTCGTACGCCTCCTCGGGGTCGCCCTCGGCCTCGGCCCGGGCGAGGGCCTCGCGCCAGCCGTCCAGGTCCTTCAGCATGTTCTGGATGGCCCGGCGGGTGTGGGTGGCGATGTCGTCGCCCTGGGCGGACGCCTCGGCCAGCCGCTCCAGCGCGGTGTCCCATTCGCCGCGGGCGGCCAGCAGCACGGCGCCGTTGGTGGTGCACTCGACGCTGCCGAGCGCGGCCCCGTGCTCGTACCACGTCTCGGCACCGGCCGTGTCGCCGGCCTCGTGCAGCAGCCGGGCCAGACCGAACGCGCAGCCGCCGTCGCGATCGGCGGCCGTGCGGTACCACCGCTCGGCCTCGGGGAACTCGCCGCGGTCCTTGTGACAGATCGCGAGCGTGCGCGAGGCGTCCGCGTCCCCGGCGTCGGCGGCCCTGGCCCACCACGGCAGGGCCTCGTCCAAGCGGCCCTGGCCGGTGAGGAGTTCGGCGTAGGCCCGGTACGCGCCCGGCTTCCCGGTGGCCGCGGCGGCCCTCAGCCGGGCCGCCTCGGCCACCAGATCCACCGCCGGACCCGGCTCCTGATCCGCTCCCGGACCCGCCTTCTGATCCGCCGCCATCTGGTCCGCCATGGCGGGCATTTCACCGTGAGCCGCGCCGGACGTCCCTTGCGATGAATGTTCGACCATCACCCGATGGTGCCAGAGTGATCACGAACGTTCGGCACGGGCCCTGCGACGGGCCAGCAGCGCCTCGCGCCGCTCGTCGAACTTGGTGGCCTGATCGTCCAATCCACCCATGTAGAGCCCCAGTTCCTCCTGCGCCTTGAGGCCCTCCGGGCCGAGCCCGCCGATCTCCAGGACCTTCAGGAAGCGCAGAACGGGCTGCAGGACGTCGTCATGGTGGATACGCAGGTTGTATATACCGCCAATGGCCATCTGGGCGGCGGCGCGCTCGAAGCCGGGCATCCCATGACCCGGCATGCGGAAGTTGACCACCACATCGCGGACGGCGCCCATGGTCTGGTCGGGGGCCAGCTCGAACGCCTTACCGAGCAGGTTCCGGTAGAAGATCATGTGCAGGTTCTCGTCGGTGGCGATGCGCGCCAGCATCCGGTCGCAGACCGGGTCGCCGGAGTGATGGCCGGTGTTGCGGTGCGAAATGCGGGTGGCCAGCTCCTGGAAGGCGACATACGCCACGGTGTGCAGCATGCTGTGCTGGTTGTCCGACTCGAAGCCCTCGGACATGTGGGCCATGCGGAACCGCTCCAGCTCCACCGGGTCGACGGCGCGACTGGTCAGCAGGTAGTCACGCATCACGATGCCGTGGCGCCCCTCCTCCGCCGTCCAGCGGTGCACCCAGGTGCCCCAGGCGCCGTCCCGGCCGAAGAGGGTCGCGATCTCGTGGTGGTAGCTGGGGAGGTTGTCCTCGGTGAGGAGGTTGACCACGAGCGCGATCCGGCCGACGCCGCTGACCTTGGACTGGTCGGGCGCCCATGCCTCACCGCCCATGACACCGTCGAAGTTCCGGCCGTCGCTCCACGGGACGTACTCGTGCGGCATCCACTCCTTGGCGACCTTCAGATGCCGGTTGAGCTCGGTCTCGACGACCTCTTCAAGTGCGTACAGGAGCTGGGTGTCGCTCCATACGGCCTGACCGTGGCGGTGGGCAGGGGCGAGTGTCACGGTGAAGCTCCAGGGGACGGGGACGACGGGCTTTACCTACGGACCCGTAGGTTACGACACCGTAGGTTAAAGCGAAAATAAACGGCCCGGGGCTTGCGGATGGCACACGGTGAACTCGGCGTGACACGGTCGCACTTGGGGATTCGGGGTCGCAAGAGCGGCGCGGCGCGGATGGCCTACCCGGTACGGACCGGCGGCCGCAGACGGCCCGCCCCCTACACGGCCGGAAAAGGGTCACGCCACGCGCGGCCGGAGGTGGCCCGCCCCGTACACGACAAGAGCGCCCCGGCCGGATGGCCGGGGCGCTCCGCAGCGGCGTGCGCGCTTCGTCGATCGATCGCCTCAGTCGGTCTGCTTACGGGACTTCCTGTCTCCCGCCATCACCAGACCCGCGATCACCAGGAAGAGAATGATCGGAGCGGCGACATAGAGGCCCAGCGTCTCGGCGACGCTCAGGCCCGGACCCGGGTCGTCACCGTCGTCGCGGGTGAGCGCGAACGCGGGGGACGACATCAGCAGCATCGCCGTCGTCGCGGCGATGACTGCACCGGCGCGCACGGCGTTCTTTTTGACCTTGTTGCTCACGGACTCAAGTTATCCGACGCCCCCCGGCGCCGCGTGCCCGGGGTGGCCTTTACCACCGTGTTGAGATGGCCATGACCGCGTCCTCGGAAGTCGGCTCAGCGGCGGCCCGCCGCGCTGAGGTGGACGGTGGGCGGCAGCAGCCGTGGCGCGGCACGGGAAGCGAGGACCCGCACCCGCAGCCCATCGGCGGTGACGGGCGCGGCCAGCGGAAGGACGCGCCGGGCCCCGACGGTCGTACCGGAGGCGATCTCCCGCCATGTCCCCGCCACCCGGGCCTGCACGGTGAACTCCTCCACCCGCTGTCCCCGGCGGATGTCCTCGCCGAGCCGTACCCGGTCGAAGGTCACCGGATGGCCGGTGGCCGGCCGCGCTCCGGTGCCGTACGTCGTCCTTACGGCTTCGCCGAAGGCCGTAAGGGAGGCGATGTCGGTGTCGTCGATCCGGCCGTTCTTCGCCGGTGGGACGTTGAGCAGCAGCGAGGCGTTGCGGCCCACGCTGCGCTCGTACAGCGACATCAGCTGGGCGGGGGTCCTGGGCCGCTCCGCGGGATCGTGGAACCAGCCGGGGCGGATCGAGACATCGGCCTCGGCCGGATACCACTGCAGATGGCGCACGCCCGGCGCGGTCAACTTCGCGCGCGAGCCGATGTCGGCGTCGGTGGAGTCATTGGGCAGCCCACCGCCCACGACCGTCCAGGGATCGACGGCGGACGGGGTCACCGACCATTCGGTCTCCCGGGCGATGCCGTCCTCGTTGCCCACCCAGCGCACGCCCTGCGCGCCCTGGAAGACCACGGCATCCGGGGAGAGCGCGCGGATCAGCTCGAACCAGTTCCTGACGTTGTAGTTCTGGGTGACGCCCGCACCGCCCCAAGGGTTGGCGCCGTCCAGCCAGAACTCGTCGATGGGGCCGTACTGCGTCAGGATCTCGTAGATCTGGTTGAGGTAGTACGCGTCGTAGTCGTCGGCGGTGAAGCGGAAGGTGGGCAGCGCCCCGGAGGCGACCTTGTCCGCCCGGTCGTCGCCGGGGACGAGGGTGGGGATGGCGCGCTCGGTGGGCTTGCTGCCGTCGCCGTAGCGGCCCTGGCCGGCGGGTGCCCGGTCGCCGTCCTCCAGGGCCATGCGCTCGGGCAGCGACAGTTCCTCGCCGTTCTGCTGCTTCTCGCGGATCTTCTCGACCCACTGGGCGTGCCAGGCGTGCGGCAGCTCGGCCCCGTCGGCGGGCGAGAGATAGACGCCGACCTTGAGTCCCGCCTTACGGGCGGCCTTGACGTACGCGCCCAGCACATCGCCGTCGGGATTCCGACCGCCGGGGCCGTTCGTCCACCAGGGGCTGGCCTCGACGTCGTGGTCCGTGTAGCGGCTCGGGTAGAGCACGAAGCCGTCGTGGTGCTTGGCGGTGAGCATGACCTGCTGCGCGCCGGCGGCCTTGTACGCCCGCATCCACTGGTCCATGTCGAGCTCGGGCGGGTCGAAGAGCTTCTCGTCCTCGGCCCCGGAGCCCCACTGGCGGCCGGTCATGGTGTTCATGCCGAAGTGGGTGAAGGCGGTGATCTCGCGCTTCTGCCAGGCCCGCTGTCCGGGGGTGGGGACGGTGTGGACGGCCTTGTCGATGACGCGGGCGGGGGTGTCGCAGTCCTCGACCGTCTGCTGCGGGGCGGGGGTGACGGGCCCCTGGCATGCGGCCCGCGCGACGGCCTGCGCGGGGGCGGCCTGCGCGGGGGCGGGAGGGACGGCGGCGGCCGCGAGGGCGGCCAGGGCGAGGGCGCGGAGCGCGCGCAGCGCGCGACGTCGTCCCCGTGGTCGGTGGGTGCCGGGCGTTCCGCCCAGGGGTCGGGCCATGGTCCCCTCCAGCTCTCCGGTCGTCATTGATCGGATCTCTATGGCGGTGTTCATGACAGACTGCCAGAGGAGAGGCGTTCTGGGGAGACTGCACAAAGCAGAGATCCAACCTATGGGCGGGCCGGGGCATCAATGTCCGGCGAGGCGGCCATGGGCGGGGTTCGGTCGGCTACGGGGCGGGGTCACGGCAGCTACGGGTGGCGTCGGACGGCTACGGGGCGGGGTCACGAGGGGCGAGCCGGGCCACCTCGGCCATCAGCGCCCGCAGCCGGGGCGAGGCGACCAGCTCCTCCAGGGGCATCGGGCGCCCCTCGGCGTCGGCGATCGGCAGCCGCCAGTTGGGGTACTGATCCCAGGTGCCCGGCAGATTCTGCGGTCTGCGGTCCCCCACCGCGTCCGGCAGCCATACGCCCACCATCCTCGCCGGAGTGCGCAGCAGAAAGCGGTGGACCGCCTTGATCGCCCCCTCCTCGTCGCCCGGCCCCTCCGGCAGCAACCCGAGCCGCCCCAGCAGCGCCAGCCACTCGGCGACCTCGACCGCGTCCGCCGCGCGCTCCTCGGCGAGGGGACGGGTCAGCAGGCCCAGCCGGTGCCGGAGCTCGACATGGTCGCCGGTGAGCCGGGCCGCCGTGCTCGGCAGATCGTGGGTCGTCACGGTGGCCAGGCAGTCCGCGCGCCACTCCCCGGGGGACAGCGGCCGGGCCGCGCCCGCCGCGGCGGCACTGCCGTAGTGGCGCTCGAACCACATCACCGACGTCCCCAGCACCCCGCGCCGCTCCAGCTCCTCCCGCACGCCGGGCTCGACCGTCCCCAGGTCCTCCCCTATGACGACCGTCCCGGCCCGGTGCGCCTCCAGGGCGAGCACGCCGAGCATCGCCTCCGCGTCGTAGCGGACGTAACAGCCCGCGGTCGGCTCACGCCCCTCGGGGACCCACCACAGCCTGAAGAGGCCCATCACATGGTCGATGCGGAGCGCGCCCGCGTGCCGTAAGAGGCCGCGCAGCAGATCGCGGTAGGGGGCGTAGCCGGTGGCGGCGAGGGCGTCCGGGCGCCATGGCGGCAGGCCCCAGTCCTGGCCCCGGGAGTTGAAGGCGTCCGGGGGCGCGCCGATCGACATGCCGGAGGCGAAGACGTCCTGGAGCGCCCAGGCGTCGGCGCCCGAGGGATGGACCCCGACCGCCAGGTCGTGTACGAGGCCGATGCCCATGCCCGCGTCGAGCGCGGCGCGCTGGGCGGCGGCGAGCTGGGTGTCGGTGAGCCAGGCGAGCCAGCAGTGGAAGTCAGTGCGGTCCAGATGTTCGGCCCGCGCCCGGGCGGTGCCCGCCGAGCGCGGATCGGCCAGGCCGCCGGGCCAGGTGCGCCATTCGGGGCCGTGGGTCTCGGCGAGCGCGCACCACAGGGCGTGATCCTCCAGGGCCTGGCCGCGCTCGGCGAGGAAGTCGCAGTAGGCGGCGCGGCGGCCGGGGCTGAGCGGGACCGTCCGCACCAGCTCCAGCGCCTCGCGCTTGAGGGCCCAGACGGCGTCCCGGTCGATGAGGGCGTCCTCGCGCAGGACGGACGTACGGAGGGCGGCGGCGGCCTCCAGCAGCTGATCGGCCCGCTCACGGGCACGGCCGCGCAGCTGGACGTATTCGGGCACGTCCTCGATCCGCAGATGGACCGGGTCGGGGAAGCGGCGCGAGGAGGGGCGGTAGGGCGAGGGGTCGGTGGGCGCGCCCGGGGTGCCGGGCACGGCGGCGTGCAGCGGGTTGATCTGCACGAAGCCAGCGCCGAGGGCCCGCCCCGACCAGGCGGCCAGATCGGCCAGGTCGCCGAGATCGCCCATGCCCCAGGAGCGTGCGGAGAGCAGCGAGTAGAGCTGCACCAGAAAGCCGTGGCTGCGGACCGGGGATAACGGCATCCGGTCGGGGGCCACGATGAGGGGGGCGGTGGCGCGGCGGCCGTCGGGGGCCTCGGCGAGCAGGGTGTGGGCGCCGGGCGGCAGCGCGGCGAGCGCGGCAAGAAGGCCGTCGGTGGTGCCCTCCGTAAGAGCGCTACCGATATGAACACTGTCTGTGCGGGCCTCCGTAAGGAGGCCATCGGCCCCACGGGTCCCCGCGGCCGCCCGCCCCCGCGTGTGCGGTGCGCCGTCTTCGGGGTGCACCCGCAGCGCCGTGCCCTCGGGCAGGCTCAGGCGTGGCGCCTTGCCGGGGCGCACCACCACGCAGGGGGGCAGCAGCTGGTCGCGCTGCCGGCGCTCATGCCGGTCCAGCGCTTCGCGTACCGATTCGGGGGTCGAGGCGTCCACGCCGAGCGCGGCCAGTACGGCGACGACTGTGTCCTCGGGCACCTGGACGGTGCGGCCCGGGGCGGGCTCGTAGGAGGTGGCGACACCGTGCAGCTCGGCGAGCCGCGCTCTGCCCATCAGTACTCCATCGGCTCGCAGCCCGCGCCCACGCCGGTGAGGGCGGCGGTCGGCTCACTTGTCAGGGGACGTTCGGCGGCGAGCGGGGGCTCGCTGGTCAGGGGAACGTTGTCGGCGAGCGGGGGCTCGCTGGTGAGGGGCGCCTCCGTGGCGCTTCCGGACCCGAAGCCGTCCAGGCCGCACAGTCCACAGTCGGGGTCGGAGACTCCGTCGAAGGGATCCGGTTCACTGGACGCCTCGGGTCCGGGTTTGGACAGGGCGGAAAGCAGAAGCTGAGCTGACGCGGCCACACGGACCTCCGTGGGGTTGTCGGCAGTGGGTCATCCCGAGCCCTACCCACTCCGGACGGACGCAGACGTAAACGCCCCCCGTACGTGCTGTAGGTCACATCCCCTCTGGGCGGCGATTTCACGGCAGTAAGGGATCGGGAGCACAGAGTTTACGAACAGGACCGCCCTTCATCCGTCAGACTTGCGCCGGGCGCGCCGCGTCCGGCCCCGGTCCACCCGATGCCTCGCGCACGCGGCAATGCCGACAGTTCGGTCGTCCGCGTTGACACCCTCACCGGCCTGGTGGTGGGCTCACGCCTATCGGCGCCATATCTACGGGGACCGGCGATCTGGATCGAGGAGAGGCCCGTGCACTTCGGGGGGAAGAGGCCCAGGGCGGCGGGGGCGACGGCCATGGCTGCCGCGGTCATCGGCGGGCTGCTCGGCGGCGCCCCCGCGGCCGCCGCCGCACCGGTGGACCACGGCTCCCCGGACGCCTCCACACCGGAGCGCGACAGCAGCGACGGCATACCGCCCGTATGGCCGCGCCCTCAGTCGCTGCGGGCGCACGGGCCGGAGCTGGCTCTGGGGGACGAGGCCACCCTCATAGCCGACGGCGACACCGATCCGTACGCCCTGGACGCGCTGCGCGGCCTGCTGCACGACGCGGGGGTGCGCACCGTCAACGAAGCCACACCCGGTGGCAAGGCCCCGACGCGCGGACTGGTGGTGCAGGTGGGCGGCCGGGGCGCGGCCCGCGCGCTGCGCGCCCTGCGCGCGCCCGAGCGCGGCGACCTCCCGTCCGGCGGCTATCTCCTGGCCACGGGCCCGGTGGAGGGGCGGCCCACGGTCGCGCTGTCCGGCGTGGGCCCCGACGGTCTCTTCCACGCCGTCCAGACCCTGCGCCAGCTGCTGGTGAAGCGGGAGGGCCAGGGCTCCGCCGTCGCCGGGGTGACCGTCCGCGACTGGCCCGGAACGGCCGTAAGGGGCACGACCGAGGGCTTCTACGGCTCCCCGTGGTCACACCGCGACCGGCTGGCCCAGCTCGACTTCATGGGCCGCACCAAGCAGAACCGCTATCTCTACGCGCCCGGCGACGACCCTTACCGGCAGGCCCGCTGGCGCGACCCCTACCCCGCCGAGCGGCGCGAGGAGTTCCGCGAGCTGGCCACGCGCGCCCGGGCCAACCACGTCACCCTCGGCTGGGCGGTCTCCCCCGGCCAGGAGATGTGCTTCTCGTCCTCGAAGGACCTCAAGGCGCTGCTGCGTAAGGTCGACGCCATGTGGGCGCTCGGGGTGCGCTCCTTCCAGCTGCAGTTCCAGGACGTCAGCTACAGCGAGTGGCACTGCGACGCCGACGCCGACTCCTTCGGCTCCGGCCCGGAGGCCGCCGCCAGCGCACAGGCCAAGGTGGCCAACGCCCTCGCCCGCCATCTGGCGGGCCGCTACGCCGGCTCGGCCCCGGTGTCCCTGATGCCGACCGAGTACTTCCAGGACGGCGACACCGAGTTCCGGCGCGCGCTGGCCGGTGCGCTCGACGACGGCGTGGACGTCGCCTGGACTGGGGTGGGGGTGGTGCCCAGGACCATCACCGGCGGTGAGCTGGCCGGTGCCCGGTCGGCGTTCGGCCATCGCCTGGTCACCATGGACAACTACCCGGTCAACGACTGGGCGCAGGACCGGATCTTCCTCGGCCCGTACACCGGCCGCGACCCGGCGGTGGCCACCCAGTCCGCGGCGCTGCTGGCCAACGCCATGGAGCAGCCGACCGCCTCCCGGATCCCGCTGTTCACCGCCGCCGACTTCGCCTGGAACCCGCGCGGCTACCGCCCTCAGGAGTCCTGGCAGGCGGCCATCGACGACCTCGCGGGACCCGACGCCAAGACCCGCGCCGCCCTGCGCGCCCTGGCCGGGAACGACGCCTCCTCGATGCTCGGCGGCGACGAGTCCGCGTATCTGCGCCCGCTCCTCGACGCGTTCTGGACGGCCCTGGCCGGCACGGACGTGGGGCGGCTGGAGCGCTCCGGGGACCGGCTGCGCGACGCCTTCCGGACCATGCGCGACGCCCCCGAGCGGCTGTCCCGCACGCTGGGCGATGATGTGCGGCCCTGGCTCGACCAGCTGGGCCGGTACGGCGACGCGGGCGTCCGGGCCGTGGACATGCTCACCGCCCAGGCACGCGGCGACGGAGCGGCGGCCTGGAAGGACCGGCTCGCGGTGGAGGCGCTGCGCGAGAAGATCGGGGACAGCCGGGTCACGGTCGGCAAGGGCGTCCTCGATCCCTTCCTCGCCAAGGCCCTGACTCGGGCGGACGCCTGGTCGGGCGTGGACCGGACTCCGAAGCAGGGGCTGCGGACCGGCAAGGACGACCACGCGGCTGCCGACGGTAAGGCGGCCACGGAGGTGGCGTCCCCCGGCCGCCCGGTCACGGTGCGCTTCGGCCGCAGCCGTCCGCTCTCCTCCGTCTCCGCGCTCACCACCCGGGTCCAGGACGCCTCACCGGGCACCGTGGAGGCGCATGTCCCCGGTAAGGGCTGGCGCAGCATCGGTGCGCTCTCGGGCAGCGGCTTCACCCAGGTCAGGGCGGCGGACGGGGACAAGGACCTGCTGGCGGACGCGGTCCGGCTCAGCTGGCCGGCCGGCACCACCCCGCCGGCCGTGCACGAGATCACGCCCTGGTTCGGTGACACCCCGGACGCCGAGCTCACGCTGTCCCACAAGACGGCGGACGCGGAGATAGGCGGCGGCGCGGCCGTCGTCGAGGCCCAGTTGGTCTCCCACCGCCCCGGCGATGTGAACGGCGACCTTACGGTGAAGGCGCCGCGCGGCATCACCGTCCGCGCCCCCGGCGGGGTGACGGCCCCGCGCGGCGGCGCGGTGACCGCCCGCTTAGAGATATCGGTGGCCCAGGGCACCAAGGCGGGCAGCTACTCCCTCCCGGTCCGCTTCGGGTCGGAGGAGCGCATGCTGACCGTAAGGGCGCTTCCACGCACCGGCGGCCCGGATCTGGCCCGTGCGGAGGGCACGAAGGCGACCTCGTCCGGCGATGAGACCGCCGACCTCCCCGCGTCCGCCGCGATCGACGGCAAGGCCGACACCCGCTGGTCCTCCCGGCCCGAGGACGGCGCCTGGCTCCAGCTGGAGCTGGCCCGCCCGGCCCGGATCGGTCGCCTTGAGCTGAACTGGCAGGACGCCTACGCCTCCCGCTACCGCGTCCAGGTCTCCGGGGACGGCCGCACCTGGCGCGACGCGGCCACGGTCGCCCATGGGAAGGGCGGGCGGGAGTCGATCGGCATGGACGCCCCGGACACGCGTTTCATTCGCGTCCAGGGCGTCGAGCGCGCCACCCGGTTCGGCTACTCCCTCTGGTCGGTCGCCGCCTACGCGGTCGAGGAGAAGTAGGTCCCTGGGGGGCGGGGGCGGGTGCCTTGGAGCCTCCGGGTGCTTGGGGTCCACCGGCCGGGGGGGCACCACCCAGCGTGGCCGGGGGTGAGCCGCAGGGTGCCGTAGCGCTTCCGGGGGCTTGGTTCTTCCGGCCGGGGGCACCTCCCAGCGGTAGCTGGGGGCGAGCCGAAGGGCGCGTCGCTGTCGAGCGGGAGACGCGCGCAGGGAGCGAGGAACGAGCGACCGAGCACGTCGACCGTCGACAGCGACTGAAGCGCCCCGGAGGCGAGCCGACCCTCCAAAAAAAACAGGACCCGGGTCTCAGGCAGATTTGCCGTCGATCCGGGCCATGGCGTCTTCCGCGCCGTATGCCTGCAGGTATGGCAGCCAGCGCGGGTCCCTATGCCCCGTGCCGATGATCCGCCACGCGAGCCCCGAAGGCGGCGCGGGTTGATGGCGCAGCCGCCAGCCGATCTCGGCGACATGGCGGTCTGCTTTGACGTGATTGCAGCGACGGCACGCGGCGACCACGTTTTCCCAGGTGTGCTGCCCGCCACGGCTGCGCGGGATGACGTGATCGACGCTGGTTGCGACGCCACCGCAGTACGCGCATCGGCCGCCGTCGCGGGCGAACAGCGCGCGGCGGGTGAGCGGAACGGGGCCGCGAAAGGGCACCCTCACAAAGCGCTTCAGCCGGACGACGCTGGGTGCGGGGATCGCGCGGGTCGCGCTGTGCATCAGGGCGCCTGAGTCCTCAAGGCTGATGGCCTTGTCGTTGAGGACGAGTACGAGCGCGCGGCGGAGCGGTACGACGCCGAGGGGCTCGTACGACGCGTTGAGGACCAGGACATGCGGCACGGGGGCCTCCTTGTACGCCGGCGGCGCGTGGCTCGCGCCGGGACGATCTCCCCCAGTTTCCCCTGAACCCTGGCCGGAACGCCACTATCACCGGGTTAACGGTTGAGAGGCATTTCCGCGTACCGCGCGTATACCGCCCGCGCGCGGTAGCGGCGGCGGCCCCTTGACCACCGTCCCGACGGCCTTCCGGCGCCCTCGCGCGCGGGGTGCGCGCGCGGCGGGACACCACTGTGGAGTGGCAAGAATCACGGGACCGTCCGAGCGGTGCCGCCACGCGGTCCCGGCCGGGGCAGAAGGTGGAATTGCGGCCTCCGGCCCCGCTCATACGCGCCCCCTGAGCACGCTCGCGCGCTCTCGAACACAGGAACGGCGCGTCTCGCGCCCGGCTACTGTGTGAGAGGTTCCGCGCGCGGGTGATCCGTGCGGGCATGTCGCATACGAAGGGTTTCTGCTGTGTTCTGGTCCGCTGCTCTGGCCGCAGACTCGACGCCTCGTCCCACGACTCTCGACGATGCGCATAGGAGCGCCACCAACGCCGCGGGCTGGGTGGAGGAGAACTGGTCCACCTGGCTCGGCATCGGGCTGCGCATAGCCCTGATCCTGATCATCGCCTTCGTGCTCCGGTCCGTCATCCGGCGGGCGATCACCAAGCTGATAGAGCGCATGAACCGCACGGCCCAGGCCGTCGACGGCACCGCGCTCGGCGGGCTGCTGGTCAATGTGGAGCGACGGCGACAGCGTTCCGCGGCGATCGGCTCGGTGCTGCGCTCCGTCGCCTCGTTCATGATCATGGGCACCGCGGCGCTGATGATCCTCTCCGCGCTGCAGATCAATCTGGCGCCGCTGCTGGCGAGCGCGGGGGTCGCGGGTGTGGCGATCGGTTTCGGCGCCCGCAATCTGGTCACCGACTTCCTCTCCGGTGTCTTCATGATCCTCGAGGACCAGTACGGGGTCGGCGACACGGTCGACGCCGGGGTGGCCTCGGGCGAGGTGATCGAGGTCGGGCTGCGCGTCACCAAGCTGCGCGGGGACAACGGCGAGATCTGGTACGTGCGCAACGGCGAGGTCAAGCGGATCGGCAACCTCAGCCAGGGCTGGGCGACGGCCGCACTCGACGTCCAGGTCCGGGCCGAGGAAGATCTGGACCACGTCCGCTCCGTGATCACACAGGTCGGCGTGGACATGGCCAAGGACGAGCCGTGGAACGAGCGGCTGTGGGAGCCGATCGAGGTCCTGGGGCTCGACGCGGTCTATCTGGACTCGATGATCGTCCGGGTGTCGGCGCGGACCATGCCCGGCAAGTCGCTCGGTGTCGAGCGGGAGCTGCGCTGGCGGATCAAGAAGGCGCTGAACGAGGCGGGTATTCAGCTCGTCGGCCGGCCTCTGGACCCGGAGCTGCAGACCGAGAGCGTCGATCCGTCGGCCACCACGGCGGCGCCGTCGGCGCTGTCCAATCCGGACTCGCCGCAGTCCACGGCGGCCAGCCCGCTCTCCACCCCCGCCGGTCCGGCCGCCACCCCCTCCGCGACGGTGCCGCCGCCCGCGCAGAAGTGACCACGGCGCACACCCAGAAGTAGGCACCGCCCACGCGAAGCGGAAATAGGCGCGGCGGACATGGCAGAGCTCCCGCCCCGGGGAGGGACGGGAGCCCCATGAGAACCGTAAGGAGCTCAGGCCCGGCTCAGCGGCGGTGGTGTCCGCCGAACGAGGTGAGGTAGCCGGCCGCGGGGGTGCCCACGCCGGTCACATCGTCGTAGCCCACGACCGCGTGCAGCGAGCTGTCCCGGCCGAGGCTGCGCAGCGAGGTCACCAGCCCGTCGGAGTCGTCGTGGCTATTGACGTAGTCGACCCGGACCACGCCCAGCGAGACGCCCGCGCCCAGCGGGTGGTCGGTCACATCGTGGTACGAGGCGGTGCCGTACCGGTCGTACAGCGACGGGTTGGCGAAGCCGATCGGCTGGCCACCGCGCGCCTGCTGGGCGAGCGCCTGGACACCGGCGATCACGGGCGCGGCCAGCGAGGTGCCGCCGATGCGGTACTCGCCGTACTGGAGGGATCCGTCCGGGAAGGTCTGCGTCTGGCCCACCAGGAAGCCGGTGTTGGGGTCGGCCACGGCCGCGACGTCCGGGGTCACCCGCTGCTTGGCCGTGCCGCCGCCTGCCAGGGCGAGCGAGTCCGGCACCACTCCGCGCTGGTAGAAGGGCTGGGCGACGGTCTTGCTGGTGCCGCCTCCGGCGCCCGAGGTGTACCCGCCGGGCAGCGCGTCCCAGTTGCTGCCGTCGGCCGAGAGGGTGGCCTTGGTGGTGCCCCAGCCGGTCTCCCACTGGTACGTGTCGCCCTTGCCGACGGCCAGGGAGGTACCGCCGACCGCCGTCACCCACGCCGAGTTGGCCGGGGTGTCGACCTGCTTGGTGCCGGTGGACGCCACGTTGTCGCCGTTGTCACCGGAGGAGAAGTAGAAGCCGATGCCCTCGACCGCGCCCTGCTGGAAGATCTGGTCGTAGGCGGCGGCCACGTCCGGCGTCTCGTTGGCCTCCACATCGCCCCAGGAGTTGGAGACGATGTCGGCCAGCCGGTTGTCGACGACCTTGGCGAGCGAGTCGAGCAGATCGTCGTCGGTGCAGGAGGCTCCGCCGACGTAGACGATGTCGGCCGCGGGTGCCACCGCGTGTACCGCCTCGACGTCGAGGGTCTCCTCGCCGTACCAGCCGCCCGCGTCGCACTCCTCGGTGTTCCGGTAGTCGGCCGGCAGCACCTGCGTCAACTGGCCCTTACGGTAGGCCGGGTCGCCGTTGCGCTGGGCGTACTTGGCGGCGTCCGCGGCGATCGTCGGCGAGGCGAAGGCGTCGGTGATGGCGACGGTGACGCCCTTACCGGTGTGACGGCTCTTGGCGCCGTAGGCGGCGCGCAGCTGCTCGCCGGTGTACCCCTTGATCGCGTACGGCTGCTTGGCGCCGTACGCCGACGGCAGGCTCCGGTTGGTCCGGGAACCGTAGGAGGTGGAGAACGGCCCGGCGTTCTTGAAGACCGGTCCGGGGGGCGGGAGGGTCTCGTCGCGCTTGGCCCGCTTGGGCGCGTTGTCCAGGCCGACGACGGTCAGCACGGCGCCGTGGAGCGAGGCGGGCACGGTGGCCGCCTTCGACGGCGCCCGGTAGACCTTGCCGCCCTTGGTGTAGTTGTGCAGCTGGGTGCCGAACGCCCGCTCGGCGGCGGCTACTTCGCCGGTGACGGACAGATAGTGCTGGTTGGCGCCGGTGACGTCGAGCCCGGAGCCCTTCAACCAGGCGGTGACGGCGTCCTTCTGTTGCCGTGTCGCTCCGAAACGTGCCTGGGTCTGCCCGGCCGAGAGATACCTGCCGTAGTCCGGCGAGGACGGGTCGGACACGGCCTTCGCGTAGTCGGCCAGCCCCTTGGCGTCCCGTCCGGCGAGGTAGACGCGGGCGGTGACCTTATTGCCGTCATCGGTGGCGCCACGGTCCGAACGCACCGTCGCCCAGGTGGGCTTGGTGCCGTTCAGGGTGTCACGGCCCTGTGGTGCGGAGTCGGCCTGGGCCGTGGGTATGCCCAGTGCCAGCGCACCGGCCACCAACGGCAGCGCCGCCGCCAGCCCCAAGGCCGTGCGCCGTCTGGAACGGGCCGCGCGCTTCCGGGAAGAAGAAGATCTCACCAAACCCCCAGCGATACGAGTAGTCGCATTCCGGCGGGGGCCGACGATCACAGCCACCCCACCGCAGGCCACTCTTACGGTGACTTGTCCATGCCAGGTACATGCGAGATCCATCTCTTCGCCAAGAACCCGCCAAGGAAAGCCCACCCATGACCCATTGACGCCACCCCGGTCCGCCCCCTAGCTTGCTCTTCATCAATAGGAAACTTTCTTAACAGAGTGAGGACGGGGGCAGCACATGGCCGCACCACCCGGCAGCAGCACGCAGGGCGGCACGCCCGGGACTCCCCGCGTCCTCCGCGCCATGAACGACCGCACCGCACTGGAGCTGCTGGCCGCCCACGGGCCGCTCACCCGGACCCGGCTCGGAGAGCTGACCGGGCTGTCCAAGCCCACCGCCTCCCAGCTGCTGACCCGCCTGGAGTCCGTCGGCCTGGTCCGCACGACCGGGAACGTCACCGGACGGCCGGGGCCCAACGCGCAGCTGTACGAGATCGATCCGGCCGCCGCCCATGTGGCCGCGCTCGCGGTCGACCAGGAGGGCATCACCGCCGCCGTCGCCGACATCACCGGCCAGGTGGCCGGTGAGCACCGGGTGACGGCCCCGGCGACCGACGAGAGCGTGACCAACCGGACCGGGGAGCTGGTCGCCGAGGCGGTGGACGGCGCGCTGGCCGCCGCCGGGCTCGGCCGCGACGATCTGCACTCCACCGTGATCGGCACCCCCGGCGCGCTCGACCCGCGCACCGGGAAGCTGCGCTACGCCCCGCATCTGCCCGGCTGGCAGTCCCGCACCCTGCGGGACGAGCTGGCCGAGGTGCTGCACACCCCGATCGTCATCGAGAACGACGTCAACCTCGCCGCCATCGCCGAACAGCACCATGGCACCGCCCAGGACTTCGACGACTTCGCGCTGGTCTGGGCCGATGAGGGCGTCGGCGCGGCCATCGTGCTCGGCGGCACCCTGCTGCGCGGCGCCACCGGCGGGGCCGGCGAGATCGGCTATATGCCGCTGCCGGGCGCCCCGTTGGCCCGGGGCGGACCGGACGCCGCCGCCCGGCCGGACGGGGGCGGGGGGTTCCAGATGCTGGTCGGCTCGCCCGCCGTCGTGGAGCTGGCCCGCGCCCACGGGATCGACGCGCCCACGGCCACCAAGGCGCTCGCCGCCGCGCTGCGCACCCCCGGCGCGGGCGACGAGGTGCTGACCGAGCTGGCCCGCCGGCTGGCCACCGGGCTGGCCTCCGTCGTCGCCGTGGTCGACCCGGAGCTGGTCGTCCTTTCGGGTGAGGTCGCCCAGGCCGGCGGGGAGCGCCTGCGTCAGCTGGTCGAGGCGGAGATGACCGGTCTCGCACTGCCCCGCCCGCAGTTGCGGATCAGTGAGATCGAGGGGGATCCGATTCTCATCGGCGCGCTGCGGACGGCGGTCGCCGATGCCCGTCAGACCGTTTTCGACACCGCCCGATTCGACGCCTGATTCACCGCCCCACTCTCCCCGTACTTCCTCGTTCATCATCCGGCGCCCGCACCGCCGCTTCCCCCTGCCGTCCCCCCGTACCGCAGTAAAGGAAGTCCCCCATGCCACGAAAACTGGCCGCTCTCGCGTCGGTGCTGAGCGCCGGCGCCCTCCTCCTGACGGGCTGCGCCAATCCCAGCACCGGCAGCGCCGAGGACGATCCGTCCAAACCCGTCACGCTGAAGTTCTGGCACGGCTGGTCGGAGAAGAGCGAGGTCAAGGCGATCGATGCCAGCATCGCCCGATTCGAGAAACTCCACCCCAATATCAAGGTGAAGGCGACCGGGAACGTCACCGACGCCACCGTGAACCAGGCGCTGCGGGCCGGCGGAAGCGACGCCCCCGATGTCGTCTCCTCCTTCACCACCAACAATGTGGGACAGTACTGCTCGTCCGGGATGTGGGTGGACCTCAATCCGTTCATGAAGAAGACCGGGCTGGACAAGACCAAGGTCTTCCCGAAAACGCTGCTGGACTACACGAGCTACGAGGGCGACCAGTGCGCCCTCCCGCTGCTCGCCGACGCGTACGGCATGTACTACAACAAGGACGCCTTCGCGGAAGCGGGCATCAAGCGGCCGCCCCGCACCATGTCGGAGCTGCGGCGCGACGCCGTCAAGCTGACCAAGCGCACCAAGAGCGGCGGCTATCAGCGGGTCGGCTTCATGCCCAATTTCCGGCTCTACCAGAACAGCCCGGACCGGCTCTTCGCCCAGTGGGGCCCGTCCTATTTCGGCAAGGACGGCAAGGCGCGGCTGGCGAAGGAGAAGGCGGCCAAGGAGTTCTACGCCACCACCCGGGAGCTGATTCAAAGTCAGGGCGGCTATGGCCCGCTGGAGACGTTCCGCACCTCCTTCGGCGATGAGATGTCGTCCCAGAACGCCTTTCTCACCGGAAAGCTCGCCATGCACATGGACGGCGAATGGCGCGGGCTCTTCATGGAGGGCGCGAAGTTCAAGTGGGACACCGCCCCGCTGCCGGTGCCCGACGACCGGCCCGAAACCTACGGCCGGGGCTATCTCACCGGTACCGTGGTCGGCATCGCGCACAGCAGCACCCACCAGAACGCCGCCTGGGAGTTGGTGAAGTTCCTGACCGCCGACACCGATCAGGTGGTCGCCTTCGCCAACGCCATTCACAATGTGCCGTCCACCAAGGCGGCGCTCACCTCCCCGAAACTGGACTCGGATCCCACCTTCCGGGCCTTCCTCGATATCGCACAGAACCGCTACAGCACGGCCCTGCCGCCCTCGATCAACGGCGGTCAGTACGTCACTTCGCTGCAGGACTTCTCCTACGGCGTCGAGGCGGGCAAGGTGCACGATCTGGACGCGGGGCTACGGAAACTCGATGACGAGATAGACGCCGACAATCTCCAGGCACAGAACTGACGGAGTGCGATATGGCCACCTTGACGAACGCCCCCGCTCTGCGCCGCAAAGCACGGCGAGAGCGGCTGCGCACCCTCGGTTTCCTCTCCCCCTGGCTGGTCGGCTTCACCGTCTTCTTCGGCTATCCGCTGATCGCCACCGTCTACTTCTCCTTCATGCACTACAACCAGATCGAGGCCCCGACCTTCGTGGGGCTGCGCAACTGGCGTTATGTGCTGGAGCAGATGCCGCTGTTCGGACCGGCGCTGTGGAATACGCTCTGGCTGGTCGTGGTCATGGTGGCGCTGCGGGTCGTCTTCGGCCTGGGCATCGGACTGCTGGTCACCAGGATCAAGTCCGGGGTGGGATTCTTCCGCACCGCCTTCTATCTGCCGTATCTCGCCCCTCCGGTGGCGGCCACCGTCGCCTTCGTCTTTCTGCTCAATCCCGGTACCGGCCCGGTGAACGACGTCCTCGGGAATATCGGGATCCACGCGCCGAACTGGTTCAACGACCCGGCCTGGGCCAAGCCGTCCCTCGTGCTGCTCTCCCTGTGGGGCATCGGGGATCTCATGGTCATCTTCATGGCGGCGCTGCTGGATGTGCCCAAGGAGCAGTACGAGGCGGCCGAACTCGACGGCGCCGGGGCGTTCCATAAGTTCCGCTATGTGACCTGGCCGTCGATCACCCCGATCGTGATGTTCGCGGTCGTGACGGGCGTCGTTCAGACCATGCAGTACTACACCCAGGCGCTGGTCGCCGGAAAGCTCGCCTCCGGGGTCAGTGTCGGGCCCGGAACGGTCATCCAGCCCGGTTATCCCGACCACTCCACGCTCACGGTGCCGCAGCTCGTCTACTCGCTCGGCTTCCAGAACTTCAACACCGGAGCCGCCTGCGTGCTCTCGCTCGTGCTGTTCGCGATCGCGATGGCCGTGACGACGCTGCTGATGCGCAAGCGTGCCGGACTGCTGTCGGCCGAGGACTGAGAGGACCGATCCGCCATGACCGCCACCACCGCCCTCTCGGCGCCATCCGCGCCCGCGCGCCCCGCCGCCGGTCGCTCCCCCGCCCCCGCCGCCCGCCGCCGCGCCGTGCTGCACTGGATCGCCGTGCACACGGTCGCCATCGCCGCCGCGCTCTTCTTCATCCTGCCCTTCGTCTTTGTCTTCCTGACCTCGGTGATGAGCGATGACCAGGCGCTGAGCGGCGATCTGTGGCCCACCGAATGGAACTGGTCGAATTACGCCGATGTCTTCAACACTCCGGGCTTTTTGGACTGGTGGCGCAATTCGCTGATGTATGCCGGGCTCGGCACCCTGTTCACGGTCTGTTCCTCCATTCCGGTGGCCTACGCCCTCGCCAAATTCCGCTTCCGCGGCCGCCGCACCGCCATGATCATGGTCATCTCCACGATGATGCTGCCGCCGCAGGTGATCGTGATCCCGATGTATCTGGTCTGGGCCCAGCAACTGCATCTGTCGGGTTCGCTGTGGCCACTGATCATTCCGATGGCGTTCGGCGACGCGTACTCCATCTTTCTGCTGCGCCAGTTCCTGCTGACGATTCCCCGGGAGTACCTGGAATCGGCAAAGGTCGACGGCAGCGGTGAACTAGGCACGCTGCTGCGCATCGTGGTCCCGATGGCCAAGCCGGGGATCGCCGCCGTCGCGCTCTTCCAGTTCTTCTACTGCTGGAACGACTACTTCGGCCCGCAGATCTATGCCGCGCAGAATCCGGGCGCCTGGACGCTCAGCTACGGCCTGGAGAGCTTCAAGAGCGCGCACAGCGTCAACTGGAATCTGACGATGGCCGCGACCCTGCTCGTCATGGCCCCCGTCATCATCGTCTTCTTCTTCGCTCAGAAAGCCTTCGTCGAAGGCGTCACACTGACAGGAGTCAAGGGTTGAAGCTCGCAGTCGTGGGGGGCGGATCCACCTACACCCCCGAACTCATCGACGGGTTCGCCCGGTTGCGGGACGCGCTCCCGCTGGAGGAGCTCGTCCTGGTCGACCCGGCCGCCGACCGGCTGGAGCTGGTCGGCGGGCTGGCGCGCAGGATCTTCGCCAAGCAGGGCCACCCGGGCACCATCTCGTGGACCGACGACCTGGACGCGGGCGTGGACGGCGCGGACGCGGTCCTGCTGCAGCTGCGGGTCGGCGGCCAGGCCGCGCGGAATCAGGACGAGACCTGGCCGCTGGAGTGCGGCTGTGTCGGACAGGAGACCACCGGCGCGGGCGGGCTTGCCAAGGCGCTGCGCACCGTCCCCGTGGTGCTGGACATCGCCGAGCGGGTGCGTCGCCGCAACCCCGACGCCTGGATCGTGGACTTCACCAACCCGGTCGGGATCGTGACCCGGGCGCTGCTCACGTCCGGGCACCGGGCGGTCGGCCTGTGCAATGTCGCCATCGGCTTCCAGCGGAAGTTCGCGAAGCTGCTGGGTGTCACCCCCGGCGAGGTGACGCTGGAGCATGTGGGCCTGAACCACCTCACCTGGGAGCGTGCGGTGCGCATCGGCGGCACCGACGGCGAGGATGTGCTGCCCAAGCTGCTCGCGGAGCACGGCGAGGCGATCGCCGAGGATCTGCGGATGCCGCGCGCGCTGGTAAACCGGCTCGGCGTCGTCCCCTCCTACTATCTGCGCTACTTCTACCAGCACGACGCGGTGGTGAGGGAGCTGCGCAGCAAGCCGTCCCGGGCGGCGGAGGTCGCGGCGATCGAGCGGGAGCTGCTGGGGATGTACGGCGATCCGGCGCTGGACGAGAAGCCCGAGCTGCTCAGCAAGCGCGGCGGGGCGTTCTACTCGGAGGCGGCGGTCGATCTCACCTCGTCCCTGCTGGGCGACACCGGTGAGGTGCGGATCGTCAATACGCTCAACAACGGCACCCTGCCCTTCCTGCCCGACGACGCGGTGATCGAGGTCCCGGCGGCCGTCAACGCACAGGGCGCGAAGCCACTGCCCGTGCGCCCCCTCGAGCCCCTGTTCGCCGGCCTGGTCGCCAATGTCACGGCGTACGAACACCTGGCGCTGGAGGCGGCGTTGAAGGGCGGCCGGGAGCGGGTCTTCCAGGCGCTGCTCTCCCACCCCCTCATCGGCCAGATCGAATACGCCGAGAAGCTGACCGACGACCTCATCGCGCACAACCGGGAGCATCTGGCGTGGGCCTGACCCAGTCCGTATCGACCCCCTCTCCGTCCCCTTCGTCTCCTTCCGCCGCTTCCTCCGCTTCCGCCCCGGAGCGGTCGGTCCTGGCGATCGACGCGGGCAACAGCAAGACCGATGTCGCGCTCGTCGGCCCGGACGGCTCCGTCCTCGGCACGGCCCGCGGCGGCGGCTTCCGGCCGCCCGTCGTGGGCGCCGAGGCCGCGGTCGGATCGCTCGCGCCCCTGGTGGAGGAGGCGGCGCGGCAGGCGGGCGGATCCGGTCCACTGCGCGCGGGGCATATCTCGGCATGCCTGGCCAACGCCGATCTGCCCAGCGAGGAGGAGGAGCTGACGGGCGTACTGGCCGATCGCGGCTGGGGCGCCACCGTCACGGTCGCCAACGACACCTTCGCCCTGCTGCGGGCCGGGGTCGCCGACGACGGCGAGCCGACCGGCGTCTCCGTGGTCTGCGGCGCGGGCATCAACTGCGCCGGGATCGGTCACGGCGGCCGGGTCGCCCGCTTCCCCGCCATCGGCCGGATCTCCGGCGACTGGGGCGGCGGGGGCTATCTGTCGGAGGAGGCGCTGTGGTGGGCGGCGCGCGCGGAGGACGGCCGCGGCGAGCCGACCGAGCTGGCCCGCGCCCTGCCCGCGCAGTTCGGCCTGACCACCATGTACGAGCTGATCGAGGCGCTGCATCTGGGCCGGCTGGACGCGGCCCGGCGGCATGAGCTGACGCCGGTGCTCTTCACGGTGGCCGACGCCGGCGACGAGATCGCCCGCGCGATCGTCGACCGCCAGGCGGAGGAGGTGGTGACCATGGCCACGGTCGCCCTCGGCCGCCTCGATCTGCTGGGCGAGGAGACGCCGGTCGTGCTGGGTGGCGGGGTGCTCGCGGCCCGCCACCCGCTGCTGGACGACCGGATCCGCGAACTGCTGGCGGAGCGCGCCCCGAAGGCCGAGCCGCGGGTGGTCACCGCACCGCCGGTGCTGGGCGCCGCGCTGCTGGGCCTGGACCGCACCGGCGCGCCCGAAGCGGCGTACGCCCGGTTGCGCGCGCACTACGCCCCAGCTGATGACGCGGAAAGTGGAACCGAAAGTCCGTCCGAAGCGTAATGAAAAGGGGAGGGAAGATCGCGATCCGAACAAGATCCAGGCTCGACCGGTGACCTCTCCTGGCGCCGCGGTCCATACTGCTGCGACACCGACCGCGACACCAACTACGGAATCCGGGCCAAGGGGGAGGTCTTGTGTCATACCCGCCGACCACCGGCAGAGCCGCGCCGCCACCCGCGCCCGCGGCCCCGCCGCGGACCGCGTGGCGTGAAGGGCTCGACCGGGCACGGGCGGCGGCGACGACCGAGCCCGGCCGGCTGCGCGTCATCGGGGCGGTGCTGGCCACGCTGGTGGTCGCGTTCGGCGCGGTCACGGCCTGGCAGGTCTCCGACCGGCAGACCGCGGCGGACGCCGTGGCCGAGCGCAGCCAGCCGCTGAGCGCCGACGCGGCGCAGATCTACCGCTCCCTGGCCGACGCGGACACCACGGCGACCAGGGGCTTCCTGGCAGGCGGCCAGGAGCCCGCCCAGGTCCGCAAGCGCTATGTGCAGGACATCGACACCGCCTCCAAGCTGCTGGTGAGCGCCGCCGCCAATACCGGAGGCTCGGTCTCCGCCCGCGAGGAGATACGGAAGATCAACCAGCTGCTGCCGGTCTACACCGGTCTGGTCGACTCCGCGCGCGCCAACAACCGCCAGGGGCTGCCGCTGGGCGGCGCCTATCTGCGCTACGCCAACGACACCATGCGCAGCCGGCTGCTGCCCGCCGCGGGCAGGCTCTACCAGGCGGAGACCGCCCGTCTCGGGGAGGACTACGAGGACGCCGAGGCATGGCCGTGGGTGGCGATCGGCACCGGCCTGGTCGCCCTGGGCGCGCTGGGGTGGGCCCAGCGCCGCCACTACCAGCGGACGAACCGGGTGCTCAACCACGGCATGCTCGCCGCCACGGCCGCCTCCACGGTGGTGATGCTGTGGCTGGTGGTCGGCCATGCGGTCGCCAGCACCGAGCTCAGCGACTCCAACGATCACGGGGCGAAGTCTCTCCAGGTGCTCAACGAGGCGCGGATCGACTCCCTGCGGGCCCGTGCCGACGAGAATCTGACCCTGGTGGCGCGCGGCGCGGTCGTCGTCGACGAGGACGGCGCCAACAAGGGCAAGGACGCCTACGAGGTCAGCTACGGCTCGCGGATGTCCGCGCTCGTCGGAGAGTCATCCGGTGGCCGTCCCTCGGAGGGCAGCCTGCTGGACAAGGCGCGCGCCCTCGCGGACGACGACGCGGGCCGTGAGCCGCTGGAGAAGGCCGCCGACCGGGTCAAGGAGTGGCAGGTGCGGCACAAGGCCGCCCGCACCGCCGATGACGGGGGCGACTACAAGACGGCGCTGACCAAGGTGATCGGCGCCAAGGACAGCACCGGCGAGTCCTTCGACGCGGTGGACAGCAAGCTGGCCGAGGCCCTCGACCACGAGCAGCGGGAGTTCCAGCAGGCCGCCGACGACGGACGCGGCGCGTTCACCGCCATGGCTCTGGGCGCCGGGGTGCTGGCCGTGCTGGGAGCCGGGGGCGCGGTGCTGGGCATAGGCCGCAGACTGTCGGAGTACCGATGAGGACGATGGGGGGCGGAAGCATGCGATCGCTGCGATCGGCCGCCGCGGTGACGGTATGCGCCCTGGGCGTGGCCACGGCCATCGCGGTGCCGGCGATGATGGACGACGGCGGCGACGGCGGCAGCAAGGGCGGTGCGCAGCGCCCGCAGACGATGCGGGCCGGCGCCGAGGCCGAGGCCGCGGCGGACAGCTGCCGCAATCCCGAGGCGAGCCTGCGCCCGTCCAGCGCCAGCGGCCCGGCCATCAAGCGGATCAAGAACCGTGAGGTCAACGGCCATAAGCTGAACAAGCTGATCGCCGGCGTCGACCAGAACAGCTACCGCTGGGGATACCGCGATCCGGCCACCGGCGACCTCACCGGCTTCGACATCGACCTGGTGCGCGCCATAGCCGAGGACATATTCGGCGATCCGGACGCGGTCATCTTCCGCACCATCCCCACCAGTCAGCGCATCAAGGCCCTGCAACAGGGCAAGGTGGACGTCGTGGTGCGCACCATGACCATCAACTGCGACCGGATCAAGGACGTCGCGTTCTCCACCGCGTACTTCCAGGCCGGGCAGCAGGTGCTGGTCGCCGACGACTCGTCCATCACCGGCTACAACACGACCCTGCGCGGCAAGAAGGTCTGCACCGCGCAGGGTTCGACCGCCGAGGCCGAGCTGGACAAGCCGGACACCGGGGCCGAGCATCTGGGCGCGATCAAGGTCAAGCCCGTTCCCAACCAGCTGGATTGCCTGGTCAGGCTGCAACTCGGCCAGGTGGACGCGGTGATCACCGACAATGCGCTGGCGGCCGGCCAGGCGGCCCAGGACCCCTCCGTCAAGCTGGTCGGCTCGCGATTCACCGATGAGCTCTACGGCGTGGCGATGAACAAGGACGACGACGACCTGGTACGCCGGGTCAACAAGGTTCTGGAGAACTACCGCCAGGGCGGTGCCGGCAGCCCCTGGATGCAGGCCTACCAGAAGTGGCTCGCCAAGGACTTCAGCACGGCACAGGAGAATCCGGCACCACCCGCCCCCGAATACAGGGACTAGCGCCGGACCCGGACACATCGGGTACAAGCAAGGATCACGGACCGGCAAGGATTAGCACCCGCCTCACACGCGTAGGGATGACGCTGCAGACGGATCACACAACGGTTACGGACATGGAGAGGTGATCGATGGGGGTCCCGGGACCCTTCCCCAGCTTCGCGGGGGCACCCGACGGCCCGGTCATGGGCCGTGAGGAGGTGGACCGCGCGCTGGCGAAGCTCGCCGCCGAACACGAGGCGATCGAGTCCTCGCTGCTCGCCCTCCAGGACCACGCGGGCAGAAGGCTTCTCGAGGGCGCCGAGCTCACGGGCGTCACCAAGGACCGGTGGTCCACCACCGAGCAGGCCATCTCCCTCCTGTGGAGCTACTTCGACGCGTACTCCGAGGCCCTCACCCGCGCCCGTGAGCTGCGCTCCCGTCACCGCTGGCCGACGCAGGAAGAGCTGACCGAGCTCACCGAGCTGCTGTGCGGCACCGCGATCACCCTGCCCAGCAGCGCCACCCTCGGCGGCTCTCCCCTGCTCAGCGAGGAGTTGAGCCTGGACCGGCTGGTCGACCGGATGAACCGCTGGTACGCGGAGGCTCTTGGCGTCATCGTCAGCGCCGACGCCGTATGGTCCGCGCTGCCCGCCCGGATCGACATGCTCTCCGCCGAGCTGCACCGCACCCGTTCGCTCGCCCACTCGGTCGGAGTGCGCCCCGGTGAGCATCCCTCGGGGGACGACCTGGAGCAGATCACCGCCGAGCTGACCGCGCTGCGCGCCGAAGTGGTCTCCGACCCGCTGGCCTTCTGGAAACCCGCCGGCGGCAGCTCCGCGCCCGGCGGCGGCAGCCCCGACACCCAGCGCTATGACCGCTCCGCCCGCGCCCTGGAGGATGTGCGACGGGAGATCGAGGCGGTCCTGGATGTGCGGCAGGACGCCGAGCGGCGGCTGATGCGGCTGCGGGATGTGCTCTCCCGCGCCGATCGCACCCTGGCCGAGGCGCGCCAGGCGCGCGGTGAGGTGCTCGCGAAGATCGCGGCGTCGGAGGTTCCGGCCGTCAGCGGCCCGCCGACCGCGCTGCACGAGCAGCTGGTCGCCGCCGCCGACTACCGCAGGCGCTCCCAGTGGCACCGGCTCTCGCCGCTGCTGGAGAGCCTGGAGCAGCGCGCCGACGACGAATTGCTGCGGGCCCGCGAGTCGTTGACCGCGGTCACCGCGCCGCTGGCGGTCCGCGCCGAGCTGCGCGGCCGTCTCGACGCGTACAAGGCGAAGGTCGCCCGCCACGGCATGGCGGAGGATTCGATGCTGGTGGAGCGGTATGACGTGGCCCGCCGGATGCTGTGGAGCGCCCCGTGTGATCTGCGGGCGGCCGAGCAGGCCGTGCTGCGCTATCAGCAGGCGGCGGCCGAGGCCCTGGTGCCACGCCAGACGGGCCCGGCCGACGAAGGTATCGAGGGAGGCACGAAATGACTGCGGCGGTCGCCGCCTGCCAGCGGCGTGACTGCGGCGGGTCCTACGAGGACGTGGGCGGAGGTGAGCTGTACTGCGATGTCTGCGGTATGGCCCCGGTCGTCTCACCGCAGGGGTTGGTGGCCTCACCGCCCACCGGGATCACCGGGCAGGGCGGGCCGGTCGGGGGCTCCTCGTCGTCGGGCGGCGGATCCTCGTCGTCGGTCAGGGGCTCCTCCCTGTCGTCCGGCCGAGGCTCCTCCCCGTCCTCCGGCCGGGACTCCTCGTCCAGCGCCTCGAGCCGGTCGCGTTCGGCACGCTCCGCCTCGTCCCGGCGCTCGGTGTCCGGGCGGCTGTCCCGCTCCATGTCCGGGCGGTCCTCGTCGCGTTCGGTCTCGGTGCGCAGCTCCCGCTCCTTCACATCGGCCTCCTCGGGGCGGAACGCACTGGGCGCCGGCCTGGTCAGCATCCCGGATGTGCCGCGCCCCGATCCGCGGACGGCGGTGCTCGCGGACGCCGAGGTCCCCGAGCGGAAGCGGTTCTGCAGCCGCGGGGACTGCGGTGCCCCGGTGGGCCGCGCCCGCGGCGAACGGCCGGGCCGCACGGAGGGGTTCTGCACCAAATGCGGCCATCCGTACTCGTTCGTACCGAAGCTGAACCCCGGTGACATCGTCCACGGCCAGTACGAGGTCGCGGGCTGTCTGGCGCACGGCGGGCTCGGCTGGATCTATCTGGCCATCGACCGCGCGGTGTCGGACCGCTGGGTGGTCCTCAAGGGCCTGCTGGACACGGGCGACGAAGAGGCCCTGGCGGCCGCCGTCTCCGAGCGCCGCTTCCTCGCCGAGATCGAGCACTCCAACATCGTCCGGATCTACAACTTCGTCGAGCATCTCGACCAGCGCACCGGCAGCCTCGACGGCTACATCGTCATGGAGTACGTGGGCGGCAAGTCCCTGAAGGACATCGCCAACGCCCTCCGCACCACCGATGGCCGGCGCAATCCGCTGCCCGTCGAGCAGGCGTGCGCCTACGGCATCGAGGCCCTGGAGGCGCTCGGCCATCTGCACAGCCGCAATCTGCTCTACTGCGACTTCAAGGTCGACAACGCCATTCAGCAGCAGGACCAGCTCAAGCTGATCGACATGGGCGCGGTCCGGCGGATGGACGACCACGACAGCCCCATCTACGGAACGGTCGGCTACCAGGCCCCCGAGATCGCCGAGACCGGCCCGTCGGTCGCCTCCGATCTCTACACGGTGGCGCGCACCCTGGCCGTGCTCACCTTCGACTTCCAGGGCTATACGAACGTCTTCGTGGACAGCCTGCCGGATCCCGAGCACATCGAGGTCTTCCGGCGCTATGAATCCTTCTACCGGCTGCTGGTGCGGGCCACCGACCCGGACCCGGGACGCCGCTTCGCCTCCGCGCGGGAGATGGCCGACCAGCTGACCGGGGTGCTGCGGGAGGTCGTGGCGCTGCAGACCGGGCGGCCCCGGCCGGCCCTGTCCACCCTCTTCGGGCCCGAACCACGCGTCGTGGACACCGAGTTGTTCGCCGACGACGGCCAGGATCCGTCCCTGCTGGGCGCCCGGCCCATCGGCCGGCGCGCCACCGCGCCCGTCCCCGCGCAGCGGCCGCCGGGCCCCCTGGCCCTGCCGCTGCCCGCCATCGCCACCCTGGAAGGGGGAGCCACCGCGCTGGCGCTCCCGGTGCCGCTGGTGGACCCCGACGACCCCAACGCCGGATTCCTGGCCGGCCTGCTGGCCGCCGACCCCGCCGAGGTGAGCGCCGCGCTGCGGACCGCGCCCGTCGACTCGGTCGAGCTGCGGCTGCGCCGGGTGCGCGCCCAGCTGGAGCTGAGCCAGGAGCATGACGCGGGCGTCGCGCTCACCGGCCTGGAGGCCGCCTACAGCGACGACTGGCGGATCGTCTGGTACCGGGGGCTGCACGCGCTGGCCACCGGCGACCGCGAGACGGCCGCGCTCTCCTTCGACGCCGTCTACGACGCGTTCCCCGGTGAGCCCGCCCCGAAGCTGGCGCTCGGCGTCTGCGCCGAGGTCCTGGGCCAGTTGGACAACGCGGCGGAGTACTACCGCCTGGTGTGGGCCACCGACCCGAGCTTTGTGAGCGCCGCCTTCGGCCTCGCCCGGGTCCTGCTGTGCTCCGGGGACCGGGCGGGCGCGGTGCGGGCCCTGGAGTCGGTCCCGGAGTCCTCGATCCACTACACGGCGGCGCGGGTCGCCGCCGTACGGGCCCGGCTGCGCCAGCGCGTCCCGCACGACGCCCTGCTGGGCGATCTGGCGGCCTCGGCCGCCCAGGTCGAGCGGCTGGGCGAGTTCGGGCTGGACGCGGTGCGGCGCGAGCGGCTGCGTACGGAGGTCCTGGGCAGTGCCCTGGATTGGGTACTGTCCGGCAGCAGCGGGGCGCCCCCGGGACACAACCGGCCGCCTCTGCTCGGCAGCAGCCTGGACGAGCGCGGGCTGCGCTTCGGATTGGAGCGCTCGTACCGGGTACTCGCCAGACTCGCGCAGCGAGGCGAGGAGAGGATCGAACTGGTGGAGCGGGCCAACCGTTTCCGCCCCAGGACGTGGGTGTGATCGATGTCGCAGATGCCGCAGCCAGCCCAGCTGTCAGCCTGCCCGACCTGTGATGAGCCGCCGCAGGCGGGGGACAGATACTGCGATCAGTGCGGTGCCGATCTGACGGCGGCTGCCGCGCCGGCGGCGCAGACGCCCGGCGACCGGCCGGTGCCGCCGCAGTTGAACGGCGCGGCGTGGTCCCCCCATCCGGAGCCGGAGCCGGACGACTACGAGCTGGCTGCCCCGGACCCCGGCGGGTACGGGCAGCCGGCCGATCCACGGGCCGCCGGGACGCTCGGCGCGCCCGAGGCGGTGCCACCCACCGAGACCGGCACCCCCGCGGAGATCGACGCGGGGGCCAACGCGAGTACGCACACCAGCGCGGCGACCAGCACGGGCAGCGTGGCGGGCACCGGCACCGGGGTGGACCCCCGGCTGTCCGGCGGCGAGCACCGCGCCCGGTGCGCCGCGTGCCAGGAGGGCACCATCGACCAGGACGGATACTGCGAGCGCTGCGGGCACGCCCAGGCACGCGAACGCGACCATATGGAAAGCGAGTTGGAGGGCATCGCCGCGGCCACCGACCGAGGGCTGCGCCATCACCGCAATGAGGACGCGTTCACGGTGTCCGCCTCCGAGCTGCCCGACGGCTCACCGGTCATGGTCGCCGTGGTGTGCGACGGCGTCTCCTCGGCCACCCGCCCCGACGATGCCTCGGCCGCCGCGGCCCATGCGGCCGGTGAGGCGCTGCGGGCCTCGCTGCCGCGCGGCGCCCACCCCCAGCAGGCCATGAACGAGGCGATCGTCGCCGCCGCCGAGGCGGTCAACTCCCTGGCCCTGGACACCGGCGCGGCCGCTGCGCACCACGAGGGCCAGCGCCATCAGAACGCACCGGCCTGCACCATCGTCAGTGCCGTCGTCACCAGCGACATCCTCACCATCGGTTGGGTCGGCGACAGCCGCGCCTACTGGGTCCCCGACGACCGTACGGCCCCGCCCGCCCGGCTCACCGAGGACGACTCCTGGGCGGCCCAGATGGTGGCCGCGGGGCTGATGTCGGAGGCGGAGGCGTACGCGGACGAGCGCGCCCACGCCATCACCGGCTGGCTCGGGGCGGACGCCTATGAGCTGGAGCCGCACACCGCCTCCTACAAACCGGACCGGCCGGGCGTCGTGGTGGTGTGCACCGACGGGCTGTGGAACTACGCCGAATCGGCGGAGCAGATGGCCCGCGCGGTGCCGCCGGACGCCCGCTCCCGGCCGCTGAACAGCGCCCAGATCCTGGTCGGCCATGCCCTCGACGGCGGGGGCCACGACAACGTAACAGTGGCGGTCGTGCCGTTCCCCGCAGCCCCGGGCCGGGCAGGATCCGCCTGACGGTCGCCAAGGAGCGGATGATATGGCCCATTTCTCGACGCCCGACGCGCCGCGGTTCTCGGTCGAGGTCTATCAGAATGAGTACCTCCCCGAGGGAGGCCGCGAGGTGAACGCGATCATCACCGTCACCTCGTCCGGTGGCGGGGCCGCAGGAGGCCCGCCAATCCCCGCTCCCGCCGCCGCACTCGAGGCGTACGACGGCGTCCCCGAGACGTACGACGGCATCCCACGCGCGTACGACGGCGGGGGCGTCCCGGGCGGTGCCTCCGCCCGCGCGGCCGTGGTGATCATGGTGGACTGCTCCGGCTCGATGGACTATCCGCCGACGAAGATGCGCCACGCGCGGGAGGCGACCGCCGCCGCCATCGACACGGTGCGCGACGGTGTCGCCTTCTCCGTGGTGGCGGGCACCCATAAGGCGGTCGAGGTCTTCCCGGGCAACGGGCGGCTGGCCATCGCCGATCCGCTCAGCCGTGCCCAGGCCAAGGAGGCGCTGCGGAGCCTGAGTCCGGGCGGCGGCACCGCGATCGGCACCTGGCTGCTGCTGGCCGACCTGCTGCTCGGCTCCGCCGATGCCACGATCCGGCACGGCATTCTGCTCACCGACGGCCGGAACGAGCACGAGGAGCCGCAGCGGCTGCGGACGGTGCTCGACGCCTGCGCGGGCCGCTTCACCTGCGACGCCCGCGGCGTGGGCACCGACTGGGAGGTCGAGGAGGTCACCGGAATCGCCTCCGCCCTGCTCGGAACGGCCGATATCGTCGCCGATCCCGCCGGACTCTCCGCGGACTTCACGCGGATGATGGAGGCGGCGATGGGCAAGGAGATCGCCGACGTCAGCCTCCGGCTGTGGACTCCCAAGGGAGCCGAGGTGGCGTATGTGAAACAGGTCGCACCGACGGTCGAGGATCTGACCGCCCGCCGCGTCGAAGCCGGTCCGCGCACGGGCGACTATCCCACCGGGTCCTGGGGCGATGAGTCCCGCGACTACCACCTGTGTGTGAGGGTTCCGGCGGCGGAGGTCGGCCAGGAGATGCTCGCTGCCAGGATTTCCCTGGTCCAGCCGCCGCCCGAGGGAGTCGGCAGTCCGCCGAGCCCGCTGGCGCAGGGGCTGGTACGCGCGGTGTGGACGGCTGACCTGGCCGTCTCCACCGCGATGAATCCGCAGGTGGCGCACTATACGGGCCAAGCCGAACTGGCCCAGGTCATCCAACAGGGCATGAATGCCCGCAAGTCCGGCGATGCCGAACAAGCGACCGCGAAGCTGGGGCGTGCTGTACAGCTGGCGACCGCATCGGGGAACGAGGACACGGCGAAACTGCTTGCGAAGGTGGTGGACGTCCTCGATGTGGCGGCAGGTACTGTGCGACTGAAGGCGAAGGTCGCGGAGGCGGACGAGATGACACTCGAAACGCGCTCCACCAAGACAGTTCGCGTCAAGAAGTAGCACATAACCAGCACTCACGTAGCACTTCTCGGCAGAAACACCGAGAAAGCCACAAGAGGGGGATCCGACATGCCGACCTGTCCCAACGGCCACCACTCGGCGGCCGACGACTGGTGCGAGGTGTGTGGCCACCGGATGTCGGGGACACCCATGCCCTCCGGTGCCGTCTCGCCACCTCCGCCACAGCCCGCGCCGGGCGGCCACGGCGTGCCCGTGCCACCGGGCGGCTACGGGAGTCCGGGGCCGGGCGGCCCACCGCCGCCCGGCGGCGCGGGGGGCTACGGCTATCCGGCGCAGCAGCAGGAGCTGTGCCCGCAGTGCCGCACGCCGCGTGAGGCGCAGGCTCCGTTCTGCGAGGAGTGCCGGTTCAACTTCCAGACGCACACGCCTTCGCCGTACGGTCCGCCGCAGGGCGGTTACGCGCCACCGCAGCAGCCGGGGCCCGGAGTGCCGCATGTCCCGCACCCGGGGCAGGGCGGCCCCGGTCACTCCTCCGGTCCGGGGTTCGGCGGCGACAACGACTGGACGCTTCCGCCGCCGCAGCAGGGGGGCACGCCCCCGCACGGCGCACCGCAGCAGGGTGCCCCGGGTCATGGCCAGGGCGCGCCCCCGGCCGCGCCGCAGTACGGCTACGGCTACCCTCAGGCCCCCGCGCCCCCTGCCCAGCCGTACGGGAACGAGGGGTACGCCCCGCCCCAGCAGCAGGGGCCGGGCCACCAGCCGCCGCAGCAGCAGCACCCCGGCGCCCCGCAGCACTCGACGCCGCCCGGCGGCGCCCAGTTCGGCCAGGGCGGGGCTCCGTCGTCGGCGCCCGGCAACTGGATAGCCGTCGTCGCCCCGGACCGTGAGTACTTCATGGCGATGATGAACCGCAGCGGTCCGGAGGCCGCCGGCCTGAACCTCCCGGCCTACTCCCCCGAGCAGCAACTGCCGCTCAACGGCGGCCAGATCACCATCGGCCGGCGCCGCCACAGCACCGGTGAGGCCCCCCACATCGACCTCGGGCGCCCGCCCGAGGACCCGGGCGTCTCGCATCAGCACGCGCTCCTCGTCCAGCAGCCCGACGGCGTCTGGGCGGTCGTCGACCAGGACTCGACGAACGGGACGACGATCAACGGCGGCGAGGAGCCGATCCAGCCGTTCGTGCCGGTCCCGCTCCGGGACGGCGACCGCGTCCACGTCGGCGCCTGGACGACGATCACGGTGCGCCGGGGCTGAGACCAGGACGGGCGGGGCGGCCTGGAGGTCCGGGGCGGCGCCGCGCAGAGGCCAGAGGGCCAGAAGGCCAGAAGGGCAGAAGGGCTGAAGGCTAGAAGGGCTGAAGCCCGGGCTGAAGGCCGCTGGGAGGGCTCAGCGGCCAGCCGTAGGCGCCCTCCGGGTCGTCCAGCCAGGCCCATTGGCGCTCGCCCCGCACCGTCACCCCGTAGCGCTCCCGCCCCGGCCTGCCCTCGTGCTCCCACAGCGCGAGGGCGTCGACCGGCTCCATATGGCCCGCGGCCACGTTCAGCAGGAAGCGGAAGGAGTCGTCCAGCAGCGGCCGGGACGGCAGACCGTGCGTGGGCACCTGAGGCGGCGGGCCGCTGCCGCGCAGCGGAACGAAGTACGCGGGCATGGCCAGAAAATGCCCCTCCGCATGGCGGGCGTCCGCGACCCTGAGGGCGATCAGCCCGGTCGCGAGCGGCGTCAGGATCAGCGCGCCCGGCCGGCACTGGCCGAGCCATGCGGACGGGATGGACGCCACGGCGCAGGTGGCGATGATCCGGTCGTAGGGAGCGTGCAGCGGACAGCCGCGCGCTCCGTCGCCCGTGACGACCGCGGGGCGGAATCCGGCGGCGGCCAGATGGTTACGGGCGGCCTCGGTGATCTCCGGGTCGAGGTCGAGGGTCGTGACGTGGGTGTCGCCGAGCCGATGGGCCAGCAGCGCGGCGTTGTAGCCGGTACCCGCGCCGATCTCCAGCACCCGGTCCCCGTCCCGCACCTGAAGCGCCTGGAGCATCCGCGCCATGAGCGACGGCTGGCTGCTGGAGGTGATCAGCTCACCGTCGCGCACCCGCGTGGCGAGCGGGGCGTCCGCGTACGCGCCGGCCAGCCAGCGGGCCCGCCGCAGCGGGTGGGGGTCGTCGCGCCACAACCGGGTGTAGCCGACCGTCCCATGCGCCGCACCGGGCCTTCCTGCCCCTGCTGTCTCGCGGCCCGGCGCACCTGCCGCGTCCATGCCTGCCGCGCCTGCCGTAGCCGCCGTGCCCGCCGTAGCCGCCGTGCCCGCAGTGCCTGGCCCACCCGCCATGCCTGGCACACCCGCCGTGCCTGGCTCACCCGCCGCACGTGCCGCCGTGCCCGCCTCCCCCGCCTCGTAGTAGTAGGGCACGAAAAGGTGGCGCGGCACTTCCTCGAAGGCCGCCCGCCAGGCGGGGTCCGTGAGTCCACCGCCCGCCACGATCTCCCGGACCAGCCCGGCCCGTACCGCCGCGGCCTCCTCGGCGCACACATCGGCCTCCCGGCCCATACGCCTCCCACGCGCCACACGCTCCATGGCGTCCGGCGCACTGCGTGTGCCACCGCCCGTGCTGCCCATGCCTCCACTCTCCTGCGCCCGCCCCCCGGCCGCGACCCACGCCCCCTTTTCCAGCCGAGGGTGTCTGAGACCATGGAGGCGTGAAAGAGATTCCGCGAGGCACACTTCAGGAGCAGACCTTCTACGAGCAGGTCGGCGGCGAGCAGACCTTCCGGCGTCTGGTCCACCGCTTCTACCAGGGGGTCGCCGAGGACCCGCTGCTCCGGCCGATGTACCCCGAGGACGACCTGGGACCGGCCGAGGAGCGGCTCGTACTCTTCCTGATGCAGTACTGGGGCGGCCCCCGCACCTACAGCGACAACCGCGGCCACCCGCGGCTGCGCATGCGCCATGCCCCCTTCACCGTGAACCGCGCCGCCCATGACGCCTGGCTGCGCCATATGCGCGACGCGGTCGACGAGCTGGAGCTGGCCCCGGAGCTCGAGGGCCAGCTGTGGCACTACCTCACCTACGCCGCCGCCTCCATGATCAACACGGAGGGCTGACCGGCTGAGAGGGCTGACCCGGCGGGCTCAGGCGGGTGTGACGGACAGGCCGGAGAGACCCGACGTACGCACCGCGATCGAGCCGTACGGAGTGCGCAGCCGCAGCCAGCCGCCCGCGGCGAGCAGCGCCAGTGGCTCGGCCGTGGGGCCGGGCGTAGCCGTGGCCACACCGCCCCCGGCACCGGTGGCGGCCGGCGCCGCCGCCCGGACCGGACGCAGGAAGCCCAGCGACTGGGCGGCATGCACGGCGCGCAGCGGGAGCCCGGTGTCGCCGAGCGTGCGGGACCAGATCTCATGGCCGATGCGGTCGCGCTCGGCGCGCGTACGGCGCTCCTCGGGGAGTTCCGCGTCGCGGGCCCGGAACTCGGCAACGGCGGCGGCGACCGCCGCGCTCACCTCGTCCACGCCCGGTAGGCCGCTCACCCGGCGCCAGCCGCCGCGCGGCGGCAGCACCCCGGCCCACGGCGGACCGGTGACGGCCTGCGGCACGGTGACCGCCAGCCCCCGGTCACGGACCTCGGGCCCGTCGGCGGTCCGCCCGGCCCGCGCCGTGTCCAGCGCGTCCCCGAGCTCGCCCGCCGAGACCGTGGTATCCAGCGCGCCGGGCCCGCTCGCCGCTCCGGACGCTCCGGCCTCCCCGGCCGACGCGGCATCGGTGCCGACGATCGCCTCGAGCCGCGCCGTACGGATCGCGAGGACCTCGAAGGACGGCGGCCGGCCGAAGACGGCGAGCACACCGCCGCCCGCCTGCAGCCGTACCGCCGCCGCCCGGTCGTAGTGGATCAGCCGGGCCAGGAAGGCGGCGAGATCGGCCGCCTCCCCGGCGTCGGCGAAGTGGAGCTCCTGGCCGGCGGCCGTCATACGGCGACGGCCCCCTCCGGCCGCTCGGCGCCACCGGCGCCGCCCGCGGATGCGGCGGGTTTCGCGGGCGCCTTGCCGGCGCCCTTCTTCACCGGGTCCGGCTCCAGGTACTCGGTCAGGAACTTCTCCTCCTCCGGGGAGACCCGGCGCGGACGGCCCTGGTCGAGGTCGTACGGCACGATGCGGGTGGCGGCACGCACATACAGTGCGTCCTCGTCCTTGATCTCGTAGCGCAGGGTGAGATACGCGGCCTTGATCTCCGTCACCCAGGTCTCGACCGTCACCGGGCTGTGCCGGTGGACGAGGGGCTTCAGATAGTCGATCTCATGCCGGGCCACGACCACGCCGCCGGTGAACGCGTCACTCCCGTTCCCCGGCGCCAGCCGCCACATGAAGTCGACCCGGGCCTCCTCCAGGTAGCGGAGGAAGGTCACGTTGTTGACGTGGCCGAACGCGTCCATGTCGGACCAGCGCAGGGGACAGGGGTAGATATGGCGTGCCATCCACTCAGCCCCGGGTGAGCTTCTTGTAGGTGGCGCGGTGCGGACGGGCCGCGTCCGGGCCGAGCCGCTCGACCTTGTTCTTCTCGTACGACTCGAAGTTGCCCTCGAACCAGAACCACTTGGACTCGCCCTCGTACGCCAGGATGTGCGTGGCGACGCGGTCGAGGAACCAGCGGTCGTGGGAGACGACCACGGCGCAGCCGGGGAAGTCGAGCAGCGCGTTCTCCAGCGAGGAGAGGGTCTCGACGTCGAGGTCGTTGGTGGGCTCGTCGAGGAGCAGCAGGTTGCCGCCCTGCTTGAGGGTGAGCGCGAGGTTGAGGCGGTTGCGCTCACCGCCCGAGAGCACCCCGGCCGGCTTCTGCTGGTCCGGGCCCTTGAAGCCGAACGCGGAGACATAGGCGCGGGACGGCATCTCGACCTGGCCGACGTTGATGTAGTCGAGCTCGTCGGAGACGACCGCCCACAGCGTCTTCTTGGGGTCGATGTTGGCGCGGCTCTGGTCGACGTAGGAGATCTTGACGGTCTCGCCGACCTTGATGCGGCCCGCGTCGGCGGTCTCCAGGCCCTGGATCATCTTGAAGAGCGTGGTCTTACCGGCGCCGTTGGGGCCGATGATGCCGACGATGCCGTTGCGCGGGAGGGTGAAGGAGAGGTCGTCGATGAGGACCTTCTCGCCGAACGCCTTGGAGAGGTTCTCCACCTCGACCACGACGCTGCCCAGGCGCGGGCCCGGCGGGATCTGGATTTCCTCGAAGTCCAGCTTCCGGGTCTTCTCGGCCTCGGCGGCCATCTCCTCGTAACGGGTCAGCCGGGCCCTGGACTTGGCCTGGCGGCCCTTGGCGTTGGAGCGGACCCAGTCCAGCTCTTCCTTGAGGCGCTTGGCGCGCTTGGCGTCCTTCTGGCCCTCGACCTTCAGCCGGGCCTGCTTCTTCTCCAGGTAGGTGGAGTAGTTGCCCTCGTAGCCGATGGCGCGGCCGCGGTCGAGCTCCAGGATCCACTCGGCCACGTTGTCCAGGAAGTACCGGTCGTGGGTGATGGCCACGACGGTGCCCGCGTACTTGGCGAGGTGCTGCTCCAGCCAATTGACGGACTCGGCGTCCAGGTGGTTGGTGGGCTCGTCCAGCAGCAGCAGGTCGGGGGCCTCCAGCAGCAGCTTGCAGAGGGCGACCCGGCGCTTCTCACCGCCGGAGAGGGTGGTGACCGGCCAGTCGCCGGGCGGGCAGCCGAGGGCGTCCATGGCCTGCTCGAGCTGGGCGTCCAGGTCCCAGGCGTTGGCGTGGTCCAGGTCCTCCTGGAGCTTGCCCATCTCCTCCAGCAGCTCGTCGCTGTAGTCGGTCGCCATCTGCTCGGCGATCTCGTTGAAGCGGTCCAGCTTGCCCTTGGTCACCGCCACGCCGTCCTGGACGTTCTCCAGCACGGTCTTGGACTCGTCCAGCGGGGGCTCCTGGAGCAGGATGCCGACGCTGTAGCCGGGTGAGAGGAAGGCGTCACCATTGGACGGCTGCTCCAGGCCGGCCATGATCTTCAGCACCGTCGACTTACCGGCGCCGTTGGGGCCCACAACACCGATTTTCGCGCCGGGCAGAAAGCTCAGCGTGACGTCGTCGAGGATCACCTTGTCGCCGTGCGCCTTGCGCGTCTTGCGCATGGTGTAGATGAACTCAGCCAAGAGAAACCGTCCGGCAATCTGGTAGGTATCGAGGTGCGGCTCCGCCGCGGGGTCCGTATCCGTGGCAGCTCCACCGCATGAGGGTAGATACAGCCATCTTGCCGTACGCCAAGCCCGAGGCGGAAACCCGTTTGGTCCGGCGAGCGGCGTGAGTCCGGTATCCGCGCCCCCCGCGACCCCGGCATCGGCCGCCTCCATGACGCGAAGGGCCGGAACCTCCGCGAGGCTCCGGCCCTCCATCACCGCGTTTTCGATGATCACCACACTCGGTGACCTTCGATTCACTCAGCGATCACTGCTGCCCTGGCGTCACCGCCCAGGCGTTTCACTCCCCCGCGGGCGCCTTCTTCTTGCGGACGAAGAAGACCGCGCCGCCACCGACGACGACCAGCGCCACGGCGATGCCCGCGATCATCGGGGTGTTGCTGCTGCTACCGGTCTCGGCCAGGTCGCCACCGGAGGTGTCACCGCCGGTGCTGCCACCGGCCGACGCGGGGCTCGGCTGCGAGGAGGGGGTGTCGCTGCCGCCGCCGCTGCTGGCGGTCTTGCAGTCGAGAACGCCGGAGAAGGTCTTCTCGAAGCCGTTCGGACCGGTGATGCTGAACTTGTAGCTCTGGTCCTCCTTCACCGGGGCGGTGACGGTCTTCGACTGACCCGCCTCGACGGTGTACTTCTGGCCCAGCAGCTCGAAGGTGAACGCCTCGTCGCCCTTGTTGCTGGCGGTGATGTCCACGCCACCCTTGGCGCAGTCCTTCTCGGCGGAGACCGCCGGGACCGCACCCTTCTTCGCCCAGTTCGCGGTGGCGGTGGCGGAGACGGTGCTCTCGCTGGACCCGGCCAGGATCTGGGTCTGGCTCTTGGTGGCGCTGGCGAACGCGCGGCCCACCGGAACCTTGGTGGCGGCCTGGGCGGTCAGCGTGGCGGAGCCGTCCGCCGCGCCCTCCGGGACGTCGAAGTACACCTCGCCGCCGTCGGCGGCGCTGGTGAGGGTCTTGCCGCTCTTGTCGACGAGCTTGACGCCGCTGCCCCCGGACTCGGTGCCCGGGGTCAGGGTGACGCTGTCGGCGTTGGTGTGGACCTTGACCGGGCCGAGGCGCTCACCGGCCTTGCCGGAGACGGCCGGCGGGTCCAGGCTCAGCGACGCCTTGGGCTCCTCGATGTTCTGGGCGCTCTTCTCGAGGTAGTCGGCCAGCTTCTCGGCCTGCGGGTCGACCGCGTCGACCTTCGCATTGTCGGAGAAACGCCAGATGGCGACCTGCGTGCCCGCGGCGGCGGTCTTCTCGGTGAGGGCACCGGTGCCGGCCGTCTTCGCCAGCGCGCCGAGGTCGTTCACCTGCGGGTAGGAGTTCTGCAGAACCCAATTGATCTTGCCCGCGTTGGGGTTGTTCGCCAGCGACGTCTCGGCCCAGGATTTCTCCTCGTACTTGGCCTTGCTCTGCGTCGGGTTGTGCAGATCAATGCAGTACGTCTGGATGGAGCCGCCATTGTCGACCGACATCTCGAAAAGGCCGGCGCCGACCTGCTGGTCCTTGCCGTTCTCGTGGATGACGGCCTTGTCGAACGTCTTGAGACCGCCCAGCGTGGCGGTGGCGCCGCCCCGGCTCGGGGGCGCGTCATCGGCGGCGGCGGTGCCGGCGGTGACCATCGCACCCACCGCGACCAGACCGGACGCCAGCACGGCGGCCGCAAGGCGGGCAGCGCCCCGCCTCCTTACAGAAATCATGATTTCCCTCCGGGCGAGCACCAGTCAGTTGGTGCGCCTCGCCAGCGAACTCAAAACTCAGGAACCCCCGTTGGGCACGCACGGATCCTAGGGAGAAAGAGGCGCATGTTCCCCGCCAATACCTAGACCCAACCGATCCGAATCGGAATCGTTATCAATCTTCAGATCCCATATGAGCTGGGATTATCGACAAGTCTCCCGTGTTCGCGACCACTCACGGGGAGGTTGTCCCGGTCGGTGTGTTTAGAAGCGGTTTAGCCTGTGAAACCCGGCGAAAAGCGGATGTACCCCGCGTGAGGTCGTGTCCGACGGCCATCGCGTCGATCTCCGCGGTGACCCAGCGCCTGGGCTGGTTCGCGCCGCCACCGGAATCCACGCCCGGAGCCGCGGGCGCGGCCGCGCCTCCCCCTTCTCCCTGAAGCGGCCGGTCCCTCTCCCGCTCTCGCTCCCGGTCCCATTCGCGCTCCCGCACCCGCAACGTCCCATGGACAACGAGGGGTTCACCGAGCGATACCGACCCGGCGACATTCGCGGCGAGCGTGCGCCACGTCCAGACCGTATAGAAACTCGTGTACGCGTCCGCCCACGCGTCCCGCCCCCGGTCCCACCGGCGCACCGTCACCGCCAGCCGGAACCGGGCCACCGGGACGCCCGCCGCCGTCTCCCAGAAGTCCGGCCGCGTCGCGGCATTGCCCACCACGGTCACCCAGCTCTCATTCACCGACTGCTCCCCCATCAATTCCCGGTCCGCCGTGCTGTTCGTGGACCATGCTGCCCGGGATCGCGAGACCCCGCCGGGCCCTGTGCACGACCCCGCGGTTGTGGACAACTCGGTCACCCGCCCGGGTGACCACCCGTCACGCGCCGCCCGCCGCGATGACGTACTGGGCCCGTACCTCCCCGTACCGCGCCAGCTCCGCCTCAACCGGCTCCAGCACCCGCCTGGCCCCGCACTCGGCCGCCGCCTCCCGCAGCCGGCCCTCCACCGACCGGCCATGGCGCCTGGCGGGCCCCCGCGCCGCCACCCGGGAGCCCCACGCCAGCGCCGGGCCGACCGCCGCACCACCCACCAGCAGCGCCGGCATCCACCACTCCGGCCCGCCGAACACCCCGGCGGTGGCTCCCAGCAGCCACAGCACCCCCACCACTTGCACCACCAACAAGATCACCTGAGCCGCCGCCACCATCGACCACCACACCGGCCGGATCGGCTGCCGGTCCACCGCCGCGGCCGCCACCGCCTCGTCGACCGCCTCCGCCAGCCCTCTGCCGCCCCACCCCGCCGCCTCCCGCACGGCCTGCGCCCATGGGCCGGGCAGCCCGGCCGTCGCCTGATCCCCGAGCGTCCGTACGGCCTCCTCCACCGCGGGGCGCGCCGTGACCGCCTCCACCGCCACCGGGCGCGCCCGCGCGCCCGGGATCTCCATCCGCTCCGCGGCTCCGGGGGTTCGCGAGGCCCGGGAGCCCCCCGAGGCGCGGGCCTTCCTCCCAAGCACCCGCCCCCACGGCGTTCCGCACCGCCACTCCGCGTCCCTCAGCCAGGCGCGCTCCGCCGCCTGTCCGGCCGCGGCCGCGCCCGCCGCCTCGGCCAGCCGGTCCTCGAACTCCGCCCGCGCCCGCTCGGTGAGCCCGACCGGCCCGTTGTCCGCCACGTACTGCGGCCGCAGCCGCGTCATCGTGCCGTCCACGTCGGCCGACAGCCTGCGCTCGGCCGCCCCGCACTCGGCCGTGAGCCGCCCGAGCGTCTCCCGCAGCTCTCCGACGCCCTCGCCGGTCAGCGCGGACAGCGCGAGCACGGCCGCCCCCGGTTCCCCGTGCTCCCCGAGGGCGAGCCCGTCCTCGTCCAGCAGCCGCCGCAGATCGTCCAGCACCTGGTCCGCGGCCTCGCCCGGGAGCCGGTCCACCTGGTTGAGCACGACGAAGGTCACCTCGGCATAACCGGCGAGCGGCCGCAGATAACGCTCATGCAGGACCGCGTCCGCGTACTTCTCGGGGTCCACCACCCACACCACCGCGTCGACGAGCCCCAGCAGCCGGTCCACCCGCTCCCGGTGCCCCGGGGCGGCCGAGTCATGGTCGGGCAGGTCGATGAGGACGAGACCGCGCAGTGCGGGGTCGTAGGGATAGCCCGGGTTGCGCCGGTCCACCGCCGGGATGCCGAGCCGGTCCAGCAGGCCGTCGGCGTGGTCGGTCCACGCACAGGCGAGGGGCGTGGCGGTGGTCGGACGGCGGATCCCGGCCTCGGAGAGGGGGGCTCCGGCGAGGGCATTGAAAAGTGTCGACTTACCGCTTCCGGTGGCCCCGGCGACGGCGACCACGGTGTGCCCGTAAGGATGCCGTCCCCGCGCGTCCGCCTCGTCGAGCACCCGCGCGGCCCCGGCGAGCGTGCGCCCCTCGAGCCGGGACCGGGACAGCCCGACCAGCTGGCGCAGGGCCTCGAGCCGGGGCCGCAGGGTGCCCGTGGCGAAGCTGCGGACACCCGCCTGGTACACGGCGTAGGGAGGGCCGCCGAAGGACCGCCGGACGGTCTCCTCCTCCGGGAAGTAGCCCGCCGTGGCGTGGGGAACGCCCGCCGCGGCCTCCTCCGGCCTCCCCTCGTACACCGCGCGGGCCGGACGGGCCCCGGTGCGTCCTTGGGTCCAGCGGTGCGCGCGCCGGGCGATCAGGCCGTCATCCCATGTGTGGCGGCCTCCCGCCGCCCGGTCTCCTCCGCCGCTCTCGTTGCCGCCATTGCCCTCCGTGGCCGTCACCGTCGGTCACCTCTCCTTCTGCAGTACGGACAGCGCGGCGATCAGCTCGACCTGGTGCTCCGGGGACATGTCCAGGGCGTCCAGCGGGGCCAGCCTGCCGTCGCGCTCCGCCCGCATGGCGCGTGCGACACAGCTGTCGAGCAGCCGTCCGCCGCGGTCGCCCAGGCGCAGCGCCGCATGCGCGCCCAGGGTCTCGGCGAGCTTCTCGCCCGCCTTACGGGCGCGGCGTCCGCCCAGCAGGGACGCGGCGAGCAGGGCGGCGACCTCCTCGGGCGCACAGCTGCCCCCGTATTCGGCGATCCGGGCCCGGGCCTCCTCCTCGGCCAGCTCCTCGGCACAGCGCCGCCAGTGCCGTACGGCCACACCGATCCGCTCGGCGGCGCCGGGCGTGTCGCACGGAGCGAGCCCGGCCTGGGCGACCGGGTCCTGCCTCCCGGCCTCCGCGACCCGCTCGTCCGCGGTGGCGGCCGCGCCGCGCAGCAGGGTGGCCAGGGAGTCGGTGAGAGCCGTAAGGAGCTCATCGGGGGTGCTGTCATGCGGCAGGCCGTGCCAGTGAGTGAGCGCACCGCCCGCGAGCGCCGCGCCCTGCGCGATCTCGCGCCGTACCCGCTCCACCGCCTCCCCGTACGCGCCCTCGACCCGCTGGACCAGCCGCACCGCGGCCGCGTGCTGCGCCGCCGCGGCCCCGGCCAGCGCGGGCATCCGGGAGCTCAGCGAGGCGAGCGTCCCGGCGGCCGTACGGGCGGCGGCGACGGTACGGGCGTACGGATCCTGTGCGTGCTGGGTGAGCCAGGACCGCAGGGCGGCGACGGCGGTGGCCGGCAGCAGCCCGCTGCCGCCGCCCGCGGACTCGGGGAGCTCGGGGATGGTGAAGCGCGGGACATCGCCGAGCCCGGCCGCCGTAAGGAGCGCGGCGTACTGCCGGGAGACCTCGGCGGCCACCTGGTGGGGCACCCGGTCCAGGACGGTGACGAGGGTGACGTCGTACTCCTTCGCGGTCCGCAGCAGATGCCAGGGGACGGCGTCGCCGTAGCGGGTGGCCGTGGTGACGAGCACCCAGATGTCCGCGGCGCAGATCAATTCCGCGGCCAGATCGCGATTCCGCGCGACCAGCGAGTCGATGTCGGGCGCGTCGAGCAGTGCGAGCCCCCGCGCCAGCCCCGGATCGGTCTCCACCCGCAGCGCCGCCGGCCCCTCCTGCGCCCGCCCCTCCTCGTCGTACGCGCTCTCCGCCCGCTCCCCCTGCGCCGGCACCCACACCCGGGTGAGCCGCGGCAGCACCCGCTGCCCGGCGAACCAGGGGTGGTCGTCGGGGTGGCACACCAGCACCGGCGTACGCGTCGTGGGCCGCAACACACCGGCCTCGGTGACCCGTCGGCCGACCAGCGAATTGACGAGGGTGGACTTGCCCGCCCCTGTCGATCCCCCGATTACCGCCAGCAGGGGCGCTTCGGGGGCGCGCAACCGGGGCACGAGGTAGTCGTCCAGTTGAGCGAGCAGCTCGGCTCGGCTGCGGCGAGCGCGGTCGGCGCCGGGAAGGGGGAGCGGAAACCGAGCGGCGTCGACACGGTCACGCAGTGAGGTCAGCGCGTCGAGTAGCCGGGGCCGTACGTCCAAGATCGCCACGTGGTGAAGAATGCACGCTTTTGATGCCTTTTTGAAGCGTATGGTCACTCGTGCGCGTCAAAGAGACCCAGCCGGATCACCCTAAAAGGGGCATGAGGTGGACGTGGCGACAGGGACGCGGGCATAACGAGTACACAACACCCGCCCCCTGAGGCGTGAAAAACGATGCAAGTTTCGGACCTGCCTGCGATTATCAGACCGCTTCACCGAACCTCCACAACGTGCCACGGAGGTGAAGCAACCGGGGCGAGGCGCAAGGAGCCCTATCCTTGTCCCGGCAAGGTCACGGTCCGTCGAGCCCGGCCACCCGCACCACGGCCGCCCCGGCGGCCCCGCAGGCACCGGGGGCTCAGCAGCTCCGCGACCACCACCGGCCCCCGTAGCTCAGTGGATAGAGCAGGCGCCTTCTAAGCGCTTGGCCGCAGGTTCGAGTCCTGCCGGGGGCGCACTGGACCCTCTTCTCTACGCACGTAGCGAAGAGGGTCTTCTCGCTGTTCGGAGCCGCTTCCGGCGGCCAGGGCACCGCCCCGGGCGTGCCCGGCGATCAGGGGCGGGCGCGGGAGCCGTCCGCCCTACTCCATGCCCCGCTTGCCCGGCGTCCAGAACGGCTTGGTGAGTACCGCGCGGCGGTCCCAGCCCGCCTCCCGGACGAGCACCTGGCGCACCCGCTGCACGGTGCGCGCCTCCCCGGCGACGTAGGCGATCCCACCCGGTTCGGGGGCGAGGCGGCGTATCGCGTCCGGGAGTGAAGCGCTTCCCCTGGTCAGCCAGTTGAGGCGGTCCGAGTGGGGCAGCGGCAGGCGGTCCGCGGTCGTTTCCGTCTCCACGCAGCCGGAGACCCGCGCTCCGGGCGGCAGTGCGGCCAGCATCGCGCCGAAGGGGACCGACGCCGTCTCCTCCCCGACGAAGACGTGGTGGGCGGCCTCGGGCCGGAGCGTGAACGACCCCTCGGGTTTGCCCAGCCGCACCCGCTCGCCGACCTGGACGCTCCTGCCCCAGCGCGCCCCCGGCCCCGCTTCGGCGTGGTCCAGCACGCACAACTCGACGGCGCCGGAGGGGTCGTAGCGCCACACGGAGTACGTACGGCGGGTCAGCCCGGAGCCAACCAGGACGCGCACCTGCTGCCCGGGGCGGACGTCGAGCCCGGCGAGGGTGTCGCCCTCGATGCGCAGCCGGCGCATGCGGGCGGCTATGGGTTCGGCCTCGGTGACGGTGCCGCGGAGCATCAGCAGGTCAAGGACCGGATCCAGCAGCGTGGGCATGGGAGGGCTCCTCGGGGAACTCGGGTGCGTGCGGGGGAAGTTGAGCGGCCACCAGCGGCCGGACGCGATAGTACGCGTTTCCGGTTGGATGCGATAGTGCGTGACTTACCCCGGACCCGGACCCGGCTCCGGCTCCGGCTCCGGCCCCGAGAGGGGGGTCAGACCTCAGAGGTGGTCAGCCCTTGTGGCCCCCGGTGTCGCCGCCCGTTTCGGGGCCGGGCTCGCCGTCGGTGCGCCCCGCCTCGGAGAGGGGCGTCCTGTTGGACGCGGCCACCTCGTGGGGGATGACCTCGGGGTGGTGGAGGTCGAAGGCCGGGGATTCGGAGCGGATCTTCGGCAGGGTGAGGAAGTTGTGCCGGGGCGGCGGGCATGAAGTGGCCCATTCCAGGGAGCGGCCCCATCCCCAGGGGTCGTCGACCTCGACCCGCTTTCCGTACTTCCCGGTTTTCCACACGTTGTAGATGAACGGCAGGGTGGACAGGCCCAGGAGGAAGGAGCCGATGGTGGAGACCGTGTTCAGCGTGGTGAAGCCGTCGGCGGCCAGATAGTCGGCATAGCGGCGCGGCATGCCGATGACGCCCAGCCAGTGGTGCACCAGAAAGGTCGTGTGGAAGCCGACGAACAGGGTCCAGAAGTGGATCTTACCGAGGCGCTCATCGAGCATCGTGCCGGTGAACTTGGGCCACCAGAAATAGAATCCGGCGAACATCGCGAAGACCACCGTGCCGAAGACCACGTAGTGGAAGTGGGCGACGACGAAGTAGCTGTCGTGGACCTCGAAATCCATCGGTGGCGAGGCGAGGATCACCCCGGTCAGCCCACCGAAGAGGAAGGTGACCAGGAAGCCGATGGACCACAGCATCGGTGTCTCGAAGGAGAGGGAGCCACGCCACATGGTTCCGATCCAGTTGAAGAACTTCACCCCGGTCGGCACCGCGATGAGGAACGTCGTAAAGGAGAAGAACGGCAGGAGCACCGCTCCGGTGGCGAACATATGGTGGGCCCACACCATCGCGGAGAGGCCGGTGATGGCGATGGTGGCGCCCACCAGACCGATATATCCGAAGACCACCTTGCGGGAGAACACCGGAATGATTTCAGTGATGATGCCGAAGAACGGCAGGGCGATGATGTAGACCTCGGGGTGGCCGAAGAACCAGAAGAGGTGCTGCCAGAGCACCGGCCCGCCGTTGGCCCCCTCGAAGACGACCGCGCCGAATTTACGGTCCGCCTCCAGCACCAGCAGGGCGGCCGCCAGGATGGGGAAGGCGAGCAGCACCAGGATCGAGGTGAAGAGGATGTTCCAGGTGAAGATGGGCAGGCGGAACATCGTCATTCCCGGGGCGCGCATGCACACGATGGTCGTGACGAAGTTGACGGCGCCCAGGATCGTCCCGAAGCCGGAGAGGGCGAGCCCCATCACCCACATGTCGCCGCCCACGCCCGGTGTGCGCACCTTGCCGCTGAGCGGCGTATAGGCCGTCCAGCCGAAGTCGGCCGCGCCGCTGGGAGTGAGCAGACTGCCGATCACGATCAGCCCGCCGAAGGCGAAGAGCCAGTACGAGAACATGTTCAGCCGAGGGAAGGCGACATCCGGGGCGCCGATCTGCAGCGGCATGATCTCGTTGGCGAATCCGGCGAAGACCGGTGTGGCGAAGAGCAGCAGCATCAGCGTGCCGTGCAGGGTGAAAGCCTGGTTGTACTGCTCCGGACTGACCAGTTGCAGTCCGGGCCGGGCGAGTTCGGCCCGCATGACCATCGCCAGAAGGCCGCCGATGAGAAAGAAACCGAACGCGGTCACCAAGTACAGGTGTCCGATTTTCTTATGGTCCGTGGTGGTGAGCCAGTCGACCATGATACTGCCGAGTTTGGTGGGTTCGGCGGGAGCTTGAAATTCGGGCTTGGTTGTCGTCGCCATGTCCGTGTCCGCTCCTCGGCAGGATGCATGTGTGGGCGACCGGCGGCACCGGCCAACGCATACGTTGTATTGATTCGCCCACCATTACCCGAAGCGGGACGGCGATTCGGACCCGACTCGCCGTAGAGGTCCTCCGTCGATCACCGCGCCCTGAGCGGACCCGGCCGGAATTCGGCCGCCCGGGCGGAAAACCACGTGGACACAGCCATTCGTTTTATATGTGCCGTCCTTACGGCTGTGGCTTTGCCTGTGCCGTCCTTACGGCTGCGGCTTTGCCTGTGCCGTTCTTCCCGCCTCGAGCTGGGACTTCGCCTCGCGCAGGGCGCGGCGTACCTCCTGGCGGGGGTCCTGACCGGCCAGCCTGCCCGGCAGGGCGATGGCGAGCCGCGAGGGCTGATCCTTCGTCCGCGCCGCCAGCTCGGTCCCGCGGTTCCCGGGCGCCGGGCGGATCCGGATCTCCAGCCGGTCCCCGTAGCGCTCCAGCGGCTCCGGCAGCGCTTCGGCCCGTACGTCCGTGGGCGGCCGGTTGACGGTGACCGTCTGCCATCGGTCGCCGTTCTGGGCGTCGGCCAGCCGGGCCATCCGCGACGGCCTGCGCCGCCATCGCCTGATCCCCGCGCTCACGACGATCGCCGCGGCGCTGAGCAGCGCCGATCTCACCCGTCGCACACGTGACATCGGTTCCTCCCGTCCTCCGGGGTGAGGATGAGCAGGCGCCCCGCATCCGGGCACCCTCCTCTGCGGACATACTCCGCTCACCGCACGGCACCCGCCCGTCGTGGGCCCCAGGGTCCACCCCCGGTTACCCGTGGCCGGAAGGCCCAATCAGATGGCTCTCCGCGGGCCGGCGTTGGCGGAAGCGGACCGTTTTCCCCGCCCGATCCGGGTCACCCGGAAGGGTGGCGTCGGGTCCGGCCGGACGGATCTCGAAAAGTGTTCGACCGAACGAGGGACCCACGGAAGCGCGCCTGAGCTGGGCTGTCACGGACGCCGGCGGTCGGGGCCGCACCATCGCTGGCCGGTTTTGCCATCCCAGAAGGTACACATGGGAATCCCTTTACCATCCCATTCGTTCCACGCATGCCCCCCACGGAACAGTGAACGAACCCAGTGACAGTGAAGGAGTGGACGCCGCGATGGTGTTCAAACGAGTGCTCGGCTCGCTCGGGGTCGGCGGACCCGTCGTGGACACGGTCCTGGACCGGGAGCCGGTGCGCCCCGGTGGGGTGGTGCGGGGGCAAGTGCGGCTCCGGGGCGGCGGCCGGGCCAGCGATATCGAGCACCTCGCACTGGAGCTGGTCGCCAGGGTCGGGGCCGGGCACGGCGGCGAGGAGCGCGCGGACGGCGTGGTCTTCTACCGCCTCCGGCTCAGCGGGGGGTTCCGGCTCGACACGAGAGAGCACAGAGAAATTCCGTTCACCCTTCACATACCGTGGGAAACCCCGCTCACCGAGCTCTCCGGGCAGCCGCTCGGCGTCGTCCTGGGCATCCGGATCGAGCTCGCGTCGGCGGGCGCGAAGGACCATGGCGATCCGGAACAGCTGATCGTGCGCCCGCTGCCGGTCCAGGAAGCCGTGCTGGGGGCGCTGGGGCAGCTCGGCTTCGGCCTCGTCGCCGCCGATCTGCGGCTCGGCCGTATCGCCGGCACCGGGCAGAGGTTCCCCTTCCACCAGGAGATCGAGCTCACCCCCGCCCCGCGGTACATCCACGACATGAACGAACTCGCGCTGACCCTTCTCACCGGCCCGGACGGCATGGAGGTCGTCCTGGAGGCCGACAAGCGCGGCGGGTCCTTCTCCGGCGCGTCCTCCTCCGGCAGGTCCTTCCCCGGTTCGTCCTCCCCCGGCAAGCGACTCCCCGGTGGCCCTGCCGCCCTGGGCCGCCACACCGTGAGCCATGAGGGCCTCGAGCATCGCGACTGGACCGCCGAGGTCGACTCCTGGATCCAGGCGCTCATCGAGGCCCGCACCCCCCACACTCCCCGCGCCGGGGCGATCACCTGGGGCATCACGGCCGGTACGGCGGCCGGGGCCGCGGGCGGCGGTATGGTCGCGGCCGGGCTCGGCGACGCGTTAGGGAACTTAGAGGGCTTAGGCGACTTAGACGGCTTGGGGGGCTTGAAAGACTTGAGGGACTCAGGGCACGAGGAAGCGGACCAGGGCTGAGACGCGCGGGAGGGCCGCGGATCTCCCCGCGGCCCTCCCGGTGCACCACCGGCGAACGGTTATGAACGGCGCCCCACCGTATCGGGGTCGTCCACTGTCTCCCGCGGCTCCTCCGCCACGCCATCGCCCCCGTTCTCGACCCCGCCCCCGACCGCCGTCGCCGCAGCGGCCTCGCGGCGCGCCGCCAGCCGGGCCGTGACCTGCCGGGCGACGGGCTCCGTCCAGCGGGCGGTGAGCGGGCCGAGGACGACCAGGATCAGGACGTACGCAGTGGCCAGCGGGCCCAGCGAGGGTTCGATACCGGCCGTGACGGCGAGTCCCGCGATGACGATCGAGAACTCGCCCCGGGCCACCAGCGTGCCGCCGGCCCGCCAGCGGCCCCGTTCGGAGATTCCGGCCCGCCGTGCCGCCCAGTAGCCAGTGGCGATCTTCGTACTGGCGGTGAGGACGGCCAGCGTCATGGCGGGCAGCAGCACCGGGGGGATGCTGGCCGGGTCCGTGTGCAGACCGAAGAAGACGAAGAAGACGGCGGCGAACAGATCCCGCAGCGGGCTGAGCAGATGGTGGGTGCCCTCGGCGACCTCCCCGGACAGGGCGATGCCCACCAGGAACGCGCCGACGGCCGCCGACACCTGGAGCTGCTGGGCGATCCCCGCCACCAGCAGCGTCAGCCCGAGCACCACCAGCAGCAGCTTCTCGGGGTCGTCGCTGGAGACGAAACGGGAGATGTGCCGGCCGTAGCGGAGCGCCAGGAACAGCACCAGACCGGCCACACCGAGGGCGATGGCCAGGGTGACGCTGCCCGCCGCCAGGCCCGCACCGGCCAGCAGGGCGGTGACGATCGGCAGATAGACGGCCATCGCCAGGTCTTCCAGGACCAGGATGCTCAGGATCACCGGGGTCTCGCGGTTGCCGAGCCGGCCCAGATCGCCGAGGACCTTGGCGATGACACCGGAGGAGGAGATCCAGGTGACGCCGGCCAGCACCACGGCGGCCACCGGCCCCCATCCCAGCAGCAGGGCCATGACGGCGCCGGGCAGTGCGTTGAGCACCGCGTCGACGAGCCCGGCCCGGTACTGGGTCTTGAGATTGCTGACCAGATCGCTGGCGGTGTACTCCAGGCCGAGCATCAGCAGCAGCAGGATGACGCCGATCTCGGCGCCGGTCGCGACGAACTCCTCGCTCGTCCCCAGCGGCAGCAGCCCGCCCTCGCCGAAGGCCAGTCCGGCCAGCAGATACAGCGGGATCGGGGAGAACTGAAACCGTCCGGCCAGCCGTCCCAGCAACCCGAGGCCCAGGATGACCGCGCCGAACTCGATCAGGAAGACGGAAGACGAATGCATGGGCCTACACCCGCCCGAGTATCGCCGCGGCCGAATCCACGCCCTCGCGGGTACCGATCACGATCAGCTCGTCGCCACCGGCCAGCCGGAAGTCGGGGGTCGGGGAGGGGATCGCCTCCGCCCTGCGCAGCACGGCCACGATCGAGACGCCGGTCTCGGTCCGCATCCGCGTCTCGCCGAGCACCCGCCCGTTCCAGTACGACGTGGACGACAGCTCGATCCGCTCGGCCACCAGCCCCAGTTCGGTGGTGGACAGCAGATTCGGGCTGTGATGGCTCGGCATCAGGACCCCGACGAGCGCTTCCGCTTCCCCGGCGGTCAGCCTCGTGGACAGGGCGCACTCATCAGGATCCTCTTTCCGGTACGCACTCAGCGTCCGGTCTCCGTCGCGGTGCGCGATGACCGACAGCAGCCTGTTCTCTCGTGTCGTCAGGTCGTAACGGACCCCGATGCCGGGCAATGGCGTACTGCTCATCCGCGGAGCGCCCACGATCATCCCTCTCGTCGCTCGAGTGTCGTGCCACCCTAACGAATGGCAAAGAATTGGTAATGAGGGCCGGTGAGTGAGGGCACGATGGGACGATGCCGACCGCATAAGGGTGGGGTGGCCATCGACAGGCGAGGAGGATGGTGCCCGGAGGAGGATGGTGCCCATGATTGAGTGGAGGCGGCTCAGCGCAGGCATCAGACCGGTTCCCGATCCGGTCGCCACTCCCGTCATCTGGGGTGGGGCCTTCCTCGGTGCGCTGGTGCTGGTGGTGACCCTGAACTTCCTCGGCGGCCACGGCCGCCCGGTGTTCGCCCTGATCGGGCTCTCGCTGCTGGCCGCCCTGCTGGGGCTGTGCGCGCGTTTCGTCGCGGCGCCCGGTACCGCGGCGCTGTGCTGGCTGTTCCTCAACGGCTTCGCCATTCCGCCCGCGGGCCGGCTCTCCTGGGCGGGCGACCGCGACACCGGCTGGATCGCCTGCCTGCTGGCGGCGGCCGTCGCGGGCACCGCGCTCGCACGTATCGTCAACGCCCGCGCGGGATACCGCCGCATCTCCCCGCTCGGCCGCCGGCCGGGGTCGCCTGAGTGAGCGACGGCTGGTCCGACGGCCGGTCCATGGTCGTAGGTCCCACGGCCGTGGGACGGCCCGGCGAAAGGCCGATGCTCCGGGGACGGGCCCGTCCCTAGGGTGTGGGGCGCTGCCCGGCGGTCACGGTGCCGTCGATGTGTTTCTCATGACGTAGGAGACGCCCATGCCCGCCGACGGTCAGAGCCATATCCGTATCGCCCGCCCTTCGCGCGACCTCGCGGCGGCGGAGCGCTTCTGGTGTGGTGGGCTGGGGCTGAGCGTGGTGTACCGGATCGAGGGCGGTGACCGGGCCGGAGAACACGATCTGCTGATGGTGGGCCGGCCGGACGCCTCCTGGCACCTGGAGCTCGTCCACGAGGCGGCCCATCCCGTCGAGCCCCGGCCGACCGAGGAGGATCTCCTGGTGATCTACCTCGACGAACCGGTCCCCGAGGACCTGGTGGCCCGCCTCACCGAGCACGGCGGCACCCGCGTCCTCTCCCCCAACCCGTACTGGAACGAATGGGGCGTCACCATCGAGGACCCCGACGGCTACCGCCTGGTGCTGTGCCGGCGGGGCTGGTCGAATTCCTGACGGTGCCGAGGCCGCTCGCCCAGGTGCCGAGGCCGCTCGCCCAAGTGCCGGGGCCACTTCGCCGGGCATCGGCGCCATTTCGCGACGCGCCGGACCCTCGCGCTAGTGCGGCATCGTCAGGACCGCCACACCGTTGACGCGGTCGGCGGCGAGGTCGTCGAGGGCGGCGTCCGCCCGGTCGAAGGGGTAGGGGGTGACCGTGGCGCTGATGCGGTCCTCGGCGGCCGCGGCGAGGAATTCGCGCCCGTCCTCGCGGGTGTTGGCGGTGACGCTGCGCACGGTGCGTTCGCGGAAGAAGTGGCGGTCGTAGTCGAGGGACGGGATGTCCGAGAGGTAGATCCCGGCGATGCTCAGCGTGCCGCCGGCATCCAGGGCCTCCAGGGCGACCGGGACCAGCTGGCCCACCGGGGCGAAGAGGATGGCGGCGTCGAGGGGCTCGGGTGGGCGGTCGTAGGAGTCGTTCGCGGAGGCGGCGCCGAGCTCCAGGGCGAGGGTCTGGGCGGCGGGTGAGCGGGTCAGGACGTGGACGACGGCGCCCTGGGCGATGGCGACCTGGGCGGTGAGGTGGGCGGAGCCGCCGAAGCCGTAGATGCCGAGCCGGCCGCCCGGCGGGAGGTCGGCGCGGCGCAGGGCGCGGTAGCCGATGATGCCGGCGCACAGCAGCGGGGCGAGCTCCTCGTCGGTGTATCCGGAGGGCAGCTCATAGGCGTAGGCCGCCGGTACGGTGACGTACTCGGCGTAGCCGCCGTCCGCGTCCCAGCCGGTGTACTCCGAGGACGGGCACAGGTTCTCCTGACCCCGGAGGCAGTAACGGCAGCGGCCGCAGGTGCGCCGCAGCCAGGGGACGCCGAGCCGGATTCCGGGGCCGTGGCCGTGCGCCCGCGAGCCCGCCGCGACGACCTCGCCGACGGCCTCGTGGCCGGGGACGACGGGGCTGCGGTGCGGGGGCAGATCGCCGTCGCGGACATGCAGATCGGTGCGGCACACCCCGCAGGCCCGGACCCGGATCAGCAGTTCGTCCTCCGCCGGCCGTGGCACCGGCAGCTCCACCTGCTCGATCCGGCCCGGGGCGGGGACCACCCATGCCCGCATGGTCGCCGGGAGGTCGGCGTTCGCGTCCGTCATCACACCGTCAACGTAACGCCGTGGGGCCCGCCGCGACCGTAAGGCACGCGTTCAGGTCATGCGGCGCCAAAAGGGAAGAGATGCGGCCGGAAACTGCCAACCGAGTGCGGGCGCGGTCAGGCCGAGGTGCCGTCCATCGCGGTGATCAGGCTCTTGGGCCGCATATCGGTCCAGTGCTCGTTGACGTAGTCCAGGCACGCCTGGCGGTCGTCCTCGCCGTGGGCGACCGTCCAGCCCGCGGGGACCTCGGCGAAGGCCGGCCACAGGGAGTGCTGCCCCTCCTCGTTGACGAGCACGAGATAGCGGCCGTCGGGGTTCTCGAAGGGGTTGCTCATCGCTGTTCTCCTCGCTCGCGGTCGGCATCGACAGGCTTGACGGTACCGGCCGCAGCGGGCACCCGCCGAGGGGTTCCCGGGGGCCCTGGGAAAAAGCCTGGGATACGGAAATGGCACCTTCCTGACGGAATTCAGTGTTCCGGTATGTCCCTCGCCTACGGTCCGCGCATGGTCGCGTCCGCCACAACAGAGCCCAGGGGCTCCATGGCCATGGAGCTCACCACCGGCGACCCCGCGCTCACGGCCCGTCTGGAACGCGGGATGGACGCCTCGGAGGAGCAGCTGCGCGCTCTCGCCACCGAGGCCCGGGACCCTTGTGTCGCGGAAGTCGCCGGACATCTCTTCGGCCCCGGCGGAAAGCGGCTGCGCCCGCTTCTGGCGTTGGTCGGCGCGGAGTTCGGCGAGCGCGATCCATCCGCCGCCGTGCAGGCCGCCACCCTGGCCGAGCTGGTGCATGTCGCCTCGCTCTACCACGACGACGTCATGGACCAGGCCCGCACCCGGCGCGGAGTGCCCAGCGTGAACGCCCGCTGGGGCAACACCACCGCCGTACTCGCGGGCAATTGGCTGCTGTCGAAGGCGGCCCAGCTCGCCGCGGAACTGGGCCCGGAAGCCATCCGATTGCAGTCCAAGGTCACCAATCGGCTGATCATGGGCCAGATACGGGAACTCGTCGGCCCCTCGGACGACGACGATCCGCTCTCCCACTACTTCACCGTGGTGGCGGGGAAGTCGGCCTCGCTCATCGCCATGGCGCTGCAGCTGGGGGCGGTCCGGACGGGCGCCCCGGAGCCCGCCGTCCAGGCACTCGCCGAATACGGAGAACATCTGGGAATCGCCTTCCAGATATCCGATGACATCCTCGACATCACCTCCACCTCTGAGGTCTCCGGCAAGGAACAGGGCAAGGATCTCGCGATCGGCGTCGCCAGCCTCCCGGTGCTGCTGGCGCTGGCCGACGAGCGGCCGGAGGCGGGTGAGTTGCGCACTCTGCTGACCGCCGCCACCGCGGGCCCGGAGGGCGCCGGGCTGCCGAGGGCCGTCACGCTGCTGCACCGCTGCGGGGCGCTGGCGGAGGCGCGGACGGTGATGCACGCCCGGCTGCTGCGCGCCCGGACCGCGGTGAACGGGCTGCCGGACGGGCCGGCGACGCGGGTTCTGCACGCGCTGTGCGACTTCGTGGCGCGCCGGGACCACTGACCGGCTCGCGTACGTCCGCGTCGTCCTCCCCGGTCCGCTTCCGTCGTCCTCCCTGTCCGCTTCCGTCGTCCTCCCCAGTCCGCTTCCGTCGTCCTCCCCAGTCGGCCGGTGCCGGCGTCACGACGTAGCCTGATCCCTATGGGCAGCTCACGGTCAGACGTGGTGGATGAGCCCATCGACCCCGATACCGGCCCGGCCCCGCCCGCTCGGCACCACCCCTGGCGGGGGCAGGGCGCCGTGGTGGGCGTGGTGGCGGTGGGCGGCGCACTCGGGGCGATGGCACGCTATGGGGCGTCGCTGCTGTGGCCGACCCCGTCCAGCGCCTTCCCCTGGACGATCCTGCTGGTCAACGCCGTCGGCTGCGCGGTCATCGGCGTCTTCCTGGTGCTGATCACCGAGATGTGGACGGCCCACCGGCTGGTACGGCCCTTCTTCGGCACCGGTGTGCTCGGCGGCTTCACCACCTTCTCGACGTATGCCGTGGACTTCACCCGGCTGGTCCAGGACGGCCGTTTGGCGATCGCCTTCGCCTATCTGGCGGGGACGCTCGTGGTGGCGATGGCGGCCGTATGGGCCGCCGTGGCGACGACCCGGCGCGTCCTCGGCTCGTACGGCGGCGGGCCCGGCGGGAGGGCGGCCCGGTGACCGGCGAGCCCGCGCTGCGGCTGACCGTCTTCATCGGCGAGAACGACACCTGGCATCGCAAGCCGCTGTCCGCCGAGATCGTGCACCGCGCGCATCGTGCGGGGCTCGCGGGTGCGAGCGTGTTCCGCGGCGTCGAGGGGTACGGCTCCTCGTCCCTGATCCACACCTCGCGGCTGCTGTCGCTCGGCGAGGATTTGCCCATGGCCATCGTGATGATCGATACGGAGGAGCGGGTGCGGTCCTTCCTGCCCGAGCTGGAGGAGATCGTGGGTGACGGCCTCGTGGTGGTCGACCCGGTCGAGATCGTGCACCCCGGGGGCCGGGCCCGGTGAACTGGCTGCTGGTGATCGCGGGCGGGATGGTCGGTGCGCCGCTGCGCTATCTGACCGACCGCGCGGTGCAGGCACGGCACGACTCGGTGTTCCCCTGGGGCACGTTCATGGTCAATGTGGTGGGCTGTCTGGTGCTGGGCCTGCTGACCGGCGCGGCGGCGGAGGGGGCGGCGTCCCAGCGGGTGCAACTGCTGCTGGGCACGGGGCTGTGCGGGGCGCTGACGACGTACTCGACGTTCTCGTACGAGACCCTGCGGCTGACCGAGGAGGGCGCCCGGCTCTTCGCCGTCGCGAATGTGGTGCTGAGTGTGGCGGCCGGAGTGGGCGCCGCCTTCGCGGGTGCGGCGCTGGCCCACGCGATCTGGGGCTGACGGCACGACCCTCGCGGCGGCCTTACGGTCGTCCCGCCCCCTGGCACACGCCTCGCGGCGGCCTTACGGTTCGCACCGGCCCCGGCACACCCCACGCAGCAGCCTCACAGTTCGCACCGGCCCCGGCACACCCCACGCAGCAGCCTCACAGTTCGCACCGGCCTTACCGTCCACACCGCTCACCCCGCGCCGCACCCACACAGCTACGACAGCAGTCGCGTGGTGTTCGGCGGCAGGCCGAACTCCCCCGCGGCCGCCGTCCGCAGATGCTCCAGCATCACCCGGCGCAGCTCACGCGCAGCCCGGGGCGGCGCGACGTCCTTACGGTGGGCGACGGCGATGGTGCGCTGCATATCGTGGCCCGCGAACGGAGTGATCCGCAGTCCGGACCGGGCCGCCACCATCCCCGGCAGTACCGCGATGCCGAGCCCGGCCCGTACGAAGCCCAGCACCGCGTCCATCTCGCCGCCCTCGACCGTGAAGGACGGCTCGAACCCGGCCGCCCGGCAGACCGCCGTGGTGAATTCGCGCAGGTCGTAGCCGCGCCGGAACATCACCATCGGCCGGTCCCGCAGATCCTCGACCAGGATCCGCCGGCGCCGGGTGGGGGGTGGGGACGCGGGCGAGGAGGCCACCACCAGCTCCTCCCGCAGCAGCTCGGTGGCGGCGAGGGCGGAGGCCTGGCCGGGCAGCGGGGTGATGATCAGCGCGAGGTCCAGCTCGCCCGCGGAGAGCGTGCGGACCAGGTCCTGGGATCCGCCCTCGTCCACGATCAGCTCGATGCCCGGGAACTCGTCATGGAAGCGGCGCAGCACATCGGGGACGAAGCTGGCGCACAGGCTCGGCGTGGCCCCCAGCCGCACCCGGCCGCGCCGCAGCTGGGCGACCTCCTGGACCTCGCGGTGCGCGGTCTCCGCGTCGGCGAGGATCTGGCGGGCCAGCGGGAGCAGTGCCTCTCCGGCGTCGGTGAGGGCGATATTGCCGCGCGCCCGGTGGAAGAGATCGGCTCCCAGCTCCCGCTCCAGGGCGCGGATCTGCTGGGACAGCGAGGGCTGGGCGACATGCAGGAGCTCCGCGGCGCGGGTGAAGTGCCGGGTCTCCGCGACGGTGGCGAAATAACGCAGCTGATGCAACTGCACACCACGATGATAGGCACCGGCTATGGACGTCTCGCCACAGCGTGCCCAGGACATATGGGCCAGGGCATATAGGCCAGGCCACATAGCCGTCCCCGGGGAACCCAGGAAGCAGGGAAGCAGGGAAGCAGGGAACCAAGCCGGCAAAGCGGCAGGGCGCCACCCGGCGACCGGCCTCGGGGTGAGCAGCCGTCGCCGGGTGACGACGCGCGCCCTACTGGTGGGCGGCCAGCGCCCGCGTGCCCGGGCTACAGGATTCGAGCAGCGGGGTGAGCTCCGCCTCGGGCAGCTTCCGCGCCGCGCCGGGCCGGCCGCCATCGAGGTGGGCGATGGACGCGTCCAGCCAGGTGCGGTGCGGTTCCACCCCGATGAACTCGGCGAGCCGGATCAGTTCCTTCTCCGGCTCTTCGAGCAGGGTCTCGTACGACAGCGCGGTGCGCTGCTCCGCCGGGACCTCGTCCAGCTTCCGCAGACCGTCGACGATCGTCTCGGACCACAGGGTGCCGAACGCGTTGAGCGGGATGGGACGCTCCATCACCAGCGCCGGGTCGTACCGGTCACTCAGCAGCGGTGCCAGGTCGGGCGGGAGCTGGGCCGCGTGCTGCGGCGTCAGGTGCTGCGGGGTCTCCAGGCCGAGGTGCATGGCCATCTCCCACAGCAGCGGGATCATCCGGAAGCTGAAGTGGCGGCTCATGGAGACGGCACAGTCGGGGCCCTCGCGGTAGAGGTGCACAAAGCGCGCCTCGGGGAAGGCACGGTGCATCTCCGGCACGCGGCCGATGGACAGGCCGGTCCGCTCGACGACGGCACCGGGGTTGCCGAACCGTGCGCCGAGGGAGGCGAAAAGGGCCGTCCAGTGATCTGCCGGACGGCGGGTGGGCCAGGAGGTGACCTCGGACTCCAGCTCGTCGAAGAGCGTGTCGGGATCGTCGGTCAGATGGGGCAGCACCATGACGCTGATGGCCGGAACACCGGTGGTCTCCGCGTCGAACCGCCGCTTGGGCAGCCTGTGGTAGAGGAACTCGGGCGGGGTGGCGCCATTTTTGATCATGCTATTGGTGATCACATTGGGCCGGGACAGATATCCCCAGAACTCCGGACCGCTCAGCGGAGCCTCGTCCAGCATCTCCGCATCGGGAATGCTGGCGAACAATTCATTGATGCTGAGCACATCCGGATGAATATTGATGACCTGAGACAGAGCCGTCGAACCGCACCGGCCGGTGCCGACGACAAATGTCAACTTCTGGTTGACCACGCGCACTTCCTCCCGTTTTCTCGGACAACTAGTCGTTTCCCTAGTAGCCGTTCCCATAGTGGCCCATGACACACCGCAGCCCATTCGGCGGCCGCGGCGATGCTAATGGACGCCTGGGGCGACGACGACTACGACCATGGAACAGGGGAAACACGCACAACGAGATGCGAGGGGACGAACTCAAGGTTCGGCAGTTTCCGACACTTTTGCGCAACTTTCACATCCGACAAGGGTGTTACCCCCAGAAACCCCACAGCCACCAGCGGCGAAGCGCGATCTGAGAGTTGGCGACCGGCTTCACAAGTCGGTTACGGGGACGAAACCGTAATCGAACAGTTTCTCCCGTGACGAGACGGTCATCTTTTCCTACCAACAGCACTGCTAGAGTGCGCATCCGCCCCATACCCCTGATCCCGGGCTGGCATGCCCAACCCGGCCGGGAGGGGCGGAAGAAGACGCGACATGACACAGAGCAGCCATGCCGCCGCACAGGGTGTCAACAACGGAAGGGATCTGGGGCACAACAGCGGCGCGGTATTTTCGACTCGGGGGACGATGCATTACCAGGTGCGCCATGCACGGTGATTCGCTTTCAAGACCCCTGCGCATACGTTAAATCGGGGAAGGTGTTTCGTACGTGTTGGTGGAGCGCGATCAGGAGATAGCCCGGCTCAATCGGCTCCTCTTCGAGGGCGCCCGCGAGGGAAGCCGGCTCGCCGTGATCAGCGGCGCCGTGACATCGGGAAAGACCGCACTTCTGCACACCGTGGCGGACACGGCGGGTGGACGCGGCGTCCGGGTGCTGCCCGCGGTCGCCTCCGTCTCGGAGCAGAAGTTCCCCTACGCCGTGCTCGAGCAGCTCTACCAGGGCATGCCGGCCCATCTGCAGCACTCCCGGCCGCGGCCCGGCCTCGAGGCGCTCCGGAATCCGCACGGCCCGGTCGAGGCCGAACTCCCGCTGCTTCAGGACTTCCACCGCACGCTCGACGAGCTGACCGGTGACGCCCCCCTGCTGATCGCCATCGACGACGTCCAGTTCGCCGACCTTCCGTCGCTGCGCTGCCTGGCGTACGGCATCCGCCGCTGCCGCTCGGAGGCGCTGTCCGTCGTGGTCAGCCGCGGGTCGCTGACCGGCCCCGCCGCCACGGCCCTGGACGAGCTGCTGCACGAGCCGAAGGTGTGCCATGTCCGGCTCGCCCCGCTCACCGTCGCGGGCGTCTCCACGCTGCTGACCCAGGAGTTGGGCACCGAGGAGGCCGGGCGCCACGCCGCCGCGTACCACGAGATGACCGGCGGCAACCTGCTGCTGCTGCGCGGCCTCCTGGACGACCGGTTCTCCCGCCTCACCCGCGGCCCCCTCGACCCCGCGCCCGGAACGGACGCCCCGGTGGCCGGGGAGCTGTTCCGGCAGGCGGCGCTGTCCTGCGTGTACCGCGGCGGCCCGGCCCACCGCCGGGTGGCCCACGGGGTCGCGCTGCTGGGTGACGCCACGTCCGTTCCCCTGCTGAGCAGGCTGATCGAGGTCGAGGAGCGGCTGGTCCGGCAGTCCGTCGGGCTGCTCACCGAGGTGGGCATCCTGCACGGCGGGCGCTTCCGCAGCGACGCGGTGCGCACCGTGCTGCTGGACGATCTGGAGCTGCACGAGCTCGGCCCGCTGCATCTGCGAGCCGCCCGGCTGCTGTACGAGGAGGGCGCCGACCCCATCGACGTGGCCCGCCATCTGCTCAGCCACGAGGCGCCCGGACCGGTCGAGGAGTGGATCTCGCAGGCGCTGTGCGACGCGGCCGTGCACGCCATCGCCGCGGACCACAGAGAACTCGCCATGAACTGCCTGCAGATGGCCGACCGGTACAGCACCGACGAGCGCGAGGCGCTGCAGCTCCAGGCGACGATGGTGCAGGCCATGTGGCCGTTCAATCCGCTGTCCCAGATGCGGCGGCTGCAGGCGCTGGCCGGTCCGGCCGGCAGCGGGCTGCTGCCGGCGCCGCAGACCATCCCGGTCGTCATCGGGCTGCTGGGGCTGGGGCGGATGGGCGAGGCGGCCACCGCGCTGGAGCAGGTCAGCCGGGCCGCCGCCGAGCACCCGGGCACCGATCTGGACACCGGGCTGCGCGCCATCCGGCTCGCGCTGTCCTCCACCTACCCCGACCACCCCGAACTGCGGCCCTTCCTGGACCAGGAGGAGTGCGACGGCCCGTGGGAGGTCGGCCCGCTGTCGCCTGACCAGTCCCCGGAGTCGCCCCAGCTGACCGCGTTCCGGGCGCTGCGGACCGTGCTGAGCCGCGGTGTCGACGAGCGCGCCGTGCGGGCCGCGGAGCGGGTGCTGGAGACCGTCCGGCTCTCCGACCGGACGATGCTGACCGTGCACGCCGCACTGCAGACGCTGGTGTACGCGGACCGCCACGCCACCGCCACCAGTTGGTGCGACCGGCTGATCGAGGAGACCGCCGAGCGCGGCGCCAAGGCGCTGCTGGCCTACTTCTGTGTGCTGCGGGCCCAGATCGCGCTGCGCGTCGGACGGCTGCGGGACACGGTCCGGTACGCGGAGCGGGCGCTGGAGGAGCTTCCGGCACGCGGCTGGGGGGTCACCGTCGGCATGCCGCTCGGGATGCTGATCAACGCGCATACCGCGATGGGCAACCACGACGCGGCGGCCGAACTGCTCGCCCGCCCGGTGCCGGAGGAGATGTACCGGAACCGCTTCGGGCTGCACTACCTCTACGCACGGGCCCGGCATCAGCTGGCCACCGGCCGCCAGCACGCGGCCCTCACCGACTTCCGCGCCTGTGGCGAGAAGATGGCCGCCTGGGGCCTGGACTCCCCCGCCACCCTGACCTGGCGGCTCGGCGCCGCCGAGACCTGGCTGACCCTGGGCGGCCAGGAGCGGGCTGCGCGGCTGGCGGAGGAGCAGCTGGAGCTGGCCGGGGAGTCCTCGTCCCGCACCCGGGGCGCCGCGCTGCGGGTGCTGGCCGCCACCCGGCCGCTGAACGAGCGGATCGCGCTGCTGCAGCAGGCGGTGGGGGTGCTCCAGGCGAGCGGCGGCTGGTACGAGATGGCGCGGGCGCTGGCGGATCTCGCGGAGGCGCACAAGCAGCTCGGCGATCTGGACACCAGCCGGCTGATGACCCGTCGGGCCCTGCGGCTCGCGGACAGCTGCGGCGCCGAGGAGCTGTCCCGTTCCCTGCAGCGCACTCCGGCCCGTTCGGCCCTGTCGGAAGCGACCCGTACCGGCGAGGATACGGCCGCCTTTTCCGAACTCTCCGACGCCGAGAGCCGGGTCGCAGCACTAGCAGCTTCCGGCTACACCAACCGGGAAATCGCCGCTAAGCTCTACATCACGATCTCCACGGTGGAACAACACTTGACCCGTGTCTACCGGAAGATCAACATCAGCCAGCGCCGAGAACTGCCCGCGAGCCTGGATTTCGATGTCGCTTACACCGCCTGATATCCCCGCGATGCCGCTCGGCCCCAAGAGGTTGATGCCATGACGTGCGCTACCGCGTCCGCCACGACCATGCTCGTGCCGGATTTCCCCTTTTCCTACGACAGATGGCTCTCCCACCCAGCAGGTCTGGGCGCCCTGCCCGCTGGGATGCACGGGACCGAAGTCGCCGTCATCGGCGGCGGAATGTCCGGACTGACCGTGGCCTATGAGCTTCTGCGACTAGGGCTTTCCCCAGTTCTTTATGAAGCGGAGCAACTGGGCGGCCGGATGCGGTCCACGCCCTTCCCCGGTAATCCGGAATACAAGGCGGAGATGGGCGCCATGCGCTTTCCCGTCTCCGCCCGATCGCTGTTCCATTACATCGATCTGCTGGGCCTGTCCACTCGTCCTTTCCCTAATCCTTTGGCACCGGCCACCGCGAGCACGCTGATCGACCTGAACGGCGGCCAGGACCGGGCGCGCACCGCCGGTGAGCTCCCGGACGTCTACCAGGAGGTCGCCGACGCCTGGGACAAGGCGCTCCAGGAGCGGGCCGACCTGGCCACGCTGCGGGACGCCATCCAGCGGCGGGACGTCAGCACGCTGAAGACCATATGGAACTCGCTGGTCAGGGAGTTCGACGACCAGTCCTTCTACGGCTTCCTCGCCACCTCTTCCGCCTTCCAGTCGTTCCGCCACCGGGAGATCTTCGGCCAGGTGGGCTTCGGCACCGGCGGCTGGGACACCGACTTCCCCAACTCGGTGCTGGAGATCCTGCGGGTCGTGGTCACCGAGGCCGACGACAACCAGGTGGGCATAGTCGGCGGCTCCTCCCAGGTGCCGAACGGGCTGTGGGAGCACCAGCCCGAAACGCTCGCGCACTGGCCGCAGGGGACGTCGCTCGCGTCGCTGCACGGCGGCCGGCCCCGCCCCGCGGTCACCCGGCTGCGGCGGACCGCCGACGGCGTCCGGGTGACGGACGAGAGCGGCGAGGAACGCGAGTTCCCCGCGGTGGTCTACAGCCCGCATGTGTGGACACTGCTGAACCGGGTCGACTGCGATCCGTCGCTGCTGTCCACTCCGCTGTGGACGGCGGTGGAGCGCACCCACTACATGGGCGCCTCAAAGCTGTTCGTCCTGGTCGACCGGCCGTTCTGGCGGGACGCCGACCCGGCGACCGGCCACGACATGATGAGCATGACGCTCACCGACCGGATGCCGCGCGGGGTCTATCTCTTCGACGACGGGCCCGACCGGCCCGGGGTCATGTGCCTGTCGTACACCTGGAACGACGACTCACTGAAGGTCGCCACGCTCTCGGCCGAGGAGCGGCTGGAGACGCTGCTGACCAAGCTGGCCGCGATCTATCCGGATGTGGACATCCGGTCGCACATCATCGCGGGGCCGCTCACCGTCACCTGGGAGACCGAGCCCCGCTTCATGGGGGCCTTCAAGAACAATCTGCCCGGCCACTACCGCTATCAGCGGCGGCTGTTCACCCAGTTCATGCAGGACGGGTTGGATCCGGCGCAGCAGGGCTTCTTCCTGTGCGGGGACGATGTCTCCTGGACGGCCGGGTTCGCCGAGGGAGCGGTGACCACGGCGCTGAACGCGGTGTGGGGAGTCCTCCGCCACCTCGGCGGCACCACGCATCCGGACAACCCGGGCCCCGGTGATCTCTTCGACACCTTCGCGCCGCTGGAGCTTCCGTACGACTGACGGCCATGGCCGTACACCTACTGACGGCCGTGGCCGTACACATACAGCACACAGGGGGAGCCGACGTGCGCCGTCGGCTCCCCCTGTCGTCTCAGCCCTGGGCTATCTGCTCGAGCCGGCGCTTGTCCGGCTTGCCGTTGCGGTTGAGCGGGAAGCTCTCCAGCACCTCGACCCGGTTGGGCTGTTCGTAGAGCGGGAGCACCTGGCACAGCCGCTCCCGCCAGTGCTTGGCGTCCCGCAGCTCGTCGTCCTCCACGAAGAAGACCAGCTGGGTGTCGCCGGCCCGGCGCTCGTCGGGGAGCGGCACGATCCGGGTGGAGATCTCGGCCAGGGCGGCCTTCCGCTCGATCAGCTCGGGGTGGAGCGTGTAGCCGGAGCGGTGCACCGCGAACTTCCGCCCCAGGACGAAGAGGTTGTCGTCGGCGTCGAGGTAGCCGAGGTCGCCGGTGGTCTGCCAGCCGGTGGGCACGGCGTCGATGGTGCCGTCCTCGGCGAGATGGCCCTCGAGCGCGTCCGGGGTGTCGACCTCGATCTCGCCGGCCTCGCCGGGGGCGGCCGGGTGGCCGTCCTCGTCGATGACGCGCAGCTTGATGCCCTCCATGGCCCGGCCGCAGGAGACCGGGTTCTCCAGGGTGGCGAAGGCGATGTTGCCCAGCTCGGTGCTGCCGTAGCTGTCCAGCAGCGGCAGGCCGAACTCGGCCACATAGCGCTCGGAGAGCGCGCCGTCCAGCGGCGCGGCGCCCGAGCAGAACATCCGGACGCCCTCCAACTGCGTCCGCAGCGACGGCTTCCGGCCGACCAGGTTGAGCATGGTGCGGTAGCTGGAGGGGGTGGCGTCGATCACCGTGGCGCCGGTCCGGCCGGCCATCTGCACGGCCCGGTCCAGGCGCTTGTACGGGGCGATCACCAGCGAGCAGCGGGTGAGCCAGGCGATGAGCACCATGGACAGCCCGTACTGGTGGGCGAAGGGCAGCAGCGGCAGCAGTACGTCGTCCGGCCGGTGCCCGACCTGGGCGGCGTTGCGCTCCAGGTTGGTGAGGAACTTACGGCCGGACTTGACGGCGCCCTTGGGCTCGCCGGTGGAACCGGAGGTCCACATGATCAGGCCGTCGCGGCGGTCGGCCCAGGCGTCGAAGGACAGCTCCCGGGTGGTGAGCGGGCGTCCGGCGGCCGGGGCGATCAGTTCGTAGAGGTTCACCGTACGGATGTCGGCGTGGATCGGGGCGTCGTCGTCCACGAAGGCGATCGCGACGCCGGTGCGCTGGGCGATCCGCCGGGTCTCGTCCGGGTGCTCCTGCTGGTCGATCAGGACGATGGAGGCTCCCACGTGCATGAGCGCGAACAGCACGCTCACGTAGGCGGCGGAGTTGCCCGCCTTGAAGATGACGCGGTCGCCGTGGGTCACCCCGTGCTCGCGGATCACATCGGCGACGCGCAGCGCGTCCAGCTCGAAGTCGGCCAGGGTCTGCACCGAGTCGAGCGCGTAGATCTTCGCGGTCATCGAAACGTACTCTTTTCCTTTTCGCTCAGGAGTACGGGCAGCCCTGGGCGGGTCCCCCCTAGGCTCCCTGGTCTTCGAAGCCGGTCTCCCACTCGGCATCGACGGGGACGTGCGAGAGCAACTGGTCGTGCACCAGGTTGACGACCTCTCTCCGGCTCGAGTCGAGGTAGTAACGGGCGCCGGGAAACACCTCGAGGTCGAATCGTCCGCTCGTACGCCGCCGCCAGGCCCGTACGCCGCGCAGCGGGGTCTTGGGGTCGCCCTCACCGGCGAGGGCGACGATCCGGCAGCCGAGCTCCGGGGGCCCCAGGGACATGCCCCAGTGCGCGGTGCGGCCGGATACGAACAGGGTCAACAGTGCCGTCCCGGTCTCCCGTTCCAGGCGCTCGGCGACGCGGTAGGCGAGGTCGGCGCCGGCCCGGTGGCCGAAGAAGGCCAGCGGGCGGTCCATCCACTCCCCCAGCGCACCGAAGATCCGGTCCGCGAGGTCGGCCGAATCGGTCAGCCGCTCATCGTCGTCGATGCCCACGTACAGCGGGTACTGGATCGCCAACACCTCGACGGTGGGCAGCAGAAGCTCGGACAGCGAGAGGTAGTACGCGGTGGAGTGGGCGGATTCCGGGAAACAGATCAGCCGGAAACTACTCGGAGTTTCCGTTTGCAATATCCGAATAAGGCCCACATCATCGGGCTTGATCTGGCTCAAGGAGTACATCCCCGCGATTGCACTGAGGGGCCGGGCACGAGTGCGATGGTGGGGCGCGTCGACCACGCTCGTCCGAGATGCTGACTCCGTGAGGCTATGAGCCCTTCTCCCGGGCCACAACCCCTAGTAACCGCTATTCGCGGTACGCGCGATATGCGGGTACCACGCCATCGCGGCGTGGCCCGGGACACAGCGGGACACAGCAGGCGCCCCCTAAGGCCCCCTCACCCGTGCCACCACCCCCTAATCTGCGGACAGTTAGGGGTCAGGAGTCAAGCCGTCGTGCTAAACAAGAGGAAAGTAATGTTCTCCTCAAGCCAATTAAATCGGTGCGACGACAGCGATGAACACAACACGCCCTATTGACTTCGCCGTCGTTGTCGACGGCTTGATCAAGAAGTATCCCGGCCGGCCCGTTCCGGCTGTCGACAATCTCAGCTTCACCGTCAGGCACGGCGAGGTCTTCGGCTTCCTCGGACCCAACGGAGCGGGCAAGACCACCACCATCGGTATCCTGACCACCCGTGTCGCCCCCACCGGCGGGCGTGCCTTCGTGCAGGGCGTCGATGTGGTGCGCAGGCCGGCGGTGGCCCGGCAGTCCTTCGCCATCGTGCCGCAGCGCAACAACCTGGACCGGTCACTGACGATCCGTCAGAACCTGACCTTCCACGCCGGCTACCACGGTCTCCCCCGCTCGGAGCGCAACCGCCTGGCGGACGAGAGCCTGGAGTGGGTCGGCCTCGGCGACCACGCCAAGGCCCGCGCGGACCAGGTCTCCGGTGGTCAGGCACAGCGCGTGATGATCGCGCGGGCGCTGATGCACCGCCCCCGAGTGCTGTTCCTGGACGAGCCGGCCACCGGTCTGGACCCGCAGTCACAGATCTTCGTACGCGACCGGGTCGCCGAACTGAAGACCCGTGGCGTCACGGTGGTGATCACCACCCACGACATGGAGGAAGCCTCCAAGCTGTGTGACCGGATCGGCATCGTCGACCACGGCAAGCTGCTCGCCCTGGACACCCCCGAGGCACTGACCAGCCGGATGAGCAACACCGCGCTGACCGTCACGGTGCGCCCGCCGCACAGCGGGATGAACGGCGTGGTCCACATGGTGCAGGGCCTCGGGGTCGCCGAGCGGGTCGAGGTGCTCAGCGCCGAGGCCGAGATGGCCGCAGCCATGGGCGGGGCCGGGGCGATCGACGACGGCACCTTCCGGATGAAGGTCTACAGCAACGCGTCGTCCTCCGTACTTCTGCCCACGGTCATCAAGGCCCTGACCGACACCGGCTGCGAAATCAAGGACCTGAATGTGAGCAAGGCGAGCCTGGAAGACGTCTTTGTCGACCTGACGGGGAAGGAGATGCGATGAGCTCCTCCTCTCGACCCACGTCATCGACGGACGGGACCACGGGCGGCAAGGGCGCGGAGGAGAAGCCCGCGGCCGGCGCCGGGGCACCCGCGTCGCACCAAGGCGGCGCCGCCAGGGACGGTGGGCACCGGCCCGCCGACCCCAGGACCCCCGCTGCCAGGCCGGACGGGAACCGCACCACCGACCCGCGGGCCCCCGAGTCCAAGTCCCCCGAGGACGACGGCTTCGAGGACACCCGGACCGTGCTCGTCCGGTCCAAGCCGTCGGCCCCGCGTCCGGCCGCCGAGGTGCAGAAGGCCACCCCGAACGCGCCGGTCAAGCACGAGGGCAAGGCGCCGGATGTCCGGCAGCCCGACCCCCGGCAGCAGCAGAGCCGGCCGCAGGAGCACCGGCACCACGAGGCCAGGGGCATGGCCGCCCCGCACGGCGGCGGCGACATCGGGGACACCCTGACGCTCGTCATAAAGCCCATACCGGCCCCGTCGGCGACCCAGGCCGCACAGGACGCCAAGGCCGCGCTGAACGCCATCATCGCGGCGGCCGACGCCCGTTCGCCGCTCGTGGAGCCCGAGCCCGAGCCGCAGCCCGAACTCGAACTCGAACTGCCCGACGCCAAGCGCCGCCCCGGGCGCCACCGGCGCCGCGCCAACCGGTGGCGGACGTTCTTCTTCATCCTGTGGCGCGACATCTTCGTCACCGGCCGCGAGATGGGCCCCTTCCTGGGCCAGGTCATCGTGGAACCGTTCTTCATGCTGTTCGTCTTCGGCAAGGTGCTCGGCGAGATCGGCTTCACCCAGCCCGGCTTCCAGCAGGTGCTGCTGCCCGGTGTGGTGGCGCTCAACAGCTTCCTGGTCGCCCTCCAGAACACCGCACTGCCGCTGGCCATCGACTTCTCCTGGACCAAGGAGATCGAGGACCGATTGCTCGCCCCCATCCCGGTCTCCCTGGTGGCGGTGGAGAAGGCGATCTTCGGCGCGATGCGCGGTCTGATCGGCTCCCTGGTCATGATCCCGATCGGTCTGGCGCTGCTGGACGACGTCTCCTGGCCGCTGGAGAAGATGCCGGTGACGCTGGGCATCCTGAGCCTGGGCGGACTGGTCGGCGGCTGCGTCGGCCTCACCCTGGGCACCCTGGCGCCCGCGCGTCATATCTCCATCGTCTTCGCCATGACGCTCACCCCGATCATGTTCACCGGGGCCACGCAGTTCCCGTGGCGGAGCCTGGAGGGCGTCCGCTGGTTCCAGATCCTGTGCTCCTTCAACCCGTTGACCTACGTCACCGAGGCGATGCGCGGACTGCTGCTGGAACCCGGGCCCAAGGTTCCGGAGTCGATCCCGCTGTGGATCTGCTTCTCCGCGATCGGAGCGGCGATCCTGATCTTCGGGACCATCGGCATCCGCGGCTTCAACCGCCGGGCGCAGGACTGAGCGACGGCAGGATCGAGAGTAAGGCACCACACCATGACGGCATCCGAGCAGACGAAGACAGCCATCGTTTTCCCCGGTATGGGGCCCTCCGGCTTCTCCGAGGTGGGCAGGTTCCTGACGCTCGACCCGTTCGCCCGCAAGCGGCTCGCCGAGGCCGACGAGGCGCTGGGCTACTCGGTCTTCGACCGGCTCCGCGACTCCGAGGACGACTACTCCGAGGCCACCCAGATCGCCTTCCTGGTGAACTCGATGGCCTCGGCGGACCGCGCGGAGCAGGAGCACGGACTGGTCCCGGACCTGTGCGTGGGCCCCAGCTTCGGGCAGAAGGCGGCGGCGGCGTACGTCAGTTCGCTGCCGTTCCCCGAGGTGGTGCGGCTCACCGCGGAGCTGGCCCGCTGTGAGCACGCGTACTTCGCCGAGGAGCACCAGGACGCGGTCACCCACACCTTCGTCCGCACTCCGCAGGAGAAGCTGACGGAGATCCTCACCGAGCTCGGCGAGCGCGGTGAGTGGTACGACTACTCCGGCTATCTCGACGACGGCTTCTTCATGGTCTCGCTGCGCGAGAAGGAGCTGGAGGGGTTCAAGAAGGCGATCAGCCAGGCCGGCGGCTACTCCATGTACACCATGGTCCCGGCGGTGCACGCGCCCGCGTTCGCGGAGCTGCGGCGCCGGGCGGCCGAGGAGATCCTGCCGAAGTACGACATCCTCGACCCCAAGCTGCCCGTGGTCACCGACCAGGACGGCACCATCGTGACCTCGGCGGACGCGCTGCGCACGATGCTTCTGGACACCTTCGACCTGCCGATCCACTGGCCGAAGGTGGTGGACACGCTCAAGGGCGCCGGGGTGTCGAAGATGTACATCACCGGGCCGGACAACCTCTTCCACCGGCTGGACCGCACCAAGTCCAACTTCGAGGTGGTGACGGTGGGTCCGGGCAAGCGCTCGCGGCCCGCCCGTAAGCGCTGATGACGGCGTGACGCGCAGCGGCGGCAGTACTCCGCTCAACGCCTTGTGACTCTGCTGCGTTGACGGGGTGTTGGCGTACTCGGGGCGTCCGAGGCGCGCCGTATCCTCGAAGCGCCGCAGACCCGCCGCCGCCCGGAACCGGAGAACCGTGCGCGGAGGTATCCCGAATCATGAAGAGGGAGCGAGAGCTTCGCAGCGAGGACTCATTCGCCACGTGGGGTACGTCAGCCCGGGCGGTCGCCCCCGCACCTCAGGGGTGGTCGCCGATTTCCCGGAAGATGGTGAGCGCCTTCGTTCGGGCGTCGATGGCCTTCTTGAATCGCCCCCTCGCCAACAGGGCGTTGCTGAGGTTGTGCAGGGCTAGACCCTCACGGTGGCGGTCGCCGGTTTCCCGGAAGATGGTGAGCGCCTTCGTCTGGACGTCGATGGCTTCCTTGAACCGCCCCGCCTTCGACAGAGTGGCGCCGAGGTTGTGCAACGCCAATCCTTCACGGTGGCGGTCGCCGAGGTCGCGGTAGCTGGCCGCGGCCTGGGTGTGAGCGTCGATAGCCTCACTCAACCGCCCCATCTCACCCAGAGGCCGACCGAGATTGTTCAGCGCTTGGCTTTCACCATGGCGGTCCCTGGTCTCACGGAAAATGGCGGCGGCCTGGGTGTGAGCATCGATAGCCTCGCCGAACCGTCCGACCTCGACCAGAGCCAGGCCATGGTTGTTCAGCGCGATGCCTTCACGGTGGTGATCGCCGACCTCACCGTAGATCGCGGCGGCCTTGGCGTGAGCATTGATGGCCTGGTCGAACCGCCGTAGCCCGACCAGAGCCCGGCCAAGGTTGTTAAACGCGAGTGCTTCACCGTGGCGGTCACCGTGGGTGCGAAAGATGGTGGCAGCCACCACATGGTATTCGGTGGCCCATTCGAACTGCCGCAGCTCGGTCAAGACGCCGCCAGCGTTGTTCAGCGCATGGGCAGCATCCTGGCGGTTGCCGGCCTTATTGAAAATGGTGGCTGCCTGGGTGTAGGCGATGAGAGCATCGTCGAACCGCCGCAGCTCATTCAAAGTGGTGCCGAGGTTGCTGAGCGCATGACCTTCCCTCTGACCGTCGCCGGTTTCATGGAAAATGGTGACCGCCTGGGTATGCGCGGTGACGGCATCGTCGAACCGCCGCAGCTCAGTCAGCGCGCTGCCGAGATTCGTCAGCGCCCCCGCTTCACCGTCGCGGTCCCCGAGGTCGCGATAGACGATTGCGGCATTGTCGTGGGCGTCGATGGCCTCGTCGAACCGCCGCAGCCCGGCAAAGGCGAGACCGAGCTGGTTCAGCGCCGCCGCTTCACCGCAGCGGTCCTCGAACTCACGGCAGATGGCCAGGGCCGTCGTCGTGACGTTCACCCAGTCATCAAAGGCATAGCGGTCGTGGAGGTATCGGGTAAGAGCGTCCGCAAGGTCGAAGCTGGTTTTCTGGAGGCCGAATCGCGGAGCCGCGGTGACGGTGGCGACGAGGTTAGGGCGTTCGGCATCCAGCCAGGCCAGCGCGCCATCGCGGTCCGGAAAACAGGCCGAGGGGGTGCCGCGTCTCGTGTCCAGATGGGTGCTAGCAGCCTCCGCGGTGGTCTGGTAGTAGGCAAAGAGACGGGAGCGGGCCACGTTACGTTCATCGCTGTCGGCGTGGAGGCGGCCCTTCTCGTCGGCATACAGGCGCACGAGGTCGTGAAACCGCCAGCGGCCCCAGACGTGTGCAGGTTCGAGCAGGTGGGCGCGGGCCAGGTCTTGAAGGAGTCCCTCCACCTCGTACAGGTCGTCGGCGGCAAGGTTGGCAGCGGTTTCGGTAGAAAGGTCGTCGCCAGGGTTGAGCGACAGCAACCGGAACAGGCGGGCCTGTTGGTGGCCGAGGTGCTGGTGGGAGAGATCGAAGGCAGCGCGTACCGCGCGCTCCTCGCGGCGGAGCCGGTCCAGCCGGCGGTGCTCCGCTTCAAGGGCCAGAGCCAGGGAGACCAGCGGCCGCTGAGGAGTATCAGCCAGCAGGGCGGTTGCGATACGCAGGGCCAGCGGCAGGCCGGCACAGAGCCGGGCGATGGCTTTCGCGTGCTCTGGCTCGTCCCGCACACGGGTGTCGCCGGGGCCAAGGGCGTTGTGCAGGGCTTGGTCGAGCAACTCGATGGAGGATCGCACGTCGAGGACGTCGAGGTCGTGCAGACGAGCGTCGATGTCCAGCGTGTGACGGGAGGTGAGCAGAGCGGCGGTGGTGCCATCGGTGGGCAGCAGAGGGCGAGCTTGCTCCTCGTCGGAGGCGTTGTCGATGACGACCAGTATCCGCCGTCCCTGTTCCGCGAAGGCGGCCAGCACACTGCGATACAGCCGCGTACGGTCCTGCAGGCCGTCGGGGATGTGCTCGCCGGGCATTCCCAGAGCCCGTAACAGACCGTCCAGGGCATGATCTGGAGGCAGTCGCCGTTCGCTGTCGTAGCCGAACATGTCGACGAACAGCACGCCGCCGGGAAACCAGCCCGGCTCCTTCAACGCACGGGTGGCTGTCTGTACAACCAGTTCGGTCTTGCCGACTCCGGCCATCCCCGCCACCGCCGCTAGCAGCGGTGCTTTCCGCTGCTCCCTGCCGGGAGCGAGGCCCTCGAGTAGCCGCTCCACCTGCTCCTCACGACCGGTGAAAGTGCCGGACGCCGGAGGGAGTGCGGACAGCGCCGGGGTGACCTGCGGCGGCAACTGTACGGTGATGTCCCGGCCCTGGATCACGGCGTGGAAGAACACACCACCATTGATCGTGTTCGACGCCGCCCCGCTCGCGCCGTCCCGCCCGATGGCATCTGCCTCGGCCATGCCGCTCAGCCCTGTGGCGACGGGCTCAGCCCCGTCCACGTCTGCCGCCCGAGTTCGCCACCGGCGCCGTCAGCCAGCGCCACCAGCAGCGTTTTCACCGATATCGGATTCATCTCGTACCCCCGTTGGCACATCGGTTGCTCACCGACGGTGAACACAATAGGGGGACCGGCACCCGGGTTGGAACAGGTTGACAGACCGCGTAACGCCTGCGGCGACCAGCTGGGCACACCACGACGACGGCCCCCGATCCGGGGGCCGATCGCTTCGGTGACTGGCTGCCGGCCGGGTCAGGTGGTGGGGAACTCCCCGCGCCCGACAGCGGAGACGAACGACGACCAGGCGGTCGGCTCGAACATGAGCGCCGGGCCGTGCGGGTCCTTGCTGTCCCGGACGGGGACCACGCCGCGCAAGGCGACGAGGTTGGCGGCGACCTCTACGCAGGCGCCGCCGTTGTCGCTGTACGAGGACGTGAACCAACGGGGGATTCGGTCGTCATGGAGTGCCCTTCCGCAACTGACTGATCATGGCTACAGACTGAGCCTGAGAAGGTGCTTCGGCCTGTAGCTGATGGTAGGCCGTCAGCACGGGCACCACGGAGCTGCTGTCCCGTTCGAAATGGCCCCGCTGGGCGGACTCCGCGTAGGACATGAGCGAGCGGTCCGGCATCGTCAGGATGTAGAGCGGCAGATTGAACGGGCGGCGCGTGCCCATGTCGAACGGGGCGACCTGGAGCACGGTGTTCGGCAGCTCGGCGAACTCGGCCAGCCGGGCGAACTGGGCGTCCATGACGGCGGGCTCGCCGATGGGACGACGGAGACAGCTTTCGTCCAGCACCACGAAGACCAGCGGCGGGCGCGTCCGGACGAGCGTGGCCTGCCGCTCCGCGACGAGCGCCACCCGCTCCCACGCCTGTTCGGCGGTGATCGCCCCCCCGCTTGACGGCGCTCTCCGCCAGGGCCGTCGCGTACTCCGGTGTCTGGAGCAGACCGGGGATGACGCCCACTTCGTACAGCCGGATCTCCGCCGCCCGGCCCTCGTGCCCCACGTACTCGGGGAAGCCCTCCAACAGGCTGCCGTGGCGGATCTCGCGCCACTGTCGCTCGAACGAGTCCGCCGTCCCCTCGGTCCCAAAGGCGCGGTCCGTACTGCGCACGAAACGAAGAGTCGGAGGCTTCCGAGCAGTTTCGATGGCCGAAATATGCACACTGGAATATTCCGTCCGATCCGCCAGGTCTTCCTGTGTCCAGCCACGGCCTTCACGCAAGCTGCGCAGGCGTGCCCCGAAGGCAGCCAGCGGACTGCTGTCCGGGTGTAACTCCTTGCGATTCACCTGGCTTCACCATCCCTCTGTCCCCGCCTGACGAGTTGAATGATCCCCCGCTGAGGGTCACGCCGAACCTCCTCGGTAGTCACATCGCTACGGAGAGGAGCGATCGGTGGCCAGTGAGACCACGAACCCACCAGGCGCGCCAGAGCGTGAGCCCATGAACCGCGCTGACCGCCCGCCCATGCTGACCGGACCTGCCACCCCCTCACCGCATCGGGACGGCAGACCACGTCGCCTCGATCACGGCCGGTTTCCTCATGCGCAGGCCGGGCGTGACCCCACGGAAACAGACCGCGTACAAGACCCCCGCGACCGTCCGGCCGGCCCGGGGGCACGACCCTCAGCCGCTTGGAGGCTGATGAGTGTGGAGTCGCTGTGCGCGCCACACGGGATGGTGGTGATCCGGTGACCGCCGACGGACGGGCCGCCCCCGTCCTCTCCCCCGGGTGCGCCCTGTGCGCCACCCCCGGCGACTTCGGGGCCCACCACCCGACCGCGCCGCGTTCGGGCCTGTGCCCCGCGTGCGTCGCGGCCGGAAAGCCCACTCGCGACGGCCTCGAACAGGCCGTCGTGATCGTCGCCGGACAGACCCTCACGGAAGTCGAAACCCTCGACCTGGCCGACGCCACGCCCGAAGAACTGGCTTACCACCTCGGCACAATGAAGCGGAGCCTGCGCAGCCTGCTCCAACTCCTGGCCCCCGTACCAGGAGAGGAGGACCGCTGATGGCCGACAACCACCCTGACCGGAACGAACGGCCGAAGATGACGATGCGCGTCTACACCATGGCGCACAACGGGATCGTCACCACCCGACGCGCGATCGTGGCCGTCCTCGACGGGCAGAAGGGCGACGCCTACTCACTGGGGCAAGCGTGGCCGCCATGCCAGTGCCCCCGCCATCGCGACCACAACGACCCCGACCGATTCAAGCGGTCCTGAGAACAGCTCCGCAGGCGGGCCCGGCCCTTTGAGGGCTCGGGCCCGCGTCCGTCCGTCAGGACAGCCAGTCCTCCACGGCCCGTGCCGTCGTCCCGGCGTGCTCCTCCATCATCGTGAAGTGGTTCCCCGGCACGTCGAGCGCGGTGTGCGGGAGCTGCCAGTACGACCGCCAGTCGCCGTCGCGGGACCAGTCGAAGAGCCGCTCACCTGCCCTGACCAGCAGCGTCGGCGTCTTGACCTCCTTGGGCCGCCACTGGCCGAACAGCCGGAAGTAGGCGCCCATGGCCAGCAGCCGGGTGTCGTCCACCGGCACCTGGCCGGCGCTGCGCTCGTCCATCCCGGCGCTCAGCCCGGGCTGGAGGGCCACGGCCGCGTCCCGGTCGTGCGAGTAGATGTCGAGCAGGACGACCGCGTCCGGGAAGACCCCGGTGCTCTCCAGCCGCGCGGCCACCTCATGGGCCAGCAGCCCGCCCGAGGAGTGGCCCAGCAGCACGAACGGCGCCCCGTCGGTCTCCCGCAGCACCGCCTCGGCCTGCGCCTCGATCACCGCCTCCGGGTTGGCCGGGAGCCGTTCCCCGGCGACGAAGCCGGGGTTGCCCAGCGCCCAGACGTCCCGGTGGCCGCGGAATCCGGCGGCGAACCGAGCGTACTGGTGCGGGCCGCCGATCGACAGGATCGAGGAGAAGCACACCAGCGCGGGCCCGGTCTCCCCGCGCGACAGCCGCACCAGCGCGGGCGCCTTGTCCAGCTCGGTGGCGCGTCCGAACGAGGGGCGGAACCGCGAGACGTCCATCAGCAGCCGGGTGAACTCCTCCTGCTTGCCGAGCTGTCCGGCCTCCCGCATCATCGCGCCGAACACGGCCGACGGCTCCGCGCCCGCCGCCTCGTCACGCGCCGCGTCCGAGACCGCACCGCCCTCCGCGGCCACCGAATTGGCCAGCTGAGCGAGCAGTTGCCGGGCGACCAGCTCGGGCGTCGGGTGGTCGAACAGCAGCGTCGGGGCCAGCCGCAGCCCGCTCGCGGCGTTCAGCCGGTTGCGCAGCTCGACGGCGGTCAGTGAGTCGAAGCCCTGCTCCAGGAAGCCACGCGTGGCCCCCACCGCCTCCGCGTCCGGAAAGCCGAGGACCGCGGCGGCCTGGCCGCGGACCAGGTCCAGCACGGCCTTCTCCCGCTCCGCCTCGGCCAGCCCGGCCAGCCGCCGCGCCAGCGAGGGGCCGCCCGTGTCGGCCGCCCCGGCGGCGACGGTGCGCCGCCGGGCCGGAGCCCGGACCAGCCCGCGGAACACGGCGGGCAGCCCACCCTCGGCGGCCTGCTCGCGCAGCGGCGCGATGTCCAGGTGCAGCGGTACGAGCACCGCCTCACCGCCGACCGTGCACGCCGTGTCGAACAGCTCCAGACCGTCCCGCGAGGACAGCGGCGCCATCCCGGAGCGCTCCATACGGGCCACATCCGCGTCCGCCATGCCGCCGGTCATCGCGCTGCGCTGCTCCCACAGGCCCCAGGCCAGCGAGAGCGCGGGCAGTCCGGCGGAGCGGCGCTGCGCGGCCAGGGCGTCCAGGAAGGTGTTGGCCGCCGCGTAGTTGGCCTGGCCCGGCGCGCCGAAGGTACCGGCGGCGGACGAGAACAGCACGAACGCGGAGAGGTCCAGATCGCGGGTCAGCTCGTGCAGGTTGTGCGCCGCGGCCACCTTCGGCCGGAAGACCGTGTCGATCCGGCCCGGGGTGAGCGTGGGCAGCAGCCCGTCGTCCAGCACACCCGCGGTGTGCACGACGGCGGTGAGCGGATGCTCCGCGTCCACCTCGGCCAGCAGCATCGACAGCGCCTCGCGGTCGGCCACATCGCAGGCCGCGACACTCACCCGGGCCCCCAGCGCGGTCAGTTCGTCGACCAGCTCGGGCATCCCCGGGGCACGCTGTCCGCGGCGGCTGTTGAGCAGCAGATGCCGCACACCGCGCTCGGCCACCAGATGGCGGGCGAGCTGCCCGCCGAGGACACCGGTGGCGCCGGTGATCAGGACCGTGCCGTCCGGGTCGAGCTCCGGGAGCCCTTCCCCTACCCGGCCCTCGTGCTGCTCCTGGGTGGCGACCCGGGCCAGTCGCGGCGCGTGGAGGGCGCCCGCGCGGACGGCGAGCTGCGGCTCGCCGCCGGTCACGGCCGCCGTGAGCAGATCGGCCGAGGTCTCGTCACCGTCCAGGTCGAGCAGCAGGAAACGGTCCGGGTTCTCGGTCTGGGCGGTGCGGATCAGGCCCCATACGGCCGACCGTGGCAGGTCGTGCACCTCGGCGTCCGGGGACGTGGCGACCGCGCTCCGGGTGACGAACGCCAGCCGCGCCCCGGCGAGGCCCTCCTCCGCGAGCCACGACAGCGCGCTGTCCAGCGCGGCGTGGGTGGCCAGCCGGGCGCCCTCCGCCACATCCCCGCCCCCGGCGGGGCCGGTGTGCGGGAGGAGGACGACGTCCGGCCGGGGGCTGCCCGAGGCCACCACGGCCGCGAGTTCGGCCAGGTCGGGGAAGACGGCGCATTCGGCACCGGCGGACTCCAGCGCGGCGACGAGCCCGAAGGCGTCCGTGCCGTGCGCGGCGTCCTGGCCGGCGCTGTTCGCCGTGTCCTGGCCGAGCAGGGCCCAACGGAGGGTCCCGGGGGCCGCCGAAGGCACCGGCACCGGCGCCCACTCCAGCCGGAACAGCGAGTCGTGGTAGGTCACCTGGGCCGCGCGCAGCTGCTCCGGGGCGATACGCCGCAGCACCAGGGAGTCCACCGTCGCGACCGCGCCACCGTTCTCGTCCGCGACGGTGAGGGCCACCGTGTCCGGCCCGGCCGGGGCGATCCGTACGCGCAGCGCCGTGGCGCCCGCCGCGTGGAGGGAGACCCCGGTCCAGGAGAACGGCAGCCGGATCCCGTCGGCCTCGGCGCCCAGGAAGTCGCCGAGCGCGACCCCGTGCAGCGCGGCGTCCAGCAGCGCCGGATGCAGTCCGAACAGCGCGGCGTCGGCATGCTGCCGCTGCTCCAGGCGCAGCTCGGCGAAGACCTCCTCGCCGCGCCGCCAGGCGGCGCCCAGCCCCTGGAACGCGGGGCCGTAGCCGAAGCCGCCCGCCGCGAACCGCTCGTAGAGGTCGTCCACGTCGAGGGCGACGGCCTCGGCGGGCGGCCATACGGACAGGTCGGCTCCGCCGTCCATGGCGTCACCGGAGGCCAGAACACCGCTGGCGTGGCGGATCCAGGGCTGGTCCGAGGCGTCGCCCCGGTCCGCGTCCGGCTCCGGGCGGGAGTAGACCTCCAGCGCCCGGCGGCCGCTCGCGTCGGGCGCGCCGACGGTCAGCCGCAGCTGGATCCCACCCCGGCCGGGCAGGATCAGCGGTGCCTCGAGGGTCAGCTCCTCCAGGAGGTCGCAGCCGACCTGGTCACCGGCGCGGATCGCCAGCTCCACGAAGGCGGTTCCCGGCAGCAGTACGGTGCCGGACACGGCGTGGTCGGCGAGCCAGGGGTGGGTCTGGAGGGAGAGCCGCCCGGTGAGCAGGAAGCCATCGGAGTCGGGCAGTTCGACGGCGGCGCCCAGCAGCGGATGCCCGGCGGCGCCCAGTCCGGCGGAGGCGACATCGCCCACCGAGAGCGGGACCTCGATCCAGTAGCGCTCGTGCTGGAAGGCGTACGTGGGCAGCTCGACGCGCTCCGCGCCCGTCCCCTCGTACACCGCCTCCCAGTCCACGGTGACGCCGCGCGTCCACGCCTCGCCGAGCGAGGCCCAGAACCGGTCCAGGCCACCCTCGTCACGGCGCAGCGACCCCATCGCGGCAGCCTCACGGCCCGCGTCCTCGGCGGTCTCCTGCACACCCATCGTCAGCACGGGGTGCGCGCTGGACTCGATGAAGGCGCCAAAGCCCTCATCCAGCAGACGGCGCACCGCGCCCTCCAGCTCCACCGTGCGGCGGAGGTTGGTGAACCAGTACTCGGCGTCCAGCTCCGGACCCTCGACCCACTCCCCCGTCACCGTCGACAGGAACGGCACCTGGGCGCTCTTCGGCTGTACGGGGGCGAGCAGTTCGAGAAGTTCCTCGCGGAGCAGTTCGACCTGGGCCGAATGCGAGGCGTAGTCCACCGGCACCCGGCGGGCCCGCACCTCATCGGCCTCGCAGGACGCCAGCAGCTCGTCCAGCGCCTCGGGCTCGCCCGAAACCACCGCCGACGAGGGGCCGTTGACGGCAGCGACGGAGATCCGCTCCTCGCCCCACACCGCGATCCGCTCCCGAACCTCCGCCACCGGCAGCGCCACGGACACCATGCCGCCCTTGCCCGCCAGCACCCGGCCGATCGCCTGGCTCCGCAACGCCACCACGCGGGCAGCGTCCTGAAGCGTCAGGATTCCGGCCACGCAGGCGGCCGCGATCTCGCCCTGGGAGTGGCCGACCACGGCGGACGGCCGGACGCCCAGCGAACGCCACAGTTCGGCGAGGGACACCATCACCGCGAACAGCACCGGCTGGACCACGTCCACGCGCTCCAGCGACGGCGCGCCCGCGGCGCCGCGCAGCACCTCCACCAACGACCAGTCGGTGAACTCCGCCAGCGCCGCGGCGCATTCGTGGATCCGGGCCGCGAAGACGGGCGAGGCGTCCATCAGCCCCACCGCCATACCGGCCCACTGCGACCCCTGCCCCGGGAACACGAACGCCGTCTTGCCGGCCGTTCCGGTGCCCTGGACCAGCTGGGCCTCCGCCTCGCCCCGGGCGAGTGCCGTCAGGGCGCGGATGAAGTCGTCGCGGTCGGTGCCGACCAGCACGGCGCGCTGGTCGTGGACGGCGCGGGTGGTGGCCAGGGAGTAGCCGACGTCGGCCTGGCGCAGGCCCGGATCCGTGTCGAGGTGTGCCAGCAGCCGCTCGGCCTGGGCGCCCAGCGCCGCCTCGCTCCTGCCGGACAGGATCCACGGCAGCACACCGGGCTCGGGCGCGGCGGCGTCGGCGGCGGCCGTGGGGCGCTCCGCCGGGGCCTGTTCGATGATGGTGTGCGCGTTGGTGCCGCTGATGCCGAAGGAGGACACCGCGGCGCGGCGCGGACGGCCGGTCTCCGGCCACTCCAGCTGCTCGGTGAGCAGCGACACCGCGCCCGCCGACCAGTCCACGTGCGGCGACGGCTCGTCCACATGCAGGGTCCTGGGCAGGACGCCGTGCTCGATGGCCTTGACCATCTTGATGATGCCGGCGACACCGGCCGCGGCCTGGGTGTGGCCGAAGTTGGACTTCACCGAGCCGAGCCAGAGCGGCTCGTCCTCGGTCCGCTCCTGGCCGTAGGTGGCGAGCAGCGCCTGCGCCTCGATCGGGTCACCCAGCGTCGTACCGGTGCCGTGTGCCTCGACGACGTCCACCTCGGCGGCGGACAGCCGGGCGTTGGCGAGAGCCTGGCGGATGACCCGCTGCTGGGACGGGCCGTTGGGCGCGGTGAGGCCGTTGGAGGCGCCGTCCTGGTTGATCGCGGAGCCGCGGACGATCGCGAGCACCGGATGGCCGTTCTTGCGGGCGTCCGACAGCCGCTCGACCAGCAGCATGCCCACGCCCTCGCCCCAGGCCGTACCGTCGGCGGCGGCGGCGAAGGGCTTGCAGCGGCCGTCGGTGGCGAGGCCGCGCTGCTTGCTGAAGGCCACGAAGGTGCCGGGGGTGGCCATCACGGTCACACCGCCCGCGAGCGCGAGCGAGCATTCGCCGCTGCGCAGTGCCTGCACCGCCATATGCAGGGTGACCAGCGACGACGAGCACGCCGTGTCGACGGTGACCGCCGGACCCTCCAGACCGAAGGTGTACGACACCCGGCCCGAGGCGACACTGCCGGAGCTGGCGGTGCCCATATAGCCCTCGAGGCCGTCGGGGGCGCGGTGCAGCAGGGTGCCGTAGTCGTTGTACATGACGCCGGTGTAGACACCGGTCCGGCTGCCGCGCACCGCCGCCGGGTCGATCCCGGCCCGCTCGAACGCCTCCCACGTCGTCTCCAGCAGCAGCCGCTGCTGGGGGTCCATGGCGAGCGCCTCACGGGGCGAGATCCCGAAGAAGACGGGGTCGAAGTGGTGGGCGTCGTGCAGGAATCCGCCGTTGCGGGCGTAGCTGGTGCCCTGCTGGTCGGGGTCGTCGTCGTAGAGCGACTCGATGTCCCAGCCACGGTCGGTGGGCATGTCGGTGATGGCGTCGGCGCCCTCGACGACCAGCTTCCACAGGTCCTCGGGCGAGGTCACCCCGCCGGGGAACCGGCAGCTCATGGCCACGATGGCGATCGGCTCGTCATCGCCCGCTGCCGCGGCGGCCACAGGTGCGGCGGCGTCCTCCTGGCCGCCCTGGGCCTCGGCCCGCAGATACGCGGCGAGGGCGGCGGGGGTCGGGTAGTCGAAGATCAGCGTCGCGGGGAGCCGGACGCCGCTGACCGCGGTGAGGCGGTTGCGCAGTTCGACGGCGGTGAGCGAGTCGAAGCCGACCTCGCTGAACGCGCGCTGCGGCTCGACCGCTTCGGGCCCGGCGTAGCCGAGCACGGCCGCCACCTGCGTACGGACCACGCCGAGGACGATCGCCTCGGCCTCGGCGTCGGACGCCCCGGCGAGCTGCTGGGCGAGCGCGCCGGACCGCGCCGCGGCGGCGGCCTGGGCCGCGCGGCGGGGCGGGACGCGGACCAGACCACGGAAGAGCGGCGGCAGCATTCCGGCGCTCGCCTGCGCCCGGAGGGCGGCCAGGTCGAGGGGCATCGGCACGAGGAGGGCCTCGTCGGCGGTGTCCGCGAGGTCGAACAGCTCCCGGCCCTGGGCGGCGGTGATGGCGGCGACACCACCGCGCCGCAGCCGGTCCAGCTCCGTCTCGTCCAGCTCACCGGCCATGCCGCCGGACTCGGCCCACAGGCCCCAGGCGAGGGAGGTGGCGGGCAGGCCCTGCGCGGTGCGGTGCTGGGCGAGGGCGTCCAGGAAGGCGTTGGCCGCCGCGTAGTTGCCCTGGCCCGCACCGCCGAAGACACCGGCGGCGGAGGAGAACAGGACGAACGCGGACAGGTCCGCGCCCTGGGTCAGCTCGTGGAGGTTCCACGCCGCGTCGACCTTCGGGCGCAGTACGTGCGCCATGCGGTCGGGGGTGAGGGAGGCGATGACGCCATCGTCCAGGACACCTGCCGTGTGGATGACGGCGGTGAGGGGGTGCTCGTCCGGGATCGCCGTCAGTGCGTCGGCGAGGGCGTCTCGGTCTGCTACGTCGCAGGCGGCCCAGTGGGCTTCCGCGCCCAGCGCGGTGAGTTCCGCGGTGAGTTCGGCGGCGCCGGGGGCTTCCGCGCCACGGCGGCTGAGCAGGAGGAGGTGGCGAGCACCGCGCTCGGTCACCACGTGCTTGGCGAACAGGGTGCCGAGGGTGCCGGTGGCGCCTGTGATCAGCACCGTGCCGTTGGGGTTCCACGCAGGGGCGGGGGCCGGGGCGGCGGCGGGGGCGGCGGCCCTCGCCAGGCGCGGGGCCCGGACCTCGCCGTTGCGCACCGCGACTTCCTGCTCGCCGGATGCCACAGCGGTCCGCAGTGCGGCCAGCGAATCCGCGTGGCCGTCCACGTCTACGTCCACGAGCAGGATTCGGCCCGGGTTCTCCGACTGGGCGGAGCGGATCAGGCCGCGGGCCGCGGCGTGGGGGAGGTTGGTGAGGGGTTCGGTGGGGGTGGTGCTTGCGGCGCCGGTGGTGAGGATGACCAGGCGGGTGTCCGCGAAGTGGTCTTCGGTGAGGTAGGTCTGGAGCAGGGTGAGGGTGCGGGTGGTGGCTTCGTGTGCGGCTTGGGTGGGGCTATCCCCTGTCCCGCCCCTTCCCGCAACCATGGGCTCCGCCCCTGGACCCTGGTCCTCAATCGCCGGACGGGCTTCCATTGCCGCGGCCGGTGCCCCGGCACGCCCTTCGGGCGTGTCCTCAATCGCCGGACGGGCTTGATGTGCCGCGCTCGGATGGGCATGCGGAACCACACCATCGGAGGCCATCAGCGACACCACGATGTACTCCGGGGCCTCCCCCGCCGCCTCGGTCAGGGTGGTCAGGTCCGGGTAGGTATCGAGGCCCAGGGAGTTGGGGCCCACCGCCACCCAGCCGTCCGTGGATACCGGGCCGGACGGGGTCGGGATCGGCGTCCAGTCCACGCGGAAGAGGGCGTCCGCCGCGTTGCCGCCGGAGCGGTCGGCGCTCAGCTGGTCCGGAGAGACCGTGCGCAGGGCGAGGCGTTCCACCTCGGCCACCGGGGCGCCGGTGACATCGGCGAGTTGCAGGGAAACCGTGCCGTTTCCGGCCGGGGACAGCCGGACCCGTACGCTGTCCGCGCCCACCGAGTGGACGCGCACACCGGTCCAGGAGAAGGGCAGTCCGCCCTGGCCCGGGTTCTCGGTCAGATCGCTGAGGCCGATGGTGTGCAGGACGGCGTCCAGCAGGGCCGGGTGCAGTCCGAAGAAGGCGGCGCCGGGTTCGGCGTCCTCGGGCAGGGCGACCTCGGCGTAGACCTCGCCGTCGCCCCGCCAGGCGGCCCGCAGCCCCTGGAAGACCGGGCCGTAGCCGAAGCCCGCCTCGGCCAGGCCGTCGTACAGTCCGTCGGTCTCGATGCGCTCGGTGCCCGCGGGCGGCCAGGCGCTCAGGTCGAACGACGGGGCCGCGGGCGCGCTCTCCGCGAGCACACCGGTGGCGTGCCGCAGCCACGGTTCGTCGTCTCCGGCCTCGTCGGGGCGGGAGTGGAGGGCGAGGGTGCGGCGGCCGGTGTCGTCCTGGGCGCCCACGGCGATCTGGAGCCGGACCCCGCCCCGCTCGGGCAGGATCAGCGGGGCCTCCAGGGTGAGTTCCTCGACCAGGTCGCAGCCGGCCTGCTCACCGGCGCGCACCGCCAGCTCCACGAACGCGGTGCCGGGCAGCAGCACCGCGCCCATGACGGCGTGGTCGGCCAGCCACGGGTGGGTGTCCAGGGCGAGCCGCCCGGTGAACAGGAAGCCCTCCGCGTCGGCCAGGGACACGGCCGTGCCGAGCAGCGGATGGTCGGCGGTGCCGAGGCCGAACGAGGAGACGTCGCCGTAGGCGGTGCCCGCGTCCAGCCAGTAGTGCTCGCGCTGGAAGGCGTAGGTGGGCAGCTCGACGCGCTCGGCGCCGGTCCCCGCGTAGTACGCCTCCCAGTCGGGGGCCGTGCCGCGGGTGTGGAGGGTGGCCAGGGCAGTGGTCAGGGTTTCGGCCTCGGGGCGGTCCTTGCGCAGCGCGGCGGCGAACGCCACGTGCTCGGACTCGCCCGCCAGGCACTCCTGGCCGAGCGCGGACAGCACACCGTCCGGGCCGAGTTCGAGGTAGGTGGTGACGCCCTGCGCCTCCATGGCGCGCATACCGTCGAGGAAGCGCACGGCCTCGCGGACATGGCGGACCCAGAAGTCGGCGGTGGCGATCTCCGCGGCGGGCGCGATGCCGCCGGTCAGGTTGGAGACCACCGGGATCTTCGGGGCCTCGTACGTCAGGCTCTCGGCGACCTTGCGGAACGCCTCCAGCATCGGGTCCATCAGCGGCGAGTGGAAGGCGTGGCTGACGGTGAGGCGTTTGGTCTTGCGGCCCTGGGCCTCGAAGCCTTCCGCGATCTCCACCGTGGCGTCCTCGTCACCGGCGATGACGACCGACGTCGGGCCGTTGAGCGCGGCGATCGAGACGCGCTCGGTCAGCTGCGGCGCCACCTCGTCCTCGGACGCCTGGACGCCGATCATCGCGCCGCCGCCCGGCAGCCGCTGCATCAAGCGGCCCCGGGCCGCCACCAGCAGAGCGGCGGCGTCGAGCGAGAGCACCCCCGCCACATGCGCGGCGGCGATCTCGCCGATGGAGTGTCCGGAGACCACGTCCGGCTTCAGCCCCCACGACTCGACGAGGCGGAACAGCGCCACCTCGATGGCGAACAGCGCGGGCTGGGTGAAGCCGGTCCGGTCCAGCGCGGCGGCGTCGTCGCCGAACAGCACGTCCTTCAGCGGCCGTTCCAGGCGCGGGTCGAGCGCGGCACACACCGCGTCAAACGCCTCGGCGAACGCCGGGTAGGTCGAGTACAGCTCGTGTCCCATGCCGAGGCGCTGGCTGCCCTGGCCGGTGAAGAGGAACGCCAGCTTGCCCCGCGTCTCCACGCCCTGGACCACCCCGGCGGCGGGCTGACCGGAGGCGAGCGCGGCGAGGCGGTCGAGGAAGGTCGCGCGGTCACCGGCGATGACGGCGGCCCGGTTCTCCAGGGCGGCACGGGTGGTGGCCAGGGAGTGGCCGAGGGACACCGGGTCCAGCTCGGGGCGTTCGGCCACGTAGCGGTGGAGCCGGGCGGCCTGGGCGCGCAGGGCGTCCTCGCCCTTGGCGGAGACCAGCCACGGCAGTACCGGAAGGGTGCGGGGCTCCGCCAGCTCCTCAACGGGGGCCTCTTCGGCCTCCTCGCCGTCGGTCTCCTCCTCCGCCACCGGCGCCTGCTCGATGATCAAGTGGGCGTTGGTGCCGCTGATGCCGAACGAGGACACGGCGGCGCGGCGCGGACGGTCGGTCTCCGGCCAGGGCCGGCCCTCGGTCAGCAGCGAGACGGCCCCGGCCGACCAGTCGATGTGCGGCGACGGCTCGTCGATGTGCAGGGACTTGGGCACATAGCCGTGCTCGATGGCCTTGACCATCTTGATGATCCCGGCGACACCGGCGGCGGCCTGGGTGTGGCCGACATTGGACTTGATGGAGCCCAGCAGCAGCGGCCGCTCGGGGCTCTTCTCCTTGCCGTAGGTGGCCAGCAGCGCCTGCGCCTCGATCGGGTCGCCGAGCGTCGTACCGGTGCCGTGTGCCTCGACCACGTCGATCTGGTCGGCGGTCAGCCGGGCGCTGGCGAGCGCCTGGCGGATGACGCGCTGCTGGGACGGGCCGTTGGGCGCGGTCAGGCCGTTGCTCGCGCCGTCCTGATTGATCGCGGAGCCACGGACGACGGCCAGCACCCGGTGGCCGTTCTTACGGGCGTCCGACAGCCGCTCCACCAGCAGCATGCCCGCGCCCTCGGACCAGCCGGTGCCGTCCGCCGACGCCGCGAAGGACTTGCAGCGGCCGTCGAAGGACAGCCCGCGCTGGCGGCTGAACTCGGTGAAGGTGCCGGGCGTCGACATCACGGTCACACCGCCCGCCAGCGCCAGCGAGCATTCGCCGTTGCGCAGCGCCTGCATGGCCAGATGCAGGGTCACCAGCGACGAGGAGCACGCGGTGTCGACGGTGAGCGCGGGGCCCTCCAGGCCGAAGGTGTACGCCACCCGGCCGGAGGCGATGCTGCTGGAGCCGCCGGTGCCGAGATAGCCCTCGACACCGGGCGGCACGGCGCGCAGCCGCGAGGCGTAGTCGTGGTACATGACGCCCGCGAAGACACCGGTACGGGTGCCGCGCACGGAGGTGGCGTCGATGCCCGCCCGCTCGAACACCTCCCACGTGGTCTCCAGCAGCAGCCGCTGCTGGGGGTCCATCGCGAGGGCCTCGCGCGGATTGATACCGAAGAACGCGGGGTCGAAGTAGTTGGCGTCGTGGAGGAAACCGCCCTCCCGGACATAGCTCGTACCCGCGCCGTCCGGATTGTCGTCGAAGAGCCGCCCGATGTCCCAGCCGCGGTCGGTGGGGAACTCGGAAATGCCGTCCCCGCCCTCGGACACCAGCCGCCACAGGTCCTCGGGCGACTCGACGCCGCCCGGGTAGCGGCAGCTCATGCCGACGATCGCGATGGGCTCCTGGTCCTCCGACTCCACCTCCTGCAGGCGGCGCCGGGTCTCATGCAGGTCGGCGGTCACCCGCTTGAGAAAGTAGCGGAGCTTTTCCTCATTCATACGTGCGTTTCCCTCTCGAGGAATCCGGAAGACCTTGTCACTTCACGCCGGCCACGGTCATTTCAGGAGATCCCGAATTCCTTGCCGATGAAGTCGAAGAGGTCGTCGTCCGTGGCGGACTCCAGCTCCTCGGCGACTCCGGCGCCGTCTTCCGGTCCTCGGTCGTCATTCCATTGCGCGAGCAGCGCCTGCAGTCGCGCGGTGATCCTGCTCCGGCCCTCGTCGTCCGGGGCGGCCCCGGACAGGGACTTCTCCAGCCCGTCGAGCTCCGCGAGCAGCGAGGTGACCGCCGTCGCGTCGTCCGGCAGGATCTCGCCGCGCAGGTACTCGACCAGTGCGTTCGGTGTCGGGTAGTCGAAGACCAGCGTCGCCGGGAGCCGGACTCCGGTGGTCGCGTTCAGGCGGTTGCGCAGCTCCACGGCGGTCAGCGAGTCGAAGCCGACCTCGCTGAACGAGCGAGCCGGGTCGACCGTCTCCGCGCCCGGGTAGCCGAGGACGGCCGCCACCTGGGTGCACACCAGCTCCAGCAGCACCTCTTCCCGCTCGGACTCGGAGAGCCCGGCGAGCCGCTCCCGCAGCTCCTCGGCACCGGCCGCGGCGGCCGCCGCGGACTCGGCGACGCGGCGGGCGGGGGCCCGGACGAGACCGCGGAAGAGCGCGGGCAGCATGCCGCTTCCCGCCTGTGCCCTGAGGGCTGCCATGTCGAGCGGCAGCGGTACGAGGACGGCCTCGTCCGAGCCCTGCGCCGCGTCGAACAGCTCCAGGCCGCTCTCGGCCGTGAGCACGCCGACGCCTCCGCGGCGGATGCGGGCGATCTCGGCCTCGTCCAGCTCACCGCCCATGCCGCCGCCGGCCACGGACCACAGACCCCAGGCGAGGGAGGTGGCGGGCAGGCCCTGTGCGGCGCGGTGCTGGGCGAGGGCGTCCAGGAAGGCATTGGCCGCCGCGTAGTTGCCCTGGCCGGGGCCGCCGAAGACTCCGGAGGCCGAGGAGAACAGGACGAACGCGGACAGGCCCGGGTGGTCGCGGGTCAGCTCGTGGAGGTTCCACGCCGCGTCGGCCTTCGGGCGGGCCACGGTGGCCATGCGCTCGGGGGTCAGCGAGGCGATCACGCCATCGTCCAGGACACCTGCCGTGTGGATGACGGCGGTGAGGGGGTGGGCGGTGGGGATGGACTCGATGACCTCCGCGAGGGCGGTGCGGTCGGCTGCGTCGCAGGCCGCCCAGTGTGCTTCGGCGCCCAACTCGGCTAGTTCAGTGCTGAGTTCGGGAGCGCCCGGTGCCTGGTCGCCTCGGCGGCTGAGCAGGAGGAGGCGGCGTACGCCGTGGTTGGTCGCCAAGTGCTTGGCAAGCAGGGTGCCCAGGGTGCCGGTGGCGCCCGTGATCAGGACCGTGCCGTCGGGGTCGAACGCGGGGGTCTCCCGCTCTGCCGCCACGGCGGCCCGTGCCAGCCTCGGCGCCCGTGCGGTGCCGTTGCGCACGGCCACCTGCGGTTCGCCTGCGGCGAGGGCTGCGGCCACGGTCTTCTGTGGCTCGCCCTGGCCGTCGGTGTCCACCAGGACGATGCGGTCCGGGTTTTCCGCTTGTGCGGAGCGGACGAGGCCCCAGATGGCGGCTTGGGCCGGGTCGGGCGCGGACTCGTCCGTGCCGGTGCTTACGGCTCCCGAGGTGAGGATGACCAGGCGGGCGTCGGCGAAGCGGTCTTCGGCCAGCCAGGTCTGGAGGAGGGTGAGGGTTTGGGTGGTGGCTTGGTGTGCGGCTTCGGCGGGGTTTTCCCCTGTCCCGCCCCCTCCCGAAACTTGGGGCTCCGCCCCAAGGCCCCGGTCCTCAAGCGCCGGACGGGCTTGATTTGCCGCAGACGTGTGAGATGCCGTGTCCGTTGCGGTCAGCGATACCACTACGTACTCCGGCAGCTCTCCGCCGGAATCGAGTGCCTCTGCCAACGCCGCCAGGTCCTCGTAGCCCGTGAGGCCCAAGGTGTCGGGGCCCACGGACGCCCAGCGGTCGGGGGTCACCTCGGCGGACGGCGAGGCCGCCACCGGCGCCCAGTCCAGGCGGAACAGGGAGTCGGACGCGCTGCCCGGACGGGCCGCGCCGAGTTGGTCCGGGGAGACCGTGCGCAGGGCCAGGCCCTCGACCGATGCCACCGGGGCGCCTGTCGCATCGGCGAGTTCCAGCGACACCGTGCCCGTGGCCGTACCGGCGAGCCGGACTCGCAGCGAAGCGGCGCCGACGGCGTGCAGGGATACTCCGGTCCAGGAGAAGGGCAAACGGCCCTGGCCGCCGCCCTGTTCACTCGCCTGGAGCCCCAGCGCGTGCAGCGCGGCGTCCAGCAGTGCCGGATGCAGGCCGAACGCGGCGGCGTCGGACTTGCGGTCCTCCGGCAGGCTTACTTCGGCGAACACCTCGTCACCGCGTCGCCAGGCGGCCGTCAGGCCCTGGAAGACCGGGCCGTAGTCGAAGCCCGAATCGGCCAGGCCCTCGTACAGGCCGTCAGAATCGATGCGCTCCGCCTCGGCGGGCGGCCAGGCATTCAGGTCGAACGAACTTTCCGCCATGCCCACCGCCAAGGCGCCCGTGGCGTGGCGCAGCCACGGCTCGTCGGCCGGGGCGCCCTCGGTGCGGGAGTGCAGGGTCAGCGCGCGGCGGCCGGTGTCGTCGGGCGCGGCGAGCGCGAGCCGGAGCTGGACGGCGCCCTGTTCGGGCACGATCAGCGGGGCTTCCAGGGTCAGTTCGTCCAGGCGGTCGCAGCCCGCGTGGTCCCCGGCGCGCAGCGCCAGCTCCACGAAGGCGGTGCCGGGCAGCAGCACCGTGCCCATCACGGCGTGGTCGGCCAGCCAGGGCTGGGTCTGCAGGGAGAGCCGTCCGGTGAAGGCGATGCCGTCCGAGTCGGGCAGCTCCACTGCGGCGCCCAGCAGCGGATGGCCCGCCGCGTGCAGGCCGATCGCGGTGGCGTCGCCGCCGACCGGCCCGGCGTTCAGCCAGAACGAGCGGCGCTGGAAGGCGTACGTCGGCAGGTCGACCTGATGCGGGCCGTACGGCGCGTACAGCGCGGTGAAGTCCACGGCGGCGCCCCGGACCTGGGCGGTGCCGACCGCCGTGAGTAGCGTCTCGGCCTCCGGCCGGCCGCCGCGCAGGGCGGTGGCGAAGGAGCCGCCGTCCTCGGTGACGCAGTCCTGTGCCATCGCGGTCAGCACCCCGTCGGGGCCGAGTTCCAGGTAGGTGGTGACGCCCTGGGCCTCCAGGGTGCGGACGCCGTCGAGGAAGCGGACGGCCTCCCGGACGTGGCGCACCCAGAAGTCCGCGCTGGTGATCTCCTCGGCAGCCACCACGCCACCGGTCAGATTCGACACGATCGGGATCTTCGGAGCCTGGTACGCCAGCCCCTGCGCGACCTCGCGGAACGCGTCCAGCATGCCGTCCATATGGGGCGAGTGGAACGCGTGGCTGACCGTGAGCCGCTTGGTCTTACGGCCCTCCGCCTCGAACGACGCCGCGATCTCCAGCGCCGCGTCCTCGTCGCCCGCGACCACGACCGAGGTCGGGCCGTTGACGGCCGCGATGCTCACCCGCTTGCCCAGCTGCGGGGTCACCTCGTCCTCGGACGCCTGGACGGCGATCATCGCGCCACCGGCCGGAAGCCGCTGCATCAACCGCCCACGAGCGGCCACCAGCTTCACCGCGTCCGCCAGCGAGAGCACACCGGCCACGTGGGCGGCGGCCAGTTCGCCAATCGAGTGGCCGGACAGGTAGTCCGGCTTCACGCCCCAGGTCTCGACCAGGCGGAACAGCGCCACCTCGACCGCGAACAGCGCGGGCTGGGTGAAGCCGGTCTGGTCCAGCTCCTCGGCGTCGTCCCCGAAGAGCACCTCACGAAGCGGCCGCTCCAGATGTGCGTCCAGCTCGTCGCAGACCGCGTCCAGTGCCTCGGCGAACGCCGGATAGGCGCCGTAGAGCTCACGGCCCATGCCGAGCCGCTGGCTGCCCTGCCCGGTGAACAGGACGGCCAGCTTGCCGCCCTCGGCCACCGCGCCCTCGACCAGTCCGGTCGCGGTGCGGCCCTCGGCGAGGGCGTCGAGACCGGCCAGGAAGGCGTCCCGGCCCGCGGCGACGAGCGTCGCCCGGTGCTCGAAGGACACCCGGGAGGTGGCCAGCGAGTGGCCGATGTCGGCGAGGGACAGCTCGGGGTGGTCGGCCACCTGGGCCCGGAGCCGGGCCCCCTGGGCGCGCAGCGCCTCGGGGGTCTTGGCGGACATCACCCACGGCAGCGCGGACGGCTCGCCGCCCGGAAGCGCGGGCGCCTCCGCCGGTTCGGGCTCCGGCATCTGCTCGATGATGGCGTGCGCGTTGGTGCCGCTCATGCCGAAGGAGGAGATACCGGCCCGGCGCGGACGCCCGGTCTCCGGCCACTCCCGCGCCTCGGTCAGCAGCGAGACCGCACCCGACTCCCAGTCCACATGCGGCGACGGCTCATCGATGTGCAGCGACTTCGGCAGGACGCCATGCCGCATCGCCAGCACCATCTTGATGATGCCCGCGACACCCGCGGCCGCCTGCGTGTGGCCGAAGTTGGACTTGATGGAGCCCAGCCACAGCGGCTGGTCCTCGGTCTTCTCCTTGCCGTAGGTGGCCAGCAGCGCCTGCGCCTCGATCGGGTCACCCAGCGTCGTACCCGTACCGTGCGCCTCGACCGCGTCCACCTCGGACGCCGACAGCCGCGCGTTCGCCAGCGCCTGACGGATCACCCGCTGCTGCGAGGGACCATTCGGCGCCGTCAGACCGTTGGACGCACCGTCCTGGTTGACCGCCGTGCCCCGCACGACCGCCAGCACCCGGTGACCGTTCTTCTTCGCATCGGACAGCCGCTCCACCAGCAGCATGCCCACGCCTTCACCCCAGGCCGTACCGTCGGCGGCGGCGGCGAACGGCTTGCAGCGGCCGTTCCTGGCCAGTCCGCGCTGGCGGCTGAACTCGGTGAACACATCGGGGGTGGTGATGATGGTGACACCGCCCGCGAGCGCCATGGTGCACTCGCCGTTGCGCAGCGCCTGCGCCGCGAGGTGCAGCGCCACCAGCGACGACGAGCACGCCGTGTCGACGGTGACCGCCGGGCCCTCGAAGCCGAAGGTGTACGAGACCCGGCCGGAGGCGATGCTGCTGGAGCCGCCGGTGCCGAGGTAGCCCTCGACGCCCTCCGGGACGGTGTGCAGCCGCGACACGTAGTCGTTGTGCATCTGGCCGACGAACACGCCGACCTGCTTGCCGCGCAGCGCGCCCGGGTCGAGGCCCGCCCGCTCGAAGGACTCCCAGGAGGTCTCCAGCAGCAGCCGCTGCTGGGGGTCCATGGCGAGCGCCTCACGCGGGTTGATGCCGAAGAAGGCCGGGTCGAAGTGGTGGGCGTCGTAGTAGAAGCCGCCCTCGCGGGCGTACGAGGTGCCGGGCCGGTCCGGGTCCGGGTCGTAGAACGCGTCGAGGTCCCAGCCGCGGTCCTCCGGCAGCCGGGCGATGCCGTCCCGGCCCTCGGCCAGCAGCTCCCACAGGTCCTCGGGGGTGCGCACATCCCCGGGGAAGCGGCAGCTCATCGCGATGATCGCGATCGGGTCGTCCTCGTCGGCCACGCCACCCGCCGGGCCTTCCGCCCGGGCGGGGACGGCCGCGGCCGCGGCCGCCTCGGAGCCGAGCAGCTCCTCCAGCAGATATCCGGCGAGCGCGGTCGGCGTCGGGTAGTCGAAGACCAGCGTGGCGGGCAGCCGCAGCCCGGCGGCGCCGCCGAGGCGGTTGCGGAACTCCACCGCGGTCAGCGAGTCGAAGCCGAGGTCCTTGAAGGCCCGGCTCGCCTCGACCGCGTCGGGCGAGTCATGGCCGAGCACCACGGCCACCTGGGCGCGCACCAGGTCGAGCAGGGTCTGCTCGCGCTCGGCCGCGTCCAGCCGGACCAGCCGCTCCACCAGCGAGGAGCCGTCCTGGGCCGCGCCCGATTCGGCGGTGCGGCGGGTCGTGCCGCCGCGTACCAGACCGCGCAGCAGCGGCGGCACCATCTCGATGGGCGCGCCGGTGAGCGGCGCCAGGTCGAGCTGCATGGGCACCAGGAAGGCGTCGCCCACCTCCTGGGCGGCGTCGAACAGCGCCAGGCCCTCGTCGGAGGACAGGCCGAGCACACCGGAGCGGGTCATCCGGGACTTGTCGGTGGCCTCCAGCTCACCGGTCATCCCACTGGCCTCGGCCCACAGTCCCCAGGCCAGCGAGGTGGCGGCGAGGCCCTGGGCCTGGCGGTGGCGGGCCAGGGCGTCCAGGAAGGAGTTGGCCGCCGCGTAGTTGGCCTGCCCGGGGCCGCCGAACGTACCGGCCGCCGAGGAGAACAGGACGAACGCGGCGAGGTCCTGGTCGCGGGTCAGCTCGTGCAGGTTCACGGCCGCGTCCACCTTGGGGCGCAGCACCTTCTCCAGCCGCTCCGGTGTCAGCGCGTCGATCACACCGTCGTCCAGCACACCGGCGGTGTGCACGACGGCGGTCAGCGGATGCCCGGCGGGGATGTCGGCCAGGACGGCGGCGAGCGCGTCCCGGTCGGCGGCGTCGCAGGCGGCGATGGTGACCTCGGCGCCCAACGCGCGCAGTTCGGCGGCGAGTTCGGCCGCGCCGGCGGCCTGCTCACCACGCCGGCTGGTGAGCACCAGACGGCGGGCGCCGCGCTCGGTCACCGCGTGCTTGGCGACCAGGCCGCCCAGGGTGCCGGTGCCGCCGGTGATCAGCACGGTGCCGTCCGGGTTCCACGGGGCGGGCACGGTGAGCACGACCTTGCCGATGTGGCGGGCCTGGCTGAGGTAGCGGAACGCGTCCGGGGCCTGCCGCAGATCCCATGCGGTGATCGGCAGCGCCCGCAGCGCGCCCCGCTGGAACAGCTCCAGCAGCTCGCACAGCATCTCCTGGATGCGGTCCAGGCCCGCCTCGGTCAGGTCGAACGCCTGGTAGGAGACGCCGGGGTAGGCGGCCGCGACCTCCTCCGGCAGCCGGACGTCGGTCTTGCCCATCTCGACGAACCGGCCGCCGCGCGGCAGCAGCCGCAGCGAGGCGTCCACGAACTCCCGGGCCAGCGAGTCCAGCACCACATCGACGCCGCGACCACCGCTGGCCTCGCGGAACTTCTCCTCGAAGGCCAGGTCGCGGGAGGAGGCGATGCGGTCGTCGGCCAGCCCCAGCGAGCGCAGTGTGTCCCACTTGCCCTGGCTGGCGGTGGCGTAGACGTCCACGCCCCAGTGGCGGGCCAGTTGCACGGCGGCCATGCCGACACCACCGGCGGCGGCGTGCACCAGCAGCGACTCGCCGCCCTGGAGGTCGGCCAGGTCGCGCAGCGCGTAGTAGGCCGTCATGAAGACGATCGGCACGGACGCGGCCTGGGCGAACGACCAGCCCTCCGGCATCGGCGCGATCATGCGGCGGTCCACGACCACCAGCGGGCCGAAGCCACCGGGCAGCATGCCCATCACCCGGTCGCCGGGCGCCAGATCGGTGACTCCCGGGCCGGTTTCGAGGACGACACCGGCGCCCTCGCTGCCCATCAGGCCCGCGTCACCGGGGTACATGCCGAGCGCGTTGAGCACATCGCGGAAGTTCACACCGGCGGCCCGGACCGCGACCCGCACCTGTCCCGTCTCCAGCGGCGCGGCGGCCTCCGGGCTGGGCAGCAGGGTGAGGTTCTCCAGGGTGCCCTTGTCCTGGATGTCCAGGCGCCAGGCCGGCTCGCCGGGCGGCGGCACCATGGGCCCACTGGCGGCGGTGCGCGCCAGCCGGGGGGCGTGTACGGCGCCCCGGCGCAGCACGAACTGCGGCTCGCCGGAGGCGATCGCGGTGCCCAGCGCCTCGTAGGAGGCGTCGGTGCCGTCCAGGTCCACCAGCACCAGCCGGTCCGGGTGCTCCGACTGCGCCGAGCGCACCAGACCCCACGCGGGGGCGTGGGCCAGGTCGTGGGTACCGGCGTCGCCCGCTGTGGCCACCGCGCCCCGGGTGACGAGCACGAGCTGGGACGCCGCGAACCGGTCGTCGGCCAGCCACGCCCGTACGAGCGCCAGTGTCCGCTGGGTGGCGGTGTGGACGGCGGCGGTCACCTCGTCATCGGTGGCGCCGCGCGGGTCGAGGTAGGCCAGGACGTACTCGGGCGCGTCCCCGGCCGCGGCCAGCGCGTCCAGATCGGCGTGGATGGCCGCACCCGACGTCAGCGCGGCGGGCGCGCCCTCGCCGAGCACCGTCCACGCCGCGGTGGCCGCGCCGTCCGTGGCCAGTGGCACGGTGGCCCAGTCCAGCCGGTACAGCGACTCGTGGTACGCGGCGGACCGGCCGTCCGCGAGCTGTCCCGCCGAGACGGGGCGCAGCGCCAACTGCTCGACGGAGGCCACCGGGGCGCCGGTGCCGTCGGCCAGCTCCAGCGTCACCCCGTCGGCCCCGGCCGGGGTCAGCCGGACCCGGAGCGCGTCGGCGCCGACCGCGTGCAGCGACACCCCGCTCCAGGAGAACGGCAGCCGCCCCTGCTCATCGCCGCCCGCACGGGCGAACGTGCTGTGCAGGGCGGCGTCCAGCAGCGCCGGGTGCAGCCCGAACGCGGTGGCCTCGGACGTGCGGTCCTCCGGCAGCCGCACCTCGGCGAACACCTCGTCGCCGCGCAGCCACGCCGCGCTCAGCCCCTGGAACATCGGCCCGTACGCGAAGCCGCCCTGCGCCAGGTGCTCGTAGAGCCCCTCGACCTCGGCGGGCTCGGCACCCGGCGGCGGCCATGCCGTCAGGTCGAACGAGGGCCGCGGGGCACCGGCCACCAGCACACCGCTGGCATGGCGGATCCACGGCATCTCGGCGGGCGCGTCCTGCGCCCGCGAGTACAGCTCCAGCGTGCGGTGCCCGGCCTGCTGCGGGGCGCCGACGAGGATCTGCAGCTGGACCGCGCCACGCTCGGGCAGGACCAGCGGCGCCTCGATCGTCAGCTCGTCCAGCCGGTCGCAGCCCACCTGGTCACCGGCGCGGATGGCCAGCTCGACGAAGGCGGTGCCGGGCAGCAGGACGGTGCCCATGACGGCGTGGTCGGCCAGCCACGGGTGGCTTTCGAGGGAGAGCCGGCCGGTGAACAGGAAGCCGTCGGAGTCCGCCAGCGGCACGGCCGCGCCCAGCAGCGGATGGTCGGCCCGGTCCAGGCCCGCCGACTCCACGTCACCCACGAAGCCCGCGGGGGAGGTCAGCCAGAAGCGGCGGTGCTGGAAGGCGTAGGTCGGCAGGTCGACGCGGTGGGCGCCGGTCCCGGCGAAGTACGCGGACCAGTCCGGCGTCACCCCGCGGACCTGCAGGGCGGCGAGGGCGGTGGCGACGGTCTCGGCCTCGGGGCGGCCGCCGCGCAGCGTGGCGGCGAAACCGGCCACGTCGGCGTCGGCGAGGCAGTCCTGGCCCATGGCGGACAGCACGCCGTCCGGGCCGAGTTCGAGATAGGTGGTGACGCCCTGGGCTTCGAGGGTGCGGACGCCGTCGAGGAAGCGGACGGCCTCCCGGACGTGGCGCACCCAGAAGCCGGGGCTGGTGATCTCCTCGGCCAAGACCACGGTCCCGGTGAGGTTGGAGACGATCGGGATGCGCGGGGCCTCGTACGTGAGGCCCTCGGCCACCTCGCGGAACGCCTCCAGCATCTCGTCCATGCGCGGCGAGTGGAACGCGTGGCTGACAGTGAGGCGCTTGGTCTTGCGGCCCCGCTCCTCGAAGGCCGCCGCGATCTCCAGTGCCGCGTCCTCGTCACCCGCGACCACGACCGAGGTCGGGCCGTTGAGGGCGGCGATGCTGACCCGCTCGGTGAGCAGCGGCAGTACCTCGTCCTCGGACGCCTGGACAGCGATCATCGCGCCACCGGCGGGCAGCGCCTGCATCAGGCGGCCACGGGCGGCCACCAGCTTCGCCGCGTCGGGGAGCGAGAGCACACCGGCCACATGCGCGGCGGCCAGCTCGCCGATGGAGTGACCCGAGAGGAAGTCGGGCCGCAGGCCCCACGCCTCGGCCAGGTGGAACAGCGCGACCTCGATGGCGAACAGTGCGGGCTGGGTGAACCCGGTCTGGTCCAGCTCCTCCGCGTCGTTCCCGAACATCACCGTCTTCAGCGGCCGTTCGAGGTACCGGTCCAGCTCGTCGCAGACCGCGTCCAGCGCCTCGGCGAACGCCGGATAGGCGTCGTAGAGCTCACGGCCCATGCCGAGCCGCTGGCTGCCCTGGCCGGTGAACAGGAACGCCACCTTGCCGTCCGCCACCGAGCCCTGGACCAGCCCCGACGCCGACTCGCCACGTGCCAGCGCCGCCAGGCCCGAGACCAGCGCGGCGCGGTCCCCGCCGACCACGACGGCACGGTGGTCCAGCGCGGCACGGGTGGTCGCGAGCGAGTACGCCAGGTCGGTCGGCGACAGCTCCGGCCGCCGCTCCAGGTCGGCGAGCAGCCGCTCGGCCTGCGCCCGCAGCGCGTCGGCGCTCTTCCCGGACACCATCCAGGGCAGCACGGACGGCCGGGCCGCCGGAAGCGCGGACGCCTCGGCCGGTTCGGGCTCCGGCGCCTGCTCGATGATGGCGTGCGCGTTGGTGCCGCTGACGCCGAAGGAGGAGATACCGGCCCGGCGCGGACGCCCGGTCTCCGGCCACTCCCGCGCCTCGGTCAGCAGCGAGACCGCACCCGACTCCCAGTCCACATGCGGCGACGGCTCGTTGATGTGCAGCGACTGGGGCAGGACGCCGTGGTCCATCGCCTGCACCATCTTGATGATGCCCGCGACACCCGCGGCCGCCTGCGTGTGGCCGAAGTTGGACTTGATGGAGCCCAGCCACAGCGGCTGGTCCTCGGTCTTCTCCTTGCCGTAGGTGGCCAGCAGCGCCTGCGCCTCGATCGGGTCACCCAGCGTCGTACCCGTGCCATGGGCCTCGACCGCGTCCACCTCGGACGCCGACAGCCGCGCGTTCGCCAGCGCCTGACGGATCACCCGCTGCTGGGACGGGCCGTTCGGCGCCGTCAGACCGTTGGACGCGCCGTCCTGGTTGACCGCCGTACCGCGCACGACCGCCAGCACCCGGTGACCGTTCTTCTTCGCGTCCGACAGCCGCTCCACCAGCAGCATGCCGACGCCCTCGGCCCAGCCGGTGCCGTCCGCGTCGCCCGAGAACGCCTTGCAGCGGCCGCTGGTCGACAGACCGCCCTGGCGGCTGAAGTCGATGAAGGTGTCCGGGGTGGACATGACGGTGACACCGCCCGCGAGGGCCATGGTGCACTCGCCGCTGCGCAGCGCCTGCGCGGCCAGGTGCAGCGCCACCAGCGACGACGAGCACGCCGTGTCGATGGTGACGGCGGGGCCTTCGAGGCCGAAGGTGTACGCCACCCGGCCGGAGGCGACACTGCCCGCCGTACCGGTGCCGAGGTAGCCCTCCAGGCCCTCCGGCAGGGCGGTCAGCCGGGAGAGGTAGTCGTGGTACATGACGCCCGCGAAGACGCCGGTCTTGCTGCCGCGCACGGTCGCCGGGTCGATCCCGGCCCGCTCGAACGCCTCCCAGGAGCTCTCCAGCAGCAGCCGCTGGTGCGGGTCCATGGCGAGGGCCTCGCGCGGGTTGATCCCGAAGAAGTCGGGGTCGAACTCGCCCGCGTCGTAGAGGAATCCGCCCTCGATGGTGGCGCTGGTGCCGGTCTGCTCGGGGTCCTCGCCCAGCAGTCCGTCCAGCTGCCAGCCGCGGTCGGTCGGGAAGCCGGAGATGGCGTCCACCGAGCCGGTGACCAGCTGCCACAGCTCTTCGGGGCTGGTGACCCCGCCCGGGTAGCGGCAGCTCATGCCGACGATCGCGATGGGCTCGTCGTCGCCGACGGCCACCGTGGCGGCGGGGGCCGCGGCCGCCTCGTCGGCCTGGTCGCCGAGGATCTCGGTGCGCAGGAAGCCGGCGAGCGAGGTGGGCGTCGGGTAGTCGAAGACAAGGGTGGCCGGGAGCCGTACGCCCGTGACGGCGCCGAGGCGGTTGCGCAGCTCGACGGCGGTGAGCGAGTCGAAGCCCAGCTCCTTGAAGGCGCGCCCGGCGCCGACGGCTTCGGGGCCCGCGTAGCCGAGGACGGCGGCGACCTGGCCGCAGACGATCTCCAGCAGCAGCCGGTCCCGCTCGGGGACGGACAGCCCGAGGAGCCGCTCCGCGAGCCCCCCGGGGGCCGCGGCGCCGCCCGCCTCCACCACACGGCGGCCGGGGGCCCGCACCAGGCCGCGCAGCAGCGCGGGCACCATGCCGGCGTCGGCGTGGCGCAGCGGCGCCAGGTCCAGGTGCATGGGGACGAGCGTGGGGTCGCCCACGGCGAGGGCGGTGTCCAGGAGGGCGAGGCCCTCCTCGGAGGAGAGGGCGGCCACTCCGGCGCGGGTGATGCGCTGGATATCGGTGTCGTCGAGGTCGCCGGTCATCCCGCTGCGCTCGGCCCACAGGCCCCAGGCGAGGGCGGTGGCGGGCAGCCCCTGGGCGCGGCGCCGGTGGGCGAGGCCGTCCAGGAAGGCGTTGGCGGCCGCGTAGTTGGCCTGGCCGGGGCCGCCGAGGGTACCGGCCGCGGCGGAGAACAGTACGAACGCGGACAGGTCGAGGTCGCGGGTCAGCTCGTGCAGATTCCACGCGGCGTCGACCTTGGGCGGCAGGACGCGGTCGACGCGCTCGGCGGTCAGCGAGCCGATGACACCGTCGTCCAGCACGCCCGCCGTGTGCACCACGGCGGTCAGCGGGTGCTCGGCCGGGATGGCGGCGAGCGCCCCGGCGAGCGCGGTGCGGTCGGCCACGTCGCAGGCGGTGAGGGTGACCTCGGCGCCCGACGCGCGCAGTTCGGCGACGAGTTCGGCGGCGCCGTGGGCGTCGGCCCCGCGCCTGCTGAGCAGCAGGAGGTGGCGTACGCCGTGCTCGGTGACCAGGTGGCGGGCGACGAGCCCGCCGAGGGTGCCGGTGGCGCCGGTGACCAGGGCGGTGCCCTCGGGGTCGAGCGCGGGCGCGGTCTGCTCGGGGTCGGCGGCGACCTTGGCCAGACGCGGGACGACCACGGTCCCGGCGCGGACCGCGAGCTGCGATTCGCCGGTGGCCAGGGCGGGGGCGAACCCACGGTAGGACTCGTCGGTCCCATCGAGGTCCGCCAACACGAAGCGGTCCGGGTTCTCGGACTGCGCGGAGCGCAGCAGACCCCACAGCGGGGCGTGGACCAGGTCCTCGGTGTCGGCGCCGGCGGAGGTGGCGACGGCGCCACGGGTGGCGATGACCAGCCGGGAGCCCTCGAAGCGGGCATCGGCGAGCCAGCATTGGACCAGCTCCAGCGCGCGGTGCAGGGCCTCGCGTACGGCTTCCTCGACGGGACGGCCCGTCTCGTCCGCGAAGAACGGGGCGACGACGGCCTGCGGCAGCGGGGTCCCGGCGTCCACGGCCTCGCCGAGCGCGGCCAGGTCGGCGTAACCGGCGGCGGTGGGCAGGGCGGCGGCGAGCTCGGGGTGCTCGGCGCCCAGCAGCGCCCACTGCCCGGCCACGACGGTGGTGGCGGCGGGCACCGGGGCGGGGGTCCACTCGACGCGGAACAGCGCCTCGTGGAAGGCGGCGCGCGCGGCGTGCACCTGGTCGGGCGAGACGGGGCGCAGCAGCAGCGAGTCGACGGAGGCGACGGGTGCGCCGCTCTCGTCCGTGACCAGCACGGCCACGGCGTCCTGACCGGCGGGCGAGAGCCGGACGCGCAGCGTGGCGGCGCCGACGGCGTGGAGCCGCACACCGCTCCAGGAGAAGGGGAGGCGGCCATGTTCGGTGTCCTCCAGGAGAGAACCGATGCCCACGGCGTGCAGGGCGGCGTCCAGCAGCGCGGGGTGCAGTCCGAACAGCTCGGCCTCGGCGCGGGCGCTCTCGGGCAGCCGTACCTCGGCGTACACCTGGTCCTCGTGCTGCCAGGCGCCCTGGAGGCCCTGGAAGACCGGGCCGTAGGCGAATCCGGTCTCGGCGAGCCAGTCGTAGAGGCCGTCCACGGGGACCTCGGTGGCACCGGCCGGCGGCCATGCGGTGAGGCTCTCATCGGGGGTGGTGGCGCCGGTGCCGAGCACACCGGTGGCGTGGCGGGTCCACTCGCCCTCGCCCCAGGTGCCGTCGGCGGCGTCCTCCAGGCGCGAGTGCAGGGTCAGCGAGCGGCGGCCGGTCTCGTCCGGGGCGCCCACGGACACCTGGAGCTGGACGCCGCCCTGCGGGGGCAGGACCAGCGGGGCTTCGAGGGTGAGCTCCTCCAGGACGTCCGCGCCGACGTGGTCACCGGCGCGGATGGCCAGTTCGACGAAGGCGGTGCCGGGCAGCAGCACGGTGTCCATGACGGCGTGGTCGGCCAGCCACGGGTGGGTCTGGAGGGACAGCCGGCCGGTGAAGAGGAATCCGGCGGCGTCGGCGAGCGACACGGCGGCGCCGAGCAGCGGATGGTCCGCCGAGCCGAGTCCGGCGGCGGTGACGTCGCCGGTCCAGGGGCCGGGCGGCTCGGGCCAGTACAGCTCGCGCTGGAAGGCGTAGGTGGGGAGTTCGACGCGGCGGGCGCCGGAGCCCTCGAAGACCGCGGCCCAGTCGACGGCCACGCCGTGGACGTGGGCGCGGGCGAGCGCACCGGCCAGGGCGGTGGCCTCGGGGCGGTCGCCGCGCAGCAGGGGGACGAACACGGCGCCGTCGGAGGTGACGCAGTCCTGCGCCATGGCGGAGAGCACCCCGTCGGGGCCGAGCTCCACGTAGGCGCCGACGTCGTACTCCTCGAGCCGGCGGATGCCGTCGGTGAAGCGGACCGCCTCACGGACGTGCCGGACCCAGTAGTCGGGCGAGCAGATCTCGTCGGCGGAGACCGAGCCGCCGGTCAGGTTGGAGATGATGGGGATGACCGGCGGGGCGTAGGTCACCTGCCGGGCGACCTCGCGGAAGGCGTCCAGCATGCCGTCCATGCGGGGCGAGTGGAACGCGTGGCTGACGGTGAGCCGCTTGGTCTTACGGCCCTGCGCCTGGAACGACTCGGCGATGGCGACAGCCGTGTCCTCGTCACCGGCGATGACGACCGAGGTGGGCCCGTTGAGCGCGGCGATCGACACCCGCTCGGTGAGCAGCGGGGCCACCTCGTCCTCGGACGCCTGGATCGCGATCATCGCGCCACCGGCGGGCAGTTCCTCCATCAGCCGGCCACGGGCGGCCACCAGCTTCGCCGCATCCGCGAGCGACAGCACACCGGACACATGCGCGGCGGCCAGTTCGCCGATGGAGTGGCCGACGAGGAAGTCGGGCTTCACACCCCAGGTTTCCAGCAGCCGGAACAGCGCCACTTCGAGGGCGAACAGCGCGGGCTGGGTGTAGCCGGTACGGTCCAGCAGTCCGCTGTCGTCGCCGAACATCACCTCGCGCAGCGGCTGCTGAAGGTGCTGGTCGAGCTCGGCGCACACCTCGTCCAGGGCGCGGGCGAAGGCCGGGACGGCCGCGTACAGCTCACGGCCCATTCCGGTGCGCTGGCTGCCCTGGCCGGTGAAGAGGAACGCGACCTTGCCCTCGCCGACCTCGCCACGCACGACGCCGCCCGCGGGGGTGTCCTCGGCGAGCTCGGCCAGTCCGCGCAGCAGGTCCTCGCGGCCGCCCTCGCCCGCGAGGACCACGGCCCGGTGGTCCAGCGCGGCGCGGGTGGTGGCCAGCGAGTGGGCCAGATCGACCAGGCCGAGGCCCGGCTCGTCCTGCACATGGGTGGTGAGCCGCTCGGCCTGGGCGCGCAGCGCCGCCGCGCTCTGCGCGGACACCAGCACCGGCACCAGACCGCCGACGCCGGTCCACTCCGAAGGCGTCGCGTCGCCGTCGGGGACCTCGCGGTCCTCGGCGGGTGCCTGCTCGATGACGGTGTGCGCGTTCGTACCGCTCACACCGAAGGAGGAGATGCCCGCGCGGCGCGGCTGGCCGGTCTCCGGCCACGGGGTGTTCTCGGTGAGCAGGGAGACGGCACCGGCCGTCCAGTCCACGTCCCGGGAGGGCGCGTCGACATGCAGGGTCCTGGGCAGCACGCCGTGCTCGATGGCCTTGACCATCTTGATGATGCCCGCGACACCGGCCGCGGCCTGGGTGTGGCCGAAGTTGGACTTGATCGAGCCGAGCCACAGCGGGCGGCCCTCGGCCCGGTTCTGCCCGTACGTGGCGAGCAGGGCCTGCGCCTCGATGGGGTCGCCGAGGCTGGTGCCGGTGCCGTGTGCCTCGACGGCGTCCACCTGGGCCGGGGTGAGCCGGGCGTCGGTGAGCGCCTGGCGGATGACGCGCTGCTGGGACGGGCCGTTGGGCGCCGTCAGACCGTTGGACGCGCCGTCCTGGTTGATGGCGGAGCCCCGGACGATGGCGAGCACCGGGTGGCCGTTCTTGCGGGCGTCCGACAGCCGCTCGACGAGCAGCATGCCGACGCCCTCGCCCCAGCCGGTGCCGTCCGCGCCGTCGGCGAACGCCTTGCAGCGGCCGTCGGGCGCCAGGCCCCGCTGACGGCTGAAGTTGATGAACGCGCGCGGGCTGTTCATCACCGTGACACCACCGGTGAGCGCCAGCGAGCACTCGCCGCCTCGCAGTGCCTGGATGGCCAGGTGCAGCGCCACCAGCGACGCCGAGCACGCGGTGTCGACGGTGAGCGCCGGGCCCTCCAGGCCGAAGGTGTAGGAGATCCGGCCGGAGATGACGCTGGCCGCGTTGCCGGTGAGCAGATACTGCTCCACGCCCTGCGGCAGCGTGTGCATCAGCTCCGGGTAGTCCTGGCCGTTGGTGCCGACGAAGACACCGGCCTTGCTGCCGCGGAGTGTGGCCGGGTCGATCCCGGCCCGCTCGAACGCCTCCCAGGACGTCTCCAGCAGCAGCCGCTGCTGCGGGTCCATGCCGAGGGTCTCGCGCGGGCTGATCCCGAAGAACGCGGCGTCGAACTCGCCCGCGCCCTCCAGGAATCCGCCCTTGTCGGTGTAGCTGGTGCCCTGCTGGTCAGGATCGGCGTCGAAGAGCGCGTCGGTGTCCCAGCCACGGTCCGTGGGGAAGTCCGCGATGGCGTCGCCGCCCGCGGCGACGAGCTCCCACAGCTGCTCCGGAGACGTGACGCCTCCGGGGAACCGGCAGCTCATGCCGACGATCGCGATCGGCTCAGGCTCCTGCGACTCGACCTCGCGAAGACGCTGCCGCGTCTGGTGCAGATCGGCAGTTACCCGCTTGAGGTAGTCGAGGATCTTGTCCTGATCCGCCATTGGAGTCTCACCCATGCTTCTCGTCACAAACCTTGCGCCCGGGGACCTTCAGATCCTCAGATTCCGAGTTCTTTGTCGATGAAGGCGAAGACCTCGTCGGGCGTCGCCTCCTGCAACTTCTCCGTCACGGTCCCGCCCTCGCCGTCGGCCGCCTCGGCCTCGGCCGTACGGGGCTCCGCCCACTTCGCCGCGAGGTCCCGCAGCCGGGCCGCGATGTCGTCCCGTGCCTCGTTGTCGGGGTCGAGGACGGACAGCGCGGACTCCAGCGCGTCGAGCTCAGCGAGCCCGGGCGCCGCGGCCGTACCGCCGTCGCCCACGATCCGGCCGCACAGGAACTCGGCGAGGACCGCCGGGGTCGGGTAGTCGAAGACCAGCGTGGCGGGCAGCTTCTGCCCGGTGGCGGCGGTCAGCCGGTTGCGCAGCTCCAGCGCGATGAGCGAGTCGAAGCCGAGCTCCTTGAACGCCCGCCCGGCGCCGACCTCGTCGGTCGAGGGGTGGCCGAGCGCGGCGGCCGCGTTGGTGCGCACGACCTCCAGGACGACCACGGACTGTTCGGCCCGGGAGATCCCGGCCAGCCGCTTGCGCAGCGTGTCCGCCGGGGATCCGTCCGAGGCCGTGCCGGGCTCACCGGCCGTGGCGCCGGTCTCCCGAAGCCGCCGGACCTCGGGCAGTTCGCCGATGAGCGGGCTGGGGCGGACCGCCGTGTAGCCGTAGGCGAAGGGGTCCCACTGGATGTCGGCGACGGCCACGACCGTGTCGGCGTGGTCCAGGGCCCGCTGCAGCGCCGTGATGGCCGCGTGCGGCGCCATCGCCGGGACACCGCCCCGGTCCAGCCGCTCGCCGATGGCGCCGTCGGCGGCCAGACCCGTCTCGCCCCAGCGGCCCCAGGCCACCGAAGTGGCGGGCAGGCCCTGGGCGCGGCGCTGTTCGGCCAGCGCGTCGAGATAGGCGTTGGCCGCCGCGTAGTTGCCCTGTCCGGCGTCCCCGAGGGTGCCCGCGATACCGGAGAACAGCACGAACGCGGACAGCTCCAGGTCGCGGGTCAGCTCGTGCAGATGGCGCGCCGCGTCGGCCTTGGGACCGAGGACGGTCGCGAACCGCTCGGGGGTGAGCGCGTCCAGGACACCGTCGTCCAGGACGCCCGCGGCGTGCATGACCGCGGTGAGCGGCTGGTCGGCCGGGATGGCGGCCAGCAGCGTCTCGACGGCCTTGCGGTCGGCCACATCGCATGCGGTGACGGTCACCTTGGTGCCCAGCTCGGTCAGCTCGTCCCGCAGCTCGGCAGCGCCCGGGGCCTCCAGGCCACGACGGCTGGTCAGCACCAGATGCTCGGCCCCGTTGGTGGCCAGCCAGCGCGCCACATGAGCGCCCAGCGCACCTGTACCGCCGGTGACCAGCGTCGTACCGGCCGGCTTCCACGTCCGTACGGCGGGCGCACCGGCCAGCGGGGCGTGGGCGAGCCTGCGGGCGAACACCCCGGCCGCGCGCACCGCGAGCTGGTCCTCACCGTCGGTCCCGGCGAGCACCCCGGCGAGCCGGGCCAGCGCCCGCTCGTCGGGCGATCCGGGCAGGTCGACCAGACCGCCCCAGCGCTCCGGGTACTCCAGCGCAGCGGTCCGGCCCAGGCCCCAGACAAGTGCCTGCTCGGGGGATTCCACGGTGTCCGTCTGGCCGACGGCGACCGCGCCCCGGGTGGCGCACCACAGCGGCGCGTCCACCCCGGCGTCGCCCAGCGCCTGGATCAGCACGGCGGTGCCGGTCAGCCCGGCGTTGACACCGTCGGTGCCGGGCGCGATGCCCTGGTCGAAGGCGAGCAGCGACAGCACACCCGAGACGGTCGCGGTGTCGGCCAGCTCCTCGCGCACCAGGCGGGTCAGCGACGCGCGGTCCGACTCCACGGCGGTCGGGGTGATCTGCCGTACCTCGGCGCCGCGTTCGGTGAGCATCCGGACCGCGCCGAGCGTCCAGTCGTCGATGGCGGCGGACTCCGGGACGGCCAGCAGCCAGGTCCCGGACAGCCGCACGGTCTGGGCTTCGGTCAGGGAGGTCCAGGTCACGCGGTAGCGCCAGCCATCCACCGTGGACTGCTCACGGGCCTGCTTGCGCCAGGTGGCCAGGGCGGGCAGCACGGCGCCGAGCGAGGACCGCTCGCCGTCGTCCTCGAACGCGAGGGTGTCGGCCAGCGACGCCAGGTCCTCGCGCTCGACAGCCTCCCAGAAGCGGGCGTCGACGGCGTCGGACGGCGCGCCCGACTCGTCGGCCGGGGTGTCGGCCGCCTGCGGCCAGTAGCTCTGGTGCTGGAAGGCGTACGTGGGCAGCTCGACGCGCTCCGCGCCCGTCCCCTCGTACACCGCCTCCCAGTCCACGGTGACGCCGCGTGTCCACGCCTCGCCGACGGAGATCCAGAAGCGGTCCAGGCCACCCTCGTCACGGCGCAGCGACCCGATCGCGGCAGCCTCACGGCCCGCGTCCTCGGCCGTCTCCTGCACACCCATCGTCAGCACGGGGTGCGCACTGGACTCGATGAACACCCCGAAGCCCTCGTCCAGGAGTCGGCGGACCGCGCCCTCCAGCTCGACGGTGCGGCGCAGGTTGGTGAACCAGTACTCCGCGTCCAGCTCCGGACCCTCGACCCACTCCCCCGTCACCGTCGACAGGAACGGCACCTCGGCCGCCTTGGGCTCCACGGGCGCGAGCAGTTCGAGGAGTTCCTCGCGGAGCAGCTCGACCTGGGCCGAGTGCGAGGCGTAGTCCACCGGCACCCGGCGCGCCCGCACCTCATCGGCCTCACACGCGGCGACCAGCTCATCCAGCGCGGTCGGCTCACCGGAGACGACCACCGACGACGGCCCGTTGACGGCCGCCACCGAGATCCGCTCCTCGCCCCAGCGCGCGATCCGCTCCCGGACCTCCGCCACCGGCAGCGCCACCGACACCATGCCGCCCTTGCCCGCCAGCACCCGGCCAATCGCCTGACTCCGCAGCGCCACCACACGCGCCGCATCCCGCAGCGACAGAATCCCCGCCACACACGCGGCCGCGATCTCACCCTGCGAGTGCCCGACCACGGCCGACGGCCGCACACCCAGCGAACGCCACAGCTCCGCGAGCGAAACCATCACGGAGAACAACACCGGCTGAACAACGTCCACCCGCTCCAGTGACGGTGCGCCCTCCGCCTCGCGCAGCACATCCACCAACGACCAGTCGGTGAACTCTGCGAGCGCGGCGGCACACTCATCAATACGGGCAGCGAACACCGGTGAAGCATCCAACAGCTCCACGGCCATGCCTACCCATTGTGACCCCTGTCCTGGGAACACGAATGCGGCCTTGCCCCCGATTGAGGCCCCCTGCACCAGGTTGGGCAGGACCTGCCCCCTAGCGAGGGCGTCCAAACCACCGGCGAATTCGTCCCGGTCCGTGCCCACCAGCACCGCGCGCTGCTCGAAGGCGGCGCGGGTGGTGGCCAGCGAGTGGCCGATGTCCAGCGGGCGCAGGGCCGGGTCGGCGTCGAGGTGGGCCAGCAGCTTGGCGGCCTGGGCGCGCAGCGCGGCCTCGCTCTTGCCGGACACCGTCCACGGCAGCGCGCCGGGCCGCCGGGTCGCCGGCTCGGCCTCGTCCGGCTCCTCGGCGGGGGCCTGCTCGATGATGGCGTGGGCGTTGGTGCCGCTGAAGCCGAACGAGGACACCGCGGCCCGGCGCGGACGGCCGGTCTCCGGCCACTCCCGCGCCTCGGTCAGCAGCTCGACCTCGCCCGCCGACCAGTCCACATGCGGGGTGGGCTCGACGATGTGCAGCGACTCCGGCAGCACGCCGTGGCGCAGCGCGAGCACGAGCTTCATCACACCCGCGACACCGGCGGCCGCCTGGGCGTGGCCGATGTTCGACTTGATGGAGCCGAGCAGCAGGGGCTGCCCCTCGGGGCGCTCCTGGCCGTAGGTGGCGAGCAGCGCCTGCGCCTCGATCGGGTCACCCAGCGTCGTACCGGTGCCGTGTGCCTCGACGACGTCCACCTCGGCGGCCGTCAGCCGGGCGTTGGCGAGAGCCTGCCGGATCACCCGCTGCTGGGACGGCCCGTTGGGCGCGGTCAGACCGTTGGACGCGCCGTCCTGATTGATCGCGGAACCCCGCACGACCGCGAGCACCGGGTGGCCGTTCTTGCGCGCGTCCGACAGCCGCTCGACCAGCAGCATGCCCACGCCCTCGGCCGGGCTGAAGCCGTCCGCATCCGAGGAGAACGCCTTGCTGCGGCCGTCGGAGGACAGTCCGCGCTGACGGCTGAACTCGATGAAGGTGCCCGGGGTGGCCATCACGGTCACCCCGCCCGCGAGCGCGAGCGTGCACTCGCCCTGGCGCAGCGACTGGACGGCCAGGTGCAGCGCCACCAACGACGCCGAGCACGCGGTGTCGACGGTGACCGCCGGGCCCTCCAGACCGAAGGTGTACGAGAGGCGGCCGGAGACGACGCTCGCGGCGCTGCCGGTGGCCAGGTGGCCCTCGTAGCCCTCGGTGTTGCTGCGCATGACGATGGAGTAGTCGGAGCCGTTGGTGCCGACGAAGACACCGGACGGGGTGCCGTGCAGCGTGGCCGGGTCGATGCCCGCCCGTTCGAACGCCTCCCAGGAGGTCTCCAGCAGCAGCCGCTGCTGCGGGTCCATCGCCATGGCCTCACGCGGCGAGATCCCGAAGAAGGTGGGGTCGAAGTCGGCGGCCCCGGTGAGGAAGCCGCCCTCGCGGGTGTAGCTGGTGCCCTGCGCGTCCGGGTCCGGGTTGTACAGGGACTCGATGTCCCAGCCGCGGTCGCCCGGGAACTCCGACAGCGCGTCGCCACCGGAGGTGAGCAGCTGCCACAGCTCCTCGGGGGTGCGCACGCCGCCCGGGAAGCGGCAGCTCATGGAGACGATGGCGATCGGCTCGTCGTCGGCGAGCGCCGCCGCGGTCGGCAGCGCGGCCACGGCCGCCCGCTGCCCGCCCGCGATCTCGGTGCGCAGATGGCGCGCGAGCACCGTGGGGGTGGGGTAGTCGAAGATCAGGGTCGGCGGCAGCTTCAGCCCGCTGGCGGCGCTGAGCCGGTTGCGCAGCTCTACGGCGGTCAGCGAGTCGAAGCCCAGCTCCTTGAAGGCCCGGCCCGCCTCGACGTCGTCCGCGCCCGCGTAGCCCAGGACGGCCGCGACGGCGGTGCGGACCAGCTCCAGCACCAGCCGCTCCTGCTCGGCCTCCGGTACCCCGGCGAGCTGCTGGGCCAGCGCGACCGCGCCGGCGCCGTCCGCCTCGGCGTCCCCGGCCATGTCCTGGATGACGTCCCGCGCCTCGGGCAGGTCGTGCAGCAGCGGACGGGAGCGGCCGGAGGTGAAGGCGAGAACGAAGCGCTTCCACTCCATGTCGACGACGGTCAGCACCGACTCGTCGCGGTCCAGCGCGTGCTGGAGCGCGGTGACGGCCGACCGCGGCGCCATCTCGATGACGCCGTGGCGGCGCATCCGGTCACCGACGCCGCCCTCGGCCATCCCGCCCTCGCCCCACGGGCCCCAGGCCAGCGAGGTGGCGGGCAGGCCCTGGGCGCGCCGGTGCTCGGCGAAGGCGTCGAGGAAGGCGTTGCCCGGGGCGTAGTTGCCCTGGCCGGGCGCGCCGAAGGTGGCCGCGAAGGACGAGAACAGCACGAACGCGGAGAGGTCCAGATCCCGGGTCAGCTCGTGCAGATGGCGGGTGGCGTCGACCTTGACCTTCAGCACCCGGTCCACCTGGTCCGGGGTCAGGCCCTCGATCACCCCGTCGTCCAGCACGGCGGCCGTGTGAACGACGGCCGTCAGCGGATGCTCGGCGGGGATGTCCGCGAGCAGCGCCTCGACCTGGGCACGGTCGGCCACATCGCATGCGGCGATGGTGACCTTCGCGCCCAGCTCGGTCAGTTCGGACCGCAGATCCGCCGCGCCCGGGGCCTCCAGGCCACGGCGGCTGGTGAGCACCAGATGCTCGGCCCCGTTGGTGGCCAGCCAGCGCGCCACATGGGCGCCCAGCGCACCCGTACCGCCGGTGACCAGCGTCGTACCGGCCGGCTCCCAGGACCGTACGGCGGGCGTGGCGGCCAGCGGGGCGCGCACCAGACGGCGTACGAGCAGCCCGGTGGCGCGGATCGCGACCTGGTCCTCCTCCTCGGCCCCGGCGAGCACGGTCACCAGCCGGGCCAACGCCTTCTCGTCGGGCGCCCCGGGCAGGTCGACCAGACCGCCCCAGCGCTCGCCGTGCTCCAGCGCGGCCACCCGGCCGAGCCCCCAGACCAGCGCCTGCTCGGGGGATTCGAGGGTGTCCGTACGGCCGACGGAGACCGCGCCACGGGTGGCGGACCACAGCGGCGCGCCGATCTCCGCGTCGCCCAGCGCCTGCACCAGCGCGAGCTGCGCCGCCACCCCGGCGGGGACGGAGGGGTGATGGGGGTGCGGGTGGCCGTCGAGGGCCAGCAGCGACAGCACTCCGGCGAACGGGATGCCGTCGGTTTCGGTGAGCGCGGCCCGCAGCCGCTCGATCAGCTCGTCCCGGCCGTCGGCGTCGGTGTCCACGGCGATCCGCCGTACGTCGGCGCCGCGTTCGGCGAGCACACCGGCCACGGCGTCGGTCCAGATGTCCTCGGCGGCCGGGGCGACGACGAGCCAGGCGCCGGACAGCCGCGCGGGCTGCCCGTCGGCGAGCGGCTTCCAGGTGACGCGGTAACGCCAGCCGTCCACCGTGGACTGCTCACGGCTCTGCTTGCGCCAGGTGGCCAGGGCGGGCAGCAGCGCGCTGACCCGCTCATCGCCGTCGACGTCCAGCTCGGCGGCGAGCGCCTGCCAGTCCTCGCCCTCCACGGCCTCCCAGAAGCGGGCCTCGACGGGGTCGGCGGCGGTGGCGGCAGCGGCGGGGGTGCCCGCCTCCAGCCAGTAGTGCTGGTGCTGGAAGGCGTACGTGGGCAGCTCGACGCGCTCCGCGCCCGTACCGTCGAACACCGCCTCCCAGTCCACGGCGACGCCGCGTGTCCACGCCTCGCCGAGCGAGGCCCAGAAGCGGTCCAGGCCACCCTCGTCACGGCGCAGCGACCCCATCGCGGCAGCCTCACGGCCCGCGCTCTCGGCGGTCTCCTGCACACCCATCGTCAGCACGGGGTGCGCGCTGGACTCGATGAAGGCGCCAAAGCCCTCATCCAGCAGACGGCGCACCGCGCCCTCCAGCTCCACCGTGCGGCGGAGGTTGGTGAACCAGTACTCGGCGTCCAGCTCCGGACCCTCGACCCACTCCCCCGTCACCGTCGACAGGAACGGCACCTCGGCCGCCTTGGGCTCCACCGGCGCCAGCAGCTCCAGCAGCTCATCGCGGAGCAGCTCGACCTGCGCCGAATGCGAGGCGTAGTCCACCGGCACCCGGCGCGCCCGCACCTCATCGGCCTCACACGCGGCGACCAGCTCATCCAGCGCGGTCGGCTCACCGGAGACGACCACCGACGACGGCCCGTTGACGGCCGCCACCGAGATCCGCTCCTCGCCCCAGCGCGCGATCCGCTCACGCACCTCCGCCACCGGCAGCGCCACCGACACCATGCCGCCCTTGCCCGCCAGCACCCGGCCAATCGCCTGACTCCGCAGCGCCACCACACGCGCCGCATCCCGCAGCGACAGAATCCCCGCCACACACGCGGCCGCGATCTCACCCTGCGAGTGCCCGACCACAGCCGCCGGGACGACACCCAGCGAACGCCACAGCTCCGCGAGCGAAACCATCACCGCGAACAACACCGGCTGGACCACATCCACGCGCTCCAGCGACGGCGCGCCCTCCGCGCCGCGCAGCACATCCACCAACGACCAGTCGGTGAACTCCGCCAGCGCCGCGGCACACTCCTCGATCCGCGCGGCGAACACCGGCGAGGCGTCCATCAGCCCCACCGCCATACCGGCCCACTGCGACCCCTGCCCCGGGAACACGAACGCCGTCCGGCCGCCGACGACGGCGCCCTGTGCGACGCCCGCCGCCATACCCCCGTCGGCCAGGGCGGTGAGCCCGGCCAGCAGGTCGGCGCGGTCGTGGCCGCGCACCACGGCGCGGTGGTCGAGCTGGGCCCGGGTGGTGGTCAGCGAGAGGCCCACGTCGACCGGGCTCAGCCCGGGGTCGGCCTCGATGCGCGCCAGCAGCCGCTGTGCCTGGGCGCGCAGCGCCGCCGCGCTCTTGCCCGACACCGCCCACGGCACCACGTCCAGCCGCTTCGACGACGGGGCCGGTTGCTCGGTGGCCTCCTCGGCCTCCTCGGTCTCCTCGGCGGGGGCCTGCTCCAGGATGGTGTGCGCGTTGGTGCCGCTGAAGCCGAAGGAGGACACGGCGGCCCGGCGCGGGTGGTCGGTCTCCGGCCAGGGGGTGGTCTCGGCCAGCAGCGACACCGCGCCCGCCGACCAGTCGACATGCGGGGTCGGCTCGTCGATGTGCAGGGTCCTGGGCAGGACGCCATGGCGGATGGCCATGACCATCTTGATGATGCCCGCGACACCGGCCGCGGCCTGGGTGTGCCCGATGTTGGACTTGATCGAGCCGAGCAGCAGCGGCTGGTCCTCGGTGTGCTCCTGGCCGTAGGTGGCGAGCAGCGCCTGCGCCTCTATCGGGTCACCCAGCGTCGTACCGGTGCCGTGTGCCTCGACGACGTCCACATCGGCCGCGGAGAGGCGGCCGTTGGTGAGCGCCTGGTGGATGACGCGCTGCTGGGACGGGCCGTTGGGCGCGGTCAGGCCGTTGGACGCACCGTCCTGGTTGATGGCGCTTCCGCGCACGATCGCCAGCACCGGATGGCCGTTCTTGCGCGCGTCCGACAGCCGCTCGACCAGCAGCATGCCCACGCCCTCGCCCCAGCCGGTGCCGTCCGCGGCGGCGGCGAAGGGCTTGCAGCGGCCGTCGGCGGCGAGCCCACGCTGCCGGCTGAACTCGGTGAACGTCGAGGGGGTGGCCATCACCGTGACCCCGCCCGCGAGCGCGAGCGAGCATTCACCGTTGCGCAGCGCCTGGACCGCCATGTGCAGGGTGACCAGCGACGACGAGCACGCCGTGTCGACGGTGACCGCCGGACCCTCCAGACCGAAGGTGTACGACACCCGGCCGGAGGCGATGGAGCCGGAGCTTCCGGTGCCGAGGAAACCCTCGACGCCCTCGGGCACGGAGTCGAGCCGCGAGGTGTAGTCGTGGTACATCACGCCCGCGAAGACACCGGTCCGGCTGCCGCGCAGCCCGGTCGGGTCGACCCCGGCGCGCTCGAACGCCTCCCACGTCGTCTCCAGCAGCAGCCGCTGCTGCGGGTCCATCGCCATGGCCTCACGCGGCGAGATCCCGAAGAGCGTGGGGTCGAAGCCGCCCGCGTCGTAGAGGAATCCGCCCTCGTTCACATAGCTGGCACCCGCCTGGTCGGGGTCGGCGTCATACAGCGACTCGACGTCCCAGCCACGGTCCGTGGGGAAGCCGGAGATCGCGTCCTCGCCCTCCAGGACGAGCCGCCACAGTTCCTCGGGGGTGCGGACACCGCCCGGGTAGCGGCAGCTCATCGCGACGATCGCGATCGGCTCCTGGTGCCGCTCCTCGACCTCGCGCAGCTGTCGGCGGGCCTGACGCAGGTCGGCGGTGGCCCGCTTGAGGTAATCCCGGAGCTTGTCCTCGTTATTCACCATTGCGTCGGCTCCTTGCGAAGAGGGAGGGGGTGCTCATGTGTTCAGAACGCTCCCGTTCAGGAGGAGCCGAGTTCGTCGTCGAGCAGGTCGAAGAGCTCATCGTCGGTCGCGGATTCGAGGTCGTGGTCGTCGGTGTCGCCGCCTGCGGTCGCTTCCTGGGCGTCGTTCCACTTCGCCAGGAGCGCCTGGAGACGCATGGTGATCCTGGAGCGGGTGACGCTGTCGTCGGCGGCCACGGCCAGGGCGGCTTCCAGGCGGTCGAGTTCGCCGAACACCGACGGGCCGCCGCCGTCCCCGTGCGGGAGTTCCGCGCGCAGATGGTCGGTCAGGGCGTCGGGGGTCGGGTAGTCGAAGATCAGCGTGGCGGGCAGCCGGAGCCCGGTGGCCGCGCCGAGCCGGTTGCGGAGTTCGACGGCGGTGAGCGAGTCGAAGCCCAGCTCCTTGAAGGCCGCGCCGGGTTCGATCGCCGCCGCGCTGCCGTAGCCGAGCACGGTGGCCACCTGGCCGCAGACCAGGTTGAGCAGGAAGCGGTCCCGTTCGGCCGCGGACATGCCCGCGAGCCGCTCGGCGAGGCTCGCCGCCTCGTCCGCCCCGCCGCCACCGGCCGCGGCCCGGCGTACGGGGGTGCGGATCAGCCCGCGCAGCAGCGGGGCGACCCCGCCCGTGGACTGGGCGCGCAGGGCGGCGATGTCCAGGGCGGCGGGGATCAGCACCGCGTGTCCGGCGAGGGCGGACACGTCGAACAGGGCCAGGCCCTCGGCGTTGCTCAGCGCGCCCATGCTGCCGCGGCTCATCCGCTGCCGGTCGGCGTCGGCGAGGGTCGCGGCCATGCCGCCCTCGTCCTCCCACAGGCCAAAGGCCAGGGAGACGGCGGGCAGGCCCTGGGCGCGGCGGTGCTGGGCGAGGGCGTCCAGGAAGGTGTTGGCCGCCGCGTAGTTGCCCTGCCCCGGGTTGCCGAAGACACCGGCCGCCGAGGAGAACAGCACGAATGCGGAGAGATTGCTGCCGCGGGTCAGCTCGTGGAGGTTCCACGCCGCGTCCACCTTGGGCCGCAGCACCCGCTCGACGCGCTCCGGGGTGAGGGATTCGATGATCCCGTCGTCCAGCACGCCCGCCGCGTGGATCACGGCGGTGAGGGGTTGGTCGGCGGGAATGTCCGCCAGGAGGCCGGCGAGCGCGTCCCGGTCGGCCGCGTCACACGCCGCCCAGGTCGCCTCGGCGCCCAACGCGCCGAGCTCGGCGGCCAGTTCGGCGGCGCCCGCCGCCTCCGCGCCACGGCGGCTGGTCAGCAGCAGCCTCCGGGCGCCGCGCTCGGTCACCAGATGGCGGGCCAACTGCCCGCCCAGGGTGCCGGACGCGCCGGTGATCAGCACGGTGCCATTCGGGTCGAGACCGGGCACGGCCGCCTCGTCCAGGGCCGCCACCCGCGCGAGGCGCGGTGCGTGGACGGTTCCGGCGCGGACGGCAAGCTGCGGCTCGTCCGTCCGCAACCCTGCGACCAGGGCGGGGAGCCAGCCGTTGGCGGCGCTGTCTCCTTGAACATCGACGTCGCCTTGGACATCGACCAGGACGAAGCGGCCCGGGTGCTCGGCCTGCGCCGACCGCACCAGACCCCAGGCGGCGGCGTGGGTCAGGTCGTCCACGCCCTCGGTCCCTTCGGCCCCTTCGGTCCCGGTGTCGTCGCCGGTGGTCACGGCCACGGCGCCACGGGTGAGGAGGACCAGCCGGGAGTCGGCGAACCGCTCGTCCGCGATCCACTCCTGGACCAGCGCCAGCGTCCGCCGGACGACGGTGTGTGCGGCGCCCGCGGTGTCCCCGGGCGTGCCCAGGTCGGGCAGGCACGGTGCGAGGACCACATCGGGCGCGATCCCCTCGGCCTCCACCGCCTCGGCGAGCGCGGAGAGCCCCGTGTAGGTCTCGGCCTCGATACCGGTGTCCGCGTCCGTCAGCGCGGCCGTGATCTTCAGATCACCGCCGGTGCCGTCCAGGACGGCCCACAGGGCGGTGTCCTCCGGCCGCTGCGGCTCGGCGAGCGTGGGCAGCGCGGCCCAGTCGAGACGGAACAGCGCCTCGTGGTGTGCGGTACGCGCGGCCGCGAACTGCTCGGCGTCCAGCGGCCGCAGCGCCAGCGAGCCGACCGACACCACCGGGGCACCGGCCTCGTCGGTGATCTCCAGCGCCACCGCGCCCTGCCCCGCCGGGGAGACCCGCACCCGCAGCGCGGTCGCGCCGACCGCGTGCAGCCGTACGGCGTCCCACGAGAACGGCAGCCGGGCCCGGCCCGCCTCCTCGGCCGGGAAGAACCCGCCGAGCGCCACCGTGTGCAGCGCGGCGTCCAGCAGCGCCGGGTGCAGCCCGTAAGCACGGGCCTCGCCCTGCCGGTCCTCGTCCAGCGCCACCTCGGCGAACACCTCGTCCCCGCGCCGCCAGGCGGCCCGCAGGCCCTGGAAGACCGGCCCGTAGGCGAGGCCCAGCGCGGCGAAGCCGTCGTACAGCCCGTCCACGTCGAGCGGTTCGAGGTCGTCGGTGGTCCCGGTGGCGGCCGGGGGCCATTCCGCCGTGCCGGTGGTGTCGGCGGCGGAGCCGGAGACCGTCAGCACACCGGAGGCGTGCCGGATCCACGGCGCGTCGGCGGCGTCCTCCAGCCGCGAGTAGACGGTCAGCGCGCGCCGCCCGTCGGGGCCGTCGGGCTCGTCCACGGCCACCCGAAGCTGTACCCCACCGCGCTCCGGAAGGATCAGCGGCGCTTCGAGGGTCAGTTCGTCCAGCAGATCGCAGCCGACCTGGTCACCGGCGCGCACCGCCAGCTCGACCAGAGCCGTACCGGGCAGCATCACGGTGTCCATGACGGCGTGGTCGGCCAGCCAGGGGTGCGTACGGAGCGAGAGCCGGCCCGTGAAGAGGAAGCCCTCGGAGTCGGGCAGATCCACCGCCGCGCCCAGCAACGGGTGATCGGCCGCGCCGAGACCGGCCGAGACCACGTCGCCCACGGCTCCGGCGGGAGCCTCCAGCCAGTAGCGCTCGCGCTGGAAGGGGTACGTCGGCAGCTCGGTGCGCTGGGCGCCGGTTCCCGCGAAGAACGCCGCCCAGTCGACTGCCACACCGCGCACATGGGCCCGGGCGATGGCGGCCGTCAGCGTCTCGGCCTCGGTGCGGTCCTTGCGCAGCGCGGCGGCGAAGGCGACGTCGGCCTCGGTGTCGGTGACGCACTCCTGGGCCATGGCGGTGAGGACACCGTCGGGGCCGAGTTCGAGATAGGTGGTGACGCCCTGGGCTTCGAGGGTGCGGACGCCGTCGAGGAAACGGACGGCTTCGCGCACATGGCGCACCCAGAAGTCGGCCGTCGTGATCTCCTCGGCGGAGACGACGTTCCCGGTGAGGTTCGAGACGATCGGAATGCGCGGGGCCTCATAGGTCAGCCCCTCCGCGACCTCGCGGAACGCGTCCACCATGCCATCCATACGCGGGGAATGGAACGCGTGGCTGACCGTGAGCCGCTTGGTCTTGCGACCCCGCTCCTCGAAGCCCGCCGCGATCTCCTGAGCCACGTCCTCATCGCCCGCGATGACGACGGAGGTGGGCCCATTGAGGGCAGCGATGCTCACACGGTCGGTGAGCAGCGGCAGCACCTCGTCCTCGGACGCCTGGACAGCGATCATCGCGCCACCGGCCGGAAGCTCCTGCATCAGGCGGCCACGCGCGGCCACCAGCTTCGCCGCGTCCGCGAGGGAGAGGACACCGGCCACGTGGGCGGCGGCCAGCTCACCGATGGAGTGGCCGGAGAGGAAGTCCGCCTTCAGACCCCAGGTCGCGACCAGCCGGAACAGCGCCACCTCGACCGCGAACAGCGCGGGCTGGGTGAACCCCGTCTGATCCAGCGCCTCGGCGTCAGCCCCGAACAGCACCGTCTTCAGCGGCCGCTCCAGATGCGCGTCCAGCTCATCGCAGACCGCGTCCAGCGCCTCCGCGAACACCGGATAGGAGTCATACAGCTCACGTCCCATACCGAGCCGCTGGCTGCCCTGCCCCGTGAACAGGAACGCCACCTTGCCGTCCGCCACCGTGCCTTCGGTGAGCCCGGCCGCCGACTCGCCACGTGCCAGCGCCTCCAGGCCCGAAGCCAGCCCGACCCGGTCACCGCCGACGACCACCGCACGGTGGTCCAGCGCGGCGCGCGTGGTCGCGAGCGAGTACGCCAAGTCGGTCAGCGACCGCTCCGGCCGCCCCTCGACGTCGGCGAGCAGCCGCCCGGCCTGGGCGCGCAGCGCGTCGGTGTTCTTGCCGGAGAGCACCCACGGCAGAACGGACGGCTGGGCGACCGGGGCGGTGGGAACCTCCGCCGGTTCGGGCTCAGGGGCCTGCTCGATGATCGTGTGCGCGTTGGTACCGCTGAAGCCGAACGACGAGACCGCAGCCCGCCGGGGACGACCCACCTCCGGCCACTCCACCGACTCCTGCAACAACGACACCGCACCCGCCGACCAATCGATATGCGGCGACGGCTCCTGCGCATGCAACGTCCGCGGCAACACACCATGCCGCATCGCCATCACGATCTTGATGATCCCCGCAACACCGGCAGCAGCCTGCGTATGACCCATATTCGACTTGATCGAACCGAGCAGCAACGGCCGCTCCGCATCCCGCTCCTGACCGTACGTGGCCATCAACGCCTGCGCCTCGATCGGGTCACCAAGGCTGGTGCCCGTGCCATGCGCCTCCACCGCATCCACCTCGGACGCCGACAGACCCGCATTCGCCAACGCCTGACGAATCACCCGCTGCTGCGACGGACCATTCGGCGCCGTCAGACCATTCGACGCACCATCCTGGTTGATCGCGGAACCCCGCACCACGGCCAGCACCGGATGCCCGTTCTTCCGCGCGTCCGACAGCCGCTCCACCAGCAGCATGCCCGCACCCTCGGACCACCCCGTGCCATCCGCATCCGCCGAGAACGCCTTGCACCGACCATCCGCCGCAAGCCCACGCTGACGACTGAACTCCACAAACGGCGCCGGAGTCGCCATCACCGTCACACCACCGGCCAACGCCAGCGAACACTCACCGTTCCGCAGCGCCTGAACCGCCAGATGCAACGCCACCAACGACGACGAACACGCCGTATCCACCGTAATCGTCGGCCCCTCAAGACCAAACGTGTACGCCAACCGACCAGAAATCACACTCGCCGCATTACCCGTACCGACGAAGCCCTCCACGCCTTCCGGGAGCGCCGGCAGCGAGGAGGCGTAGTCGTGGTACATCACACCGGCGAAGACACCGGTACGGCTGCCGCGCAGCACACCCGGGGCGATCCCGGCCCGCTCGAAAGCCTCCCACGACGTCTCCAGCAGCAACCGCTGCTGCGGGTCCATGGCGAGGGCCTCACGCGGCGAGATACCGAAGAACGCCGGGTCGAAGTGGCCCGCCCGGTCGACGAAGCCGCCCTCGCGGGAGTACGAGGTGCCCGGGTGGTCGGGGTCCGGGTGGTAGAGCCCATCCAGGTCCCAGCCGCGGTCGGTGGGGAACTCGGAGATCGCGTCCCGGCCCTCCATGACCAGCCGCCACAGATCCTCCGGAGTCTCCACCCCACCCGGATAACGGCAGCCCAACCCCACAATCGCGATCGGCTCATCATCCGCCGCCGTCACCACAACCGGCCCGGACACAGCAGCAGCCGCACCCACCACCTCAGCGCGCAGGAACTCCGCCAACACCACCGGCGTCGGGTAGTCGAAGACCAGCGTCGCGGGCAGCCGCAGCTCACTCACCGCACCCAGCGCATTCCGCAGCTCCACCGCCGTCAGCGAGTCAAAGCCCAGCTCACGGAAGGAGCGATGCGGTTCGACGGTGTCCAGCGAGTCATGGCCGAGTACGGCCGCGACCTGCGTACGGACCAGTTCCAGCAGGGCGTCGAGCTGCTCGGCCTCACTCAGACCGGCCAGCCGCCGCGTCAGCGCGCCCGACGCCGCCGCACCTTCCGCCGCACGCCGCGCCGGAACCCGCACCAGCCCCCGCAGCAGCGGCGCGACCACACCGGCCGACGCCGCCTCGGCGCGCAGCACGGCCAGGTCCAGCCGGACGGGCACGAGCAGCGCCTCGTCCGTGCGGCCCGCGGCGTCGAACAGCTCCAGGCCCTCGGTGGCGGACAGCGCGACCACGCCGCCCCGGCTCATCCGGAACACATCGGCCTCGTCCAACTCACCGGTCATCGCGCTGGAGTCCGCCCACAGACCCCAGGCCAGCGAGGTACCGGCCAGGCCGTGCGCCCGGCGGTGTTGGGCCAGGGCGTCCAGGAAGGCGTTGGCGGCGGCGTAGTTGCCCTGGCCCGCGTTGCCGAAGACACCGGCGGCGGACGAGAACAGCACGAACGCCGACAGGTCGAGCTCGCGGGTCAGCTCATGCAGGTTCCACGCCGCATCCACCTTCGGACGCAACACCCGCGCCAACCGCTCCGGCGTCAACGAACCGACCACACCGTCATCCAGCACACCGGCCGTGTGGACGACCGCCGTCAGCGGATGCTCGGTGGGGACGTCGGCGAGGGTCGCGGCGAGCGCGTCCCGGTCCGCCACATCGCACGCCGCCCAGCGCACGCTCGCGCCCAACTCGGCTAGTTCGGAGCTGAGTTCGGCCGCGCCCGGAGCCTCGCCACCACGGCGACTCACCAGCAGCAGACGCCGGACCCCACGCTCCACCACCAGGTGCCGCGCCAGCAGACCGCCCAGCGTGCCACTCGCACCGGTCACCAGCACCGTGCCCTCGGCATCGACATCGAGCGGCTGCTCGGTGTCCACGGCGGCCCGCGCCAGACGCGGCGCCCGCAGCGCCCCGTCCCGTACGGCCACCTGCGGTTCACCGGACCGCAGCGCACCCGCGACCGCCGACAACGAACCGGCCGCACCGTCGACGTCGACCAGGACGAACCGGCCCGGGTTCTCCGACTGCGCCGAGCGCAGCAGACCCCATACGGCGGCGCCCGCCAGGTCCGCCACCGGCTCGGCGGCCTCGGTGGCCACCGCGCCCGAGGTCAGCAGTGTCAGACGCGCATCCGCGAACCGCTCATCGGCCAGCCAGGTCTGGATCAGCCCCAGCGCCCTGGCCGTGGCCCGGTGCACGGCGGCGGGACCGCCGTCCCCGTCGGACGAGAAGTCGACGAGCACCTCATCGGCCACTGCCTCGCCCGACTCGATCGCCGCACCCAGCGCGGCCAGATCCGCGTACGCGGCCACGTCCGAGCCGGAGAGGCCGCGCTCCAGCGCCTCGGAACCGAGCACCGCCCAGCCGCCGCCGACCCGCGCGTCCTTCTCGGCCGCGAACTCGGTCCACTCCAGGCGGAAGAGGGAGTCCTGACGACCGCCCCGCGCACCACCGATCTGCTCGGCCGACACCGGCCGCAGCACCAGCGAATCCACCGACA